>JBEKZJ010000086.1:0-20927 GCA_049509995.1 Occallatibacter sp. | reverse complement strand
CGTTGTGCCAGACCCTGTGGAGTGGATGGCGACCGCACCAGTTTGTCCAGCGCGGCTTTGGCAGTGGAGTTGAGCGAGACAACGGGAGCGACTCTCGGCATATGACTAACTCTAACCAAAAAACAGCGATAATATAAAGCACTATTTGGACGATGTAGTAGGCACCTTTATTATCTCAACGCGAGGCCACCGCGCAAGAGTCCACGAATCGGTCGTAACAACCGGATTCGCGAGTCACAGAGCAACTCGCTCACCAACCAGTATATCGTGTTTCGATCTGGATCCGAACGGCGTCCCTGACCAAGTGCGACCGCAAAGGTGCCAGCAAGGCCGAAATCGCCTGCCGCCTACAGGATCGGTCGCACTTCGGTCCGTCCATTCTGTCTGCTAAGAAACGCTGAGATTCTTGCCTGTCCTGCCGCCTTACGCAGCCCTGCCGAAAGCACACGTTGTTTCTCGGCGTGCGAAGGTTCTTCGACTACGCAGGACCTAAACAGCCACTCGCAATTAACGCGGCTGTCGTGTTGTTTTCCTCCTCCTCAGGATGGAGTCGGCGTCCTGATCTACCGGTTTTTCGAAGCTCAATAGCCCCGCCCACCGATGCCCCCGTTCTACGCTTCAAGCGGCACCTCACGATGACGCCTGCAAGACTAGAGGCCAGGATGGAATCGCTACTTCCTTTCCTGTAGGGCTCTTTCATCCCCTACAACATGCCGGTTTATCCCGGCGCCCCCTGGATCACCGGCAAACCGGAAGCTATTCGCTTGCCGAGTCAGGTCGCCCGAAACTGAGCCATCCATCCACAACGCTATTTATGGACGGTATCCACAGGGTGCATGCAAACGCGTGCATCGCGAAATGCTCCGGAACACCGGCATCTGCTGTTACCGCAGCACGGCCGCCAGCAGCAGCGTCGTTCCCAGCCCGGCCACCGACAGCACGGTTTCCATCACCGACCACGTGGCCAGCGTGTCCTTCAATTCCAGCTTGAAGAAGGACTGGATCATCCAGAAGCCCGGGTCGTTCACATGGGAGAGGATCAGTGAGCCGGTGCCGGTGGCCAGGACCAGCAGCTCGGGACGCACGCCGGCGTGGCTGGCCAGTGGCGCCAGAACCGCCGAGGCCACGGCCATGGCCACCGTGGCCGAGCCCATGGAGACGCGGACCACCGCGGCCAGCAGCCAGGCCAGGACCAGGGGCCGCATGTGCGCGCCCAGCGCGAGGCTGACGGTGGCCTGGGCGGCTCCGGAATCGCGCAGCACGCCGCTCAACCCGCCCGCGGCGGCCAGGATCACCAGCACGTTGGCGATGGGTTCAAAGGATTCCGCGGTCAGCTTGCGCAACAGTTCCCGGCCGTGATGCTGTCCGGTCTGGATGCGCGACCCCAGCGTGACCAGGGCCACCAGCACGGCGATCAGAAGGGCGATATCCGGGCTGCCCACGAAGTGCAGAACCTGGTTCACGGCGCTCGACGGCGGGGCGATCGAGTCCGCCCAACTGCCCAGGAAAATGAGCGCGATGGGCAGCAGGATGGCCGCGGCGGCGCGCGCGGGACCGGCGGGCGCAGGGACCTTTGCCTCCTTTGCTTTCTGGTGCGCCGCCGCTGCTTCCTCCTGCCGCTCAATCTGCAACTCCTCTTCGTGCGTGGGCGCGAACAGGGGCAAATTCTCCTCGGCAGCGGCCGGGCCCGCACCTGGGGTAGCCTCAGGCCCGGCCTTCTTCTGCCGTTTGTCCCAGCGGCGCATCAGGAACCATCCCAGGCCCGGTCCGGCCAGCGCGGCAGCGGGCAATCCTGCGGCCAGACCGAAGAGAATGGTGCGGCCCAGGTCGGCGTGATACTGCGCGGCGGCCAGCATGGCGGCCGGATGCGGCGGCAGCGTGCCATGGACGATGGAGAGCCCGGCCAGCAGCGGCATTCCGGCCAGAACCGGCGGGCGTCCGGTGCGGCGGGCGGCTTCAGCCACAATGGGCATCAGCAGCACCAGGCCCACCTCGAAGAAGACCGGCATGCCCACCAGGATGCCGAGGCCCAGCAGCGCCCAGGGGAGGCCGGTCTTGCCGCATCCGTCCACCAGGGCCCTGCCCAGCGCGGCAGCGCCGCCGGAGCCGGCCAGCAGGCGGCCCAGGATCGCACCCAGGCCCAGAACGATGGCGATGTGCCCCATCAGGTTGCCCACGCCGGCGGTGAAGGAAAGAGGGACCTGCTTGAGCGGCATGCCCGAGGCCACGCCCAGCCCCAGCGCGGCGATCGCCAGAGCCAGCGCCGGATGCAGCCGCACCCTGGCGATCAGGATCAGCAGCAGCAGCACGGCGCCGGCGGCGCAGGCCAGCAGGAACCAATCGTGGGCCGTGGCGGAGGCAAGGGTCACCGGCAGATTATTCCATACGGCGGCTGGAACGCGCCTGCCGCAACCGGTCCATGTGCAAGTAGACGGTGTTCAGGAACACATCTTTCCGTTGCGCGGCTCTGGTACCATAAAGGCGATTGCAGTTCCTGCCGCCCGCGAGGCTGTTTTCCCGCCCTCAAGGGCCTGAGCGACCAGGCGGCCGGAGCCAACCTGAGAAGGAGAATTCACTATGCCATTAGTCTCCATGCGGCAACTCCTCGACGAGGCCGCCAAGGGCGGTTACGGCGTCGGCGCATTCAACGTCAACGATATGGAACAGATTCAGGCCATCATGGCCGCGGCCAAGGAGACCAATTCGCCGGTCATCATCCAGGCCAGCCGCGGCGCCCGCGCCTTTGCGCAGGACCGCTTCCTCTTTCACCTCATCCTGGCGGCCAACGAGCTCTATCCCGAGATTCCCATCGCCATGCACCAGGACCACGGCAACAGCTTTGAAACCTGCAAGAGCGCCATTGAGCTGGGCTATACCAGCGTGATGATGGACGGCTCGCTCAAGGAGGACGGCAAGACCCCGTCCACATTCGAAGAGAACGTCGCGGTGACCAAGAAGGTGGTCGATTTCGCGCATCCGCGCGGGGTCACCGTGGAGGGCGAGATCGGCGTGCTGGGCGGCGTTGAAGACGGTCACGGAGCCGGCGGCACGGGTCTCGAGCACATCACCGACCCCGACCAGGCGGTGGAGTTTGCCGAGCGCACCGGCGTCGACGCCCTGGCCATCGCCATCGGCACCAGCCACGGCGCCTACAAATTTTCCAAGAAGCCCGACGGCTCAGTCCTCAAGATGGACGTGCTGATCGCCATTCACAAGCGCCTGCCCAACACCCACCTGGTCATGCACGGCAGCTCCTCGGTGCCCAAGGACCTGCAGGACATCGTCAACCAGTACGGCGGCAAGCTCAAGGAGACCTGGGGCGTGCCGGTCGAAGAGATTCAGCTCGGCATCCGCAACGGCGTCCGCAAGGTCAACGTGGACACCGACAACCGCTTGGCCATTACCGGCGCCATCCGCAAGGTGCTGTGGACGCAGCCGGAGAAGTTCGATCCGCGCGACTACATGAAGCCAGCCCGCGAGGCCATGCAGAAGGTGGTTGCCCAGCGCATGACTCAATTCGGCCAGGCCGGCCACGCCGGCGATTACAAGCCTATCGCGATTGCCGAGATCGCCAAGGGCTACGCCGACGGCAGCCTGACCACCCATCCGCTGGTGGCCGCCAGGTAACTCCGGCTGCGAGCATGATGCAGGCTGGCTGACTCCGGCCTCGAACATCGGCAAAAGGGCCACTTCGCATCCGCGGAGCGGCCCTTTTCCATGGCCCCGAACCCATCTCTGAGATTGTCATCCTGAGCGAGCTGCACAAGAGCCGATCCCAATTCCAGGGAAGGAGTCTTATTGCGCCGGCCCGCAACGTACATCCGCAGGACTATGCTCCATATTGCTCGTCGCTCACCTGCTCCATCCAATCGACGGTTTTGCCATTCAGCTTTTCCTGAATGGCAATATGGGTCATCGCCGTGGTTTGCGCCGCCCCGTGCCAATGCTTCTCTCCCGGTGCAAACCAGATGACATCGCCGGGCCGGATCTCCTCGATTGCACCGCCCCAGCGCTGTGCGCGGCCACAGCCCGACACGACAATCAGAGTTTGACCGAGCGGGTGCGTATGCCAGGCCGTGCGAGCGCCGGGCTCGAAGGTGACGCTGGCGCTGACGACACGCGCCGGATCGGGCGCTTGAAACAGCGGATCGATTCGCACGGTGCCAGTGAACCAATCTGCAGGCCCCTTGCCTGAAGGCTCAGTACCGATTCTCTTTATTTCCATTGCCGGTTTTCTCCTCTCAGCCTTTCCCGTGCATTCGCTGAACAAAGAATGCACGGGAACGCAATTGGCCGGGGCTCAGCGGCCGGTCATCTTCTCAACGTGTTCCGGGTACCGGGCGCCCTCGATCGTGATCTTCGCTGCGGCGCTTTCGATTTGCTGAAGATCTTCCGCCGAAAGCTCGACTGCAACAGCACCGATGTTCTCTTCCAGGCGATGAAGCTTTGTCGTGCCAGGGATGGGAACGATCCACGGCTTCTGCGCCAGCAGCCAGGCAAGAGCGATCTGGGCAGGCGTGGCTTTCTTCTGCGCTGCGATGGTGCCGAGCAGATCGAGCATCGCCTGGTTCGCCTTTCGGGCCTCCGGGGTAAAGCGGGGGATGGTGCTGCGGATGTCGGTTTTGTCAAACGTCTTGCTCTCGTCGATCTTTCCGGTCAGGAAGCCTTTGCCGAGGGGGCTGAAGGGGACGAAGCCGATGCCGAGTTCTTCGAGCGTGGGAATGATCTCCTCCTCGGGCTTCCGGTACCAGAGCGAGTACTCGCTCTGCAGGGCTGTAACCGGCTGCACGGCATGGGCGCGACGGATGGTCTTCGCACCAGCTTCCGACATTCCGAAATGCTTGACCTTGCCCTGCTGGATGAGGTCCTTGACGGCGCCGGCTACGTCTTCGATGGCCACATTGGGATCGACGCGGTGCTGATAGAAGAGGTCAATGGCGTCGATGCGGAGGCGGTTGAGGGAGGCATCGGCGACCTGGCGGATGCGCTCGGGGCTGCTGTCAAGGCCCTTGGCGCCGTGACTTCCGTCGGGATTGATGTCGAATCCGAACTTGGTGGCGATGACGACCTGCCCGCGGAAGGGCTCGAGGGCCTCACCGACGAGTTCTTCGTTGTTGAAGGGGCCGTAGACTTCGGCCGTGTCGAAGAAGGTGACGCCACGCTCGACGGCCGCACGGAGAAGAGTGATCGACTGCTCCTTTTCCGGGAACGGTTTGTAGGAAAAGCTCATGCCCATGCAGCCGAGGCCGAGCGCCGAAACTTCCAGATTGCTGTTCCCCAATTTGCGCTTTTGCATTGATTCACCTATCAGTTGGTCAGGACCGAAGCCTCTCGTCGTCAGATCCGGAGCCCATCGTTTCGGGCTGCTCCGCCTGGTCGAGAGCGAGAGGAACTCCCCGCCCCACTGCCCTTTTCAATCCAAAGATTACAGAACAATGCCGTCCCAGCGGTATCCCAATCCTGCCAATTCCTTGCCTGATTCTGTCTTAATGGCGGATTTTGTGCAGACTGAGAGCACTTCAGCAGTACGCTGGAAAAGGAGGCATGCAACGCAAAATGGCGAGACAGACAGAGAAACCGAGAGAGCTGAGCGCAGCGGCGATTGAGATGCGGAAGGACCTGGCCCTCAAGATTGCGGCGCATGCGCAATCGCGGGGAGAGAATTTTACCGCCATTCCCGGTCTGGCCCTTTATCGTCGAACCGCGCCAACGGCATGTTTTCTGGCCACCTACGAGCCCAGCCTTACGGTTTTCGTACAGGGACGAAAGCGCGTCAACCTCGGTGGGACCGTCTACCGCTGCGACGGTTCGTCCTTTCTGCTGTCGTCGATCGATGTTCCCGCCGAAAGCCAAATCGTCGAAGCTCTTACGCAACGCCGTAAAACAACCTTTATTAAGTTTCTCTAGGAGTGTGTCGGAAATAGGAAATTCTCACGACGTAACTCATTTAGAATCAAGCGGTTACGTAAAAACGTAGAATTCGTAAGTTGTTGATTCTAAAGGGTGAAAAATCTATTCCCGACAGACTCCTAGGGGGTTCAAACATTCGGTGCCTCCTTCCAGTTTCCAGTTTTGCTGCGGATGCGGTTTGGTGCATTGCCCGACCCCAAGCTCTTGTCAAAGTCTGAGAGCTAAGGCTATTGTGACCCTGTTTTCGATTGGCCTGCATGGCCGTGGAGCGCCTTTACCAGGGCGGCCAAGCGGCCCTGATCGAGTTCGTCATAGCGTCGCTGAGTCCATTTCTGGGCCTCGGAGGTTTTGACAGCTACAATTTCGACTACAGTAATGTAGCTGCAAAAAAGCAAATGCGTGGCCGAAATCGGCTATATCGCTTGTATTGTCAATAAGTTATGCTGGTCGGGGCGGAGGCATTCGAAGCCTCGTTCCCGAGTGGCCACTATGCCGTTTTCGTTGTTCGATTTAACGGCACAACATCGCCGCATCAGGAACTTGCCAGAATTCTCTAGCGTGCCCTTCTTTCCCAATTTTCTCACCAAGGGACGACATTCCGCAAGAAATTGGTATCACTGGTATCACCCCTCCTTCGGGAGCTGAGTCCCAGGGCGAATTGATGCAGTAGCCCCATGCTCAATGCCATTACCCTTGCTGTGGTCTCCAACTCGCGTGAGCCCCATTCGTTCGTTTACTACTGATAGTGCCATCACGCATCTCATTGTCGAAGCAAACGCCCTTCGATGAATGCTTGCAGCGATTCAATGGGCCTGAGATGTGAGTGGCCTTTACGGAACATCATCTAGATGGATAGGCCTTGGACGGTGGCGACCACCGATTTAACAAGTCCATTCCCTGTATCTTGGACATGGTGGAGGCGGCGGGAGTCGAACTATCCATGCCATTGACAACAGGCAAGTTACTGATCCGAAATGGCCAGAAGTGGCCAAAATGCCGACAATGCCGGTTCGACTGTACGTTCACTGTACGGCGGCACCGTCTTTTCAGCATCAAGAGAGAGTCAAGCGAGACGGCTCTTCGAAGGTGCTTGTTTTCGGGTAGCCAATTGTTTACCTGGCAGGCGGGTTCCGTCTCGGCGGGTCTTCTAAACCATTCTAGGGTCAAAAGCTCGAATAGCCTCCTTGGAGTTTGTAGGTAAGAGTTATAGTTTCTTTCAGTTGGATTTTTCTTCAGGAGGCGAGGCTCCGCTTCCGGCAGCATCTTGGCGGGTCGAAGCCAAAGGCGGAACCCCTGTGACGTACGATCGTCTTTGTCTCAGTTTCCGCCGGCCCGGACAAGCTTGGAAGCGACTGGGCAGAGGCCCGCGACGAGATCATCACACGCCGATGCCCGGTTTGTGAACACGATTCGATTGTCGGTCAACCAACCAGCCGGAACAGAAGCATGAAGCAACCGGGCGCAAATAGAATGCGCTCAGCATGACGAGTCAAGAAGCATCGACCGTGCACCAGGAAAGAGGCGCTATGAAGATTCTAGAAACGGTCTGTCTTGTGGCGTTGTTGCAAACCTGTCTGACACCGCAAACACAAAGTTCGTCATCTCCGTTCCCGCCTTACATGGGGGAGAACTTCGACTACGCTACCTTCACGCGCTTTGATGCGTCGGCTCCTCCCAAGAGCCTGATCTACCAGTCCAACGGATTCATGGCCCTGCAGGAGTCCGGATTCGGAGGACAGAAGATCATCATCCCCGTGGCCGGCCCGGCAGCCCCAACCAACGGCAGTGAGAGGCTCACCGCCTTGGAGATTGATTCGCCCGTCTTTCTCGAGGATTCCGGAAAGACTTTCCATCTAAGTGACAGTTCGGCCAAACATAGCTTGACTTACTTCGCCGATCGAACCATATATCGCGCGACCTTCGGCGATGGTCTCGAGGTATCGCTCGTCGTCTATCCCGTCTACGGTAAGGCCGCTGCCGTCGTTCGCACCGTTGTGGAGCATTCGTCTCAGCCCGTCACCGTCACCATCCAAGGTCGGGGACTCGGCTTCCGGGCCCTCCCAGTCACTGACTCCCATCTGCTCAGTTTTGGATCTTCGAAGTGGCCCTACCGCTTGTTACTCGCCGCACACCCGCAAACCGCCGCTCAGGGCGGGCACTTTCAATGGAAGCTGACTGCCGGGACCTCCGCGGCCCTCGTCATCACCCTGGGTGAAAACGAACGGCAGGCCGAAGCAGCGCTCGCAGAACTGCATTCGTCTCCCGATCTCTTCGATGCGCAGACTCATCGCTTGTGGAACGAGTATCTCGCATCTACGCCTCTGGTCGCCCCCGCCGAACCGATCAAGTTCAAAATCGGCACATTGAACAAGGATGAGAGCATCGCGCCCCAGGAACTGGTTCGCAGTGAACTCTGGTTCTGGCGAGGACTTCTGAACACAACCTGCCAGGTCCGCTATCTCCCCGCGTGCCCCATGGTCATTGCGGATTGGAATGTCTTTATGGGTATGTGGAGCAACGACGGCGTTGCCGAGACGCTTGCTCTAATGGGAACCAACCGAACCGATCTTGCCCGCGCTTCTCTGCTCGATTGGTTTCGTTACGCCGTAAACGCCAAAGGCGACGGCACACTTGCGTGGACCATCTTCCCTTCAGGCAAAAACACCTTCCAGGCCACCGGACCCGAGCGGGATACTCAGGGAGTTCCGGTGCAGGCCACACTCGTAGGCGAGTATGTTCGTCTCACCGGCGACACCAGTATCCTGAAGGAAAAGCCTGGTGGCGTTGCCGGAGATCGTACAGTATGGCAAGCTCTCTTGGCTTATCAGCGCAATCTGCTCAAGGTCCGCGACTCCAACCACGACCATCTCATCGACTGGCTCAACACCTATGAAACCGGATGGGACGATAAGGATTCGCCGTTCATCGACCTCAAGGGACATCCGACAACTTCGATCAATGAACAGGTCTTCAATCTCTGGAGCTTGCTGGAAATGGTATATCTTTCCAAGATAGAAGGCGAAGACCCGGCGCCCTGGCAGGATGAATTCTCCACGGCTCAGGAGGCGATGCGTACCAAGCTATGGGACACCGCCACCGAGCGCTATTGGGACCTTGATCTCAAAACCGGAAAACTCTGGAAGCAAGGGGAGAACCTGGATGCCTATTATCTCCTCTACTTCGAAAGCGACCCTGCGCGTGTCGAAGCCATGATGAAGCGGCTCAACGATCCTGCCAAATTCAACGGCGCTCTCTTGCCTACGCTGGCTTTTGATACACCGCATTGGGGCGGATACTGGCGCGGCCCCGCATGGCCCAGAATCTTCGGCTATATCGGTATGGCGCTTGCGCGCAGCGGTCACGCTTCCGAAGGGTTCGACTGGCTTTCTCGTGCGATTAGTTCCAATCTCGGACCGCTCCTTCCCGAAAACGTAGACCCGAAGGGCTATCCTCCAGGAGAACATGCCATCGGTTCGGTGCGCATCATGGGCTACGATGCCCTCGATACGCTGCTCTTTCCCGATGTTGCCGGTTTGCGTACTTGGGCAGGAGAAGACTTGACCGTCGCACCGATCGCGGCACTTGGCAAAGTATTCGTGCGCAACCAAAGATGGATGGGAGACCGCTACGACGCAATATTTGATCCCGGCCGGCCAACCCTTCTCTGGCGTAACCGGGAGGCACTTAGTCCCTTGCCTGCCGGCAAGATCTGGTCCGCACACAAAAATGGCTCCAACGTCGATTTCGAGGTGAAGTAGCATGCCGAAAAACAAAAGAAACCGCTGCGCCCGGCCCGCTCTTTTACTGCTCGCCTGCGGCACGATCTTATTCACTGCTGGTTCAATGTGTCTGGCTCAATCCATCTCATCGTCACCCGCCGCAGATTGGCTTGCTAAGACCACCCAGGAGGTCTCCCCCTCCGAAGCCGCATTGCTGAAGCGTTCCCAGGCCACACTCCTGGGCAATGTAATCACCGGAGATGCCTGGAAGCCATACCGCGGCGTCATGCCGTCGCTCGGAACTTATCGCGGAATCTGGAACTGGGACTCGGCATTCCACGCCGTCGGGATCTCCCATTGGGACCCGGAGCTCGCGCGCGAGCAGTTCAAGATTCTCTTCGGAAAGCAGCTTCCCAGCGGGGCTCTGCCCGACGTAATCTGGGAGAAGGGAGGCATGGTAACTACCTTCACCAAGCCTCCTGTCATGGCATGGGCTGTTGCAGTCGTCGACCGCCGTTCACCCGACATTCAATTCCTGCAGGAAATCTACCCGAAGCTCGTCAAACTCGGGGATTTCTGGCTCAATGAGCGGGGCGGCGCTGCCGACGGCCTGTTTTACTATGCGGGCACCGACACCGGCGACGACTCGGGATGGGACGACTCCATCCGCTGGGATGATGGTTACCGTTATTCCAAGAGCAACGACCACCGGCTTTGGGCCATCGACCTCAACTGCTACATGGTCTCTCACTATCGAGCCTTGGCTTATATAGCTCAACGCCTTGGGCTCGCTCAGGATCGCGATAAGTGGAACCGCATGGCAAGTGACTTAGCCGCGCGCATCAATACGAGGCTTTGGGATGACAAACTCGGCTTCTATGTCGATCGCGATCGGAAGACCGGAAAGAATGGTCCCGCCCTGTCTCCGGCCGGCTTCATGCCCTTGTTTGTCCACATCGCAAGCCCTCAACAAGCAGCCCGTGTCGCCGCAATCGCATCCGACCCGGCGAAGTTCTTTCCCGGCATGCCAACTGTCGCCTATGACACTCCTGGATATGTAAGCAGCGGATACTGGCGCGGTCCGGCGTGGCTCAATACGTCTTATTTCGCCCTTCAGGGTCTTCGTGAATATGGCTACAGCGAACTGGCAGGTAAAATGCGTTCCAACCTTCTCGGCTGGATAGCGGCAGATTCCTCGAGCCTGCGCGAATACTATGATTCCAGGACCGGCAAAGGTGCCGGCGCAGAAGGTCTGGGATGGTCCGCTACCTTCACCATCGCCTTTGTCCTTGATTGGAACAATGACAATCTGACTTGGCTCTTTCAGTGATGTTCACGCCGATTTGTGCCTGGGTAACCTCGCATCCCAAGCTGTTTGCAGCTGAGTTCTCCCGCCGCATTCGTGGAGGCAGATCAGTGTTAATATCCGGTGCGAAAACCCTTCGTTGAGCTGTCGCCAGCATTGCTTTGATCGGCCTCGCAGTTTCTACCCAAGCCGAATCTCCTCGGGCACAGCGGTCCCAGTTGGAGCTTCGATCGTCCGACACGCGATTAGTGCAGGCCCTTGACTGACATCGAAAAGAATCGTGGTGTGCTTGCGGCGCCGCCGATCTGCTCACTCCTGCACCGGCCCGTCCTTCAATCCCTTCACCCACATCGCCTGCACCCCCGTGCTGTCGTGAATCTCAAGTGCCGGCGCGCCCGCGGGCGTCTTGATGTGAAACAGATCGGCGCCGCTCACGTTTTGAAAAATGAACGCCGGTCGCGCATCGTCGCTCAACGCGGCAATCTCGATGTCACTGAGAGTTACGTTCTTCACGTGGCGCAGATACATTCCCTGCGCCGGCATATCTCCGAACATATTCGGCTCCGGATATTTTTTCTCGTTCTCCGCTGGAACGATGGCGGCTTGCTCTCGAGTTCCGCCGCCGCGATGCTGAATGTAGATTCCCCGCAGCGTGAGGTCCTGGATCTCGTGTCCAGGCACACCGCTGATGATGCAGCCCAAGTGCGATGCCGAATTCGAGCACACGATGTTGCTCAGTGTCACGCGCTGCAGAGTCCCAGTCTTGGTTGACTCTGCTGGCCCGCGCAAACGACTGCCCAGGCGCAGGAAGATTGGTGCGGAAACAATATCGCGCATGGTGATGTTCGCGATCGTCACATCCTCGAGCAAAGCGCCATCGACCGTCTCCAGTGCCAACCCCTGGCAGCCATCGAACACGCAATTGCTGATGGTGATGTTTTTGAATCCTCCGTTCGATTCCGTGCCGAACTTGATCCGCCCGGTGTGCGGAACGCGCGAACCTGCCTCGAATTTTTTCCACGTGCCGTCGAGCATCGTGCCCACTTCGTAGGCCCCCGTTATATAGCAATTCCCGATCTCTAGGTTTTCCGTTGCGCGTGCCACGCCGAGTGCAAAGCTGCTTTTGAGCACAATCGCGTCGTCATAAGGCGAGTTGACCGCGCAGTTGCTCACGCGCACATTTCGACAGCAGTCGATGTCCATGCCGTCACGGTTGGTGTCGATCGTCAAACCGTCGATCACCAGGTTGTCCACTCCGGTGGCCAGAATCCCGAACCAGCCGCCGCTCAGGATCTGGAACTCCTTCAGCTGCACATTCCGGCAGTTCTTCAGCGAGATCGTCTTGTTGCCCACGCCGTTCACTCGCCTTTGCGTGGGGTTTTGGCTTTTGGGATCGTTGTTGCGCGTCAGTCCGCGCCCCCAAATGCGCCCCGGACCGAGGATCGAGACATTGCTCAGCCCTTCGCCCCACATCAGGCTGTTGTGCCAGTGGTTATGGCCAAAATCCTGGTAGGTCTCCCACGGCTGCTCCGGCTCCGGATCGTCGTATCCGCCCGCCTGGCCCTCGGGCAGTGCGTCTGCCGCAATGATCGTCGCGCCCTGATCGAGATAAAGCGCCACATCGCTCTTGAGGTGAATCGAATGGCAGAGGTATTGCCCCGCCGGGAAATGAACGGTGCCGCCACCGGCATTTGCAGCCGTTTCAATGGCGTGATTGATCGCTGCCGTATCCAGCGTCTTTCCATCGCCCGTGGCGCCGAATGCGCGGACGCGAAAACTCGAATGCGCCGCATCCTCCCCGTTCGCTTCAGCAGCTTGCTGGCCGCTGAACGCCGCCGAAGCGGTCAACACCTCGGCCATCCCCGCTCCGGATATCCTGAGAAATTCTCTTCGTCCCGTCATCTCCACTCCAATGTTCAGGCGCGCCCGGGTTCTCCCGGACCAACGCAGGCGCGCCCCAATCCTGTCCCTTCTGCGCTGGCCAGGGATGTGGACCAGTCTAAACGTAGCATTCCCAGGCCTTTGCTGCAGCCGGATCCAGCGCGCCGGTCGCAATCACTTGAATGTTTCTGTCTCCAGTGTGAACCGGCCGACCCAGAATGCCGCCCGTGTTGTTGATTGTTTCTGCAGCCTGTTTGTACACGTTCACCAGCCGCGCATTGTTGTCCGGGTCGTGCGCCGCCGCGTTCTCGCCGCCCAGTGGAAACAGAATGTGCTTGCTTGCGTGGTAGTCGAGCGCCAGCGGATCATGCCCGGCGAGCAGGGTATTCTGGCGGCTGGTGATACTTGGCGGATACCCGATGCAGCCGCTGACGTGTTGCCCGCCGGCCGTCATCGAACCATAGCTCACCCAGATGCAGTCCAGGATGCTTAGATCGGGAACCCGGACATTGGTCCACATTCTCGCGCACTGCGAACCGAGGTCCTCGTAGTGGCGCCTGGCCGAAGTGCCATCGAACATGGACAACGTGCCATAGACGATCTTGAGCGCGCCGGTCATGCCGATATCGCCGCTGTGATCTTTGAGCACAGCGCAATGGATCAGCTTCAGGTTCTGTACATAGCCCGAGCCGGTCCATCGCCCTTCCTTCAGCTCGATGCGATTGCCACCTGCCGTCGTAAAGCAGGGATAGGAGACGCATGCCGTGCCTTGCTCGCCCACGCGGCGATAGCCGTTGGTTGTGTGATCGTCGGGCGCAATCCACACATTGCGGTGAGGATCCATCAGAAACGAGCTCACCGGTTTGCCGGCAAAGACCGTTTTCACGAGATAGCCAATCGTAGTCACGTCATGCTGCTCGGCGTTCACTATGACCTTGCCATCAAGCTCCGGAAATGGTTTGTACTCGGCCATATCAGCATCGCTGTGGATCCCATCGAAAGCAGCCGGCCGGCCCTGGCCATTCTCGAAGATCACCACTTCGCCCCGGAAGCCATCAGGATGCCCGAGGATACGGTGGATCAGCCCGCGTAGCATATCGGTGTTCGTGCCGCCGCGGCACTTCCACTGTGCATTGACTTTTAGGACCACTACATCGTCGTCTGCAATCAGGCCGGCCGGCCCATTCAAGGGGCCGCTCTTGGCGGTCTGGTAGAACTTGGTGCCATTGGTCGAAAGGAGGTGAAGCAGCGCGTCCAATCCCACGTGGCGCAGTTGCCCATCATGAACCGGGCAGCCGTTCACGCGAAATACCTGCGATCTCCCACCCACCGTCTCAGCGACCGCTTGTTCAATGTCCAAACCACCCAGCAACGGCAGGCCGACTGTCCCCGCCACCGTCGTCTGAATGAAGTTCCTTCGCGTAGGTTTTCTCAACTCACTCATGAAAATCCCCCTTCTCAGTCCCCCTGCGTTGCCGCGCCATCCGGCCCCGAGCATGTTTAACTATCAATGCTCCGAATCTCCAGGATTTTCCGGATTACCGGGATCATCGAGAATCTGCACCGCTGTTGCCGGCCCGAAGTTCGTCCAGTCCTGCAACACCCAGACTACCTTTTTGTCGCGCGTGACTTCTACGAGTTGCGGGCCCTGTGCGCTGCCGCCTCGCGAACAAAGAACTGTATCCCCGTTCGTCAGCCGTGCAGCCGACTGCGAGTTCTCGTACCGGTACTTCTCTGGAAGCTCCAAAGGCGTGATCTCCCAGACCACCTTCTTTTTTGGCGTCACCTCGAGCGACTTTACATCGTGCTCATCAGTGATCAGCGTGTTCCCGTTCTTCAGCCGGATCGCGGCCCACGGGCTCGGCACATCGTAACTCCAGATTTCGTTGAAGTCCTTATCGTATTCTACGACCTTATTCATTTCGAGGAACGGCACCAGGTAGGTTCCCTGCGCGGTGTAGCGCACGCGCCGGAACTGCGCGTGCACTGTTTTCCTGTCGGTGAGACTGGGCGCAGGAAGCACGTGATCTACCTCAACCACATTGGTCTTGATGTTGATCACCTTCAGGTGCGGGGGCAGTCCGTTCTCGATTAGCAGCACCTTATCCAACCCAATCGGCTGACATGTATGGATCTCCGTCTCCTGCGGGGCGTCATAGAGCCACACCACCTTTTTGTCGGGCGTCACTTCCGCCACATATTGCATGCGGCTGAAGAGAACATTTCCGTTCGAAAGCATCCACACATCATCATATTCCCAACCCGGACCGGTGGAATACGTCCAGATGATCTTACCTTTGTTCACCAGCAGGATCTTATTGTAACCCTCTCCGACATACAGCATAGGGTGCTGTGCCATGCCTTTGCCGGGCAGTCCGGTCACTGGCGGTTTCGGATTCTTGATCGGAGGCGCCTCGGTTTCTACGGGTCCCATCGCCGGCACATTGGGAGCCGTAAACAGAGGCAACACCCGCATCAACGCCCGGGCGCCCCGGCCGCTTGCCGCACTTGTTCTGGTTCCTGGCAGCATGAAGCAAATAAGAACGGCTGCCGTACAACCCAGAACGATGTGGGTGATTGCGGAATACCATCTCTTCATCTCCACGCTCCTCTTCCCCGGCCGCACGTGCGTGTCTGGGCGCGCAAACAATGCCCGATCGCTGATTATGCTGCGCTTATCCGGCCATTCGATTCCAGTTACGGTGGGGTTACGGACAATTGAAACTACCGAATGAATTGCGGATGCCCCTTGTTTTCAGTGCGAAAGCATCACGGGAAAATTCTGAGCCGGAGGGGTGTAACGCGGATGTAACGCCGCTGAACATCCACCTGGCGAAGGATGTTGTTGCCACACACAATGGTCTGGGATAGACCGCGGACCTAATCCGTCATGGCTGCAATGCCTTCGTATTGCCCACATCCCGCGTTTCAGGCCGCGTTGATGGGAGCATGTGTACTGCAACCAGGCTGACGCCAAGGACGTGGTAGCCCTTCTCGAGTCGCACCTTCAACAAAGCCTGAAAAACGGGGAATGGCCGCTCGTCGCCGGTGTTTCCCTGCAATTGGATCGCCTTGGTTAATTCATCGACCCCCGACCTTGAGGTGGCATAGAAAATCGCGCCTTCTGAGCCGGTCGTGTCGAGACCGCCAAAATCTGCGATGTACCGTCCGGGCACAATTCCCGGCTGAATCGTAATCAGGCTGTAATCCGCCTTCAAAACCTGCGTGTTCGGATCGCGTTCCGTATGGTAGGTCGACGCTTCGTTGCGGCGAGGATGGCCATTTACGATGACCCCTCTCCATTGCTCCAGGCGCGCGTCGAAATCCTTGAAGCTGAAGTCGCCCAGGCTGCTGAAGTGGGCGACCGCTATGTTTTGCGAGGATGAGCCAAGCATGATCACGTTATGCTGCGTTAGATCATCGACGGTAAGTTCTCGGCTGGGCTTGACGATCGGCTTATACCCCATCTGGCCAAAGAGATTCGACAGCATGCCGACGGCCTTGAGTTCGCCAAAGCCCAAGTACGAATTCTCGTAATAAAGCTGGCCAGCCCGTGCGACGAGAGCCGGATTTGATGCGAATTGCTCGGCCAGGTGTGAATCGACAGGAGCTCCGCGGTAATCGGTCGGGCCTCGCTTGAAGCGGAACAAATCGTTGTAATTGTCGAGAAGAAACACCGCATCTGGGTAAGCAATGACCGGAGTTGGATCGTTGCCGATGTACTTTGCCCAAAAGGCTATTACCGGATCGGAAGATTTTGCAAAATCAGATTTCGCGCCGGTCGCGCGCATCTTAGTCACGCCGAGTGGAACCCATTTGTCTCCGATCCATAAACCCGCTGTGAATGCGGCGATTACCACTGCCACCGCAATCAGTACGGCTCGCGAAACAGGCTTGTTCGAGCGGCGCACTTCCGGATCGACTGGATCCGCCGCGCTTTGAACGACCTGATCATTCGATAAGAGCTCCTCGCCCGCGGAGACGGACTTCCCGCCGGCGAGGGCCTCCATGCCGCCGGTCCATTCAAAAATAGGTAGGTATTGGCCCTTCGGAATCTCAATGACAATGCGGTCGTGAAGTCCGTCTGCGTCGTAGTACTCTTTCAGCTTCTGCCGAAGGCGATGGATCTGGACGCGGACGATAGGGTCAGCCTTTGGATCGAAATCCCGGGGCCGGCTCATCGCCTCTACCCCGATGGTGTATTCCTTCAACGTCTCGGCGCTAGGATCGAATGCCTTTTGTGCGAGGTACCGCATCAGCTGCTGCAGCATCGAGGCGTTGTGAAAACCAGCAGATTGCAGGACTCTCTGGACTTGCTGCTGACATTCATCCCAAGAAGGGACTCCCACCGTGTTGTCAGCATGCGCATTCACTTGTCAACGCCTCCCGGCGACACAATGTCTCGTACCTGATTCCGTTTGTACCAGGACTCCCGTCAGCTACCATGTCGTTCAACTGATCGCTTCTGCGACTCGGCCCGGCATATCGCAATTATTTTACGACAGATGCGCGTCAATGGCGAGCGCCCCTCAGCCGCGTGTCAAGTGCAGCCGTAGATAACTTTCAATGCAACGCAAGCCGTTCTTCTGCCGGCAGGGGCAGGCCATCGCTGGACTGTCCCAGGCTATTGTTCGGCTTTCACGCGCACCTCCCAACGCACATAACCGGCCTTGTCCAACAGGCGGCTGTCGTTAGGCAAAGCCAGCTCAATCGATTTGTAGTCGCCGCGATCTTCGATTGACTTGACACCTTCCGTGGCCGCTAATCTGAGCGGAGTATACGCTCGAACTTCGTAGTCCTGCCCAGGCCGTCCTTCAACTGTCATCTCGATCTGCCTATCTGTGTAGCTCGTCCGAAGAATTCTCAGATTCCGGCTGAAATCGCCCTCCAGCAACGGCAGCCTCTCTACCTCCAACGCCACTCCCGGCTGGTATTGGACCTCAATCTGCGTCGCGGCGGAAAAACTGGTGTTGACTATCACATGCACGTCACTTTCGCGATCTTCCACCTGATAGTGCATTGGCTTGCCGTCCTGCGTCACAGAGAGCACCGTAGAACCCATGGGCAGAGCAGGCGAAAACTGCAGTCTGACGGCTTGCGAGCTGGTGGGCCGAATGCTCGCGGTCAGCAATCCGGAACTCTGGCGCAACTCGAAATCCATCTTCGCTTGTCCGTAGGGGAACCCTTGTAAGGCAACACTCGGCCAGCTTGGAGGCAGGCTTGGAATCCACTTCAGCGCATGGTCGGGCACATCGAGATCAAGGCCCAGAATGCCATCGACCAGGCCGGGAATCGCCGTCATCTCTGAAAACATCTGATGCGGAACCGCATTATCGAGCAGACGGTAGTAATTGCCGGTCAGGACCTCCGGCATGTCGCCTGGTGCGTCGAAATCCCTTAGCGCAAGCATAGCTTGCCAAGTGAGAAATGACTGCACGGCATCGCCATACTTGAACTGCGCCAGCATGGGACCGGCGGTCGCAAACGGCCACGCTGAACCGATGTGGTAGGATCCCTCGGTGTAACGTGGGTCGGCGAGCGACATATTCCGCTGGCCCCAGTCTGCCAGGAATGCCGCGGTCGAAAGCTCCTCCAGAACCGTTTGCGCGTGGTTTCGAGGAAGGCTTCCGAGCCACGCGCACCACCCGATCGCCGGATTCAGATACGTCACAGATTCGCCCGACGTGAAGACACCGTAATCGTAATACTCGAGTCGCGGGTTCCAGAATTCGCGCTCCAGGGATGCAGCAGCCTTCTCTTCTCTTTGACCGCATTCTTCGGAAAGCGCCGAATTGCCAGCCATCTTAGCGAGATCACGCATGGCGTGGAGTGCCGCAATCCATTCTCCCGCCATGGCGGCATCCTTGCTGAATCCTGTGAGTTCTATGGAACCCCAAGCGTCCTTGGGAATCACTAGCAATCCGTCGGCCGGATCCATGATGGACAGGCAATACTGGTAAGCCTTGAGAATATGAGGCCAACTCTGTCGCACGAATTCCTCGTCGCCCGAGAAATGGTAGAAGTGCCCCATTGCAATCAGGTACCAGAGACTGGAATCTGGATGGATGTAGGGATAGGGATACTTGTCGAACCAGTCAACGAGCGTGGCGCTTTGTGAGACCTCATGAGGAATCGCGCCGTCCTTCCGCTGGTACTTTTCAAGAAAACGAAAAGCTTCTTCCAGACTTGCTGCACCGCCGGCATCCAGAAAGGCCCAGGATGTGATCGTCGGCTCGTCGAAGTACCACGCGTACATCGGGCGCGTTCCGGTTCCGGACGATCCGTAACCTGAAACAAAACTGCACCCGACGTAGGGATTGCAGATCTTCAACTGATCCAGCGCCACGCGAGACCAGCGAAGCGATTCGTCCACCTTCCGGTCCGAGGTAACAAATTGCGTCCCCTGCCGGTCAAGCTCCTCGTAATGCCGCAGGCTCTGCGCGTAGAGCAGCGGCAATTGATTCAGAAGCTCGTAATAAGTTGCCTGAGCATCGTAGATTCCCTTCATTCCCGCCGCCGCAAGAATCGGAATGTAGTTTTGACTTGCTTCCTCAGGCGAGACGTGCAGTTCCAACTCCTCGAAAGGGTTCTCGTTGCTTAGATAGGGGTGATAACCGACTGCGGTTGATGCTTCGGCGAATGGCGACCCAATGAGAGCTGAGAACTGACTCGTAGGCTCCGCCAGTTCGAGCCACCTGTTCTTCTCGTCCCAGATGTATGTCTGGCCACCTAATCCGCTGGGCCACATCAGGTTCAAGTCAGGCTTAAAGCGTGCAGAAATGCGCATGGCGCGCGACGCATTCACATCCAGAAAAATGGCAAAGCCGGGTGTGCTTCGTGGTGCAAACAAAATCTCGTTCACCGTGAACATCTCGGCGGAGTATTGCAGTTGCACCATCTGCGGAAAGACCCGAACGCTGGTAAGGATTTCACGCCCGGAGTAGACACGTGGCGACCCTGCCAGCTGAAAATCCAGCTGGAAATCGTGAAAGATCTTGAGCGGATAGACCCATCCTTCCAACTGCCCGTCTTCAAACCCCCACAGCCCGCTCTTTTCTCCCACCGCGTTGATGAATCTCCGCGGGCTCGCTCTTTCGCTCATTTCCAAGGGGCCAGGAGCGAGCTCGAACTTCGGGATACCTACCGGTGGCGTCGCAGCGACAGCCTTCTCGCCTGACCCAACGAGGATCACCGCAACACTTGTGAGGCACCATAGAGCCCTTTTCATCGCAGCCGCCATAGCGAGCCTCCTTTGGACAGCCGAAATCAGAGAACCCGGGACATCTGTAGCAATCCATAATACTATCGTTCTTTCCACCGCTCGGCAGAAGGGCCCTGGTCGGGCGGGACCTTATGACCACCTGGCCTCTCAAGCGCAGTCAGAGAGAAGGTCCGCCTTTAATGAAGTCTTGGAACATGAGTGTCTTCAATTGGGCGAGATTACAAGGTTTCCCCCTGCAGTCTGCGAAACCCTCGAAGCCAGATCGTGCGAGGGGCGATTCGACGTTACGGGCCCTTTAACATCCAGGTAAAGTTGGGTCTTGCGAATGTTCGAACTCCCTGAAAACAAAGGTCGCTGCACCTTGAACTCCACGTTACACCGCCCCGTAACCCCGCCGTTACTGGTAAAGGAGCGCGTCCTGCTTCAGGATGGGCGGCGGTGTTCGCGGAGCACCCTGCCACGCATACAACACGACGGCTGTGTAGCAAGGGAATAAAACACGATGATCCCTTGGAAACGTTAACATTGGCGCGCATAATGCAGCGCGCCGACCACACTAGGAACGCTTTGGAGGCATTATGCAAAAGCGATCGACAGTGGGATTTGCAGTAGCCTGCTTGCTGATTCTTCTTTCGCTGGGCGCGAAGGTCGCGCCGGCGCAGGCGGTGACCGGATCCTTGCTCGGTACGGTTCAGGACTCATCTGGAGCCGTGGTTCCGGGCGCGAATGTGACGCTTACCAATGATGGGACAAACATCACCAACGACACCATAACAGGGCCGCAGGGTTTCTATACGTTTCCTAACCTCAACCCGGGCCAGTACAGAGTCACCGTGGAGGCCAAGGGCTTCAAGAAGCTGATTTCGACGCACAACATTGTCGAGGTGGA
>JBEKZJ010000085.1:0-23289 GCA_049509995.1 Occallatibacter sp. | reverse complement strand
CTTGAAAGCCGTTCATAGCCAGGTTGGTCTTGAGGCTCATCAGCATGGTGACTGAGTCATCGACGACGAGGATTGTCATGGCCATGAACGCTCCTGACTGGCACGGACTTATCCCTCATGAGGGCCGCGGCGTTCCAGGCGCACCGGCCGGGGAGAAGGACGGACAAGGGCTTGCGCATGACGTGGATAGTTTCGCGGAAGCCGTCGACCAGCAAGCCCAGAAGGTCATCGCCCGCCTGAACAAGCAGTACAGATAGTTCATCGTCAGCATTTGGCCGAGGGTTAATGGAAATTCCGAGCGGGGGTTGAGATCAGGCCACGAGGCCCGAGTTTACCGGGCTTTAGCGGGCAGCAGAATGCTCGAAGCCGGCTGTGCCTGGAAGGGTGCCGCAGGCCATGTGCAGGGGGATGATTGCCGGTCTCACTTGTGCTTTGCGTCGTTCATGTCAGCGGAGGTCACGATCTGAAGATCGGCGGCGAGAGGACAGCCAGTGCAGTGAGGAGTTCTGCCGCAGTGTGCTTTGCCCACGGCCACAGTGAGGGCGTGCACTTGATTGAAGAGGCGCGCACGGCTGGCCGGGGGATCGGCGGCGAAGGCCAGGCGAGTGAGATCGACGAGGGATTCATAGCCTGCGGGGCCGGGTGGGGGCGCGAGAAGCAGATGGCGCACGGCGATGCGGCGGAGATACTCGTCGGCCACGGGGACGGGATGGTTGAGAGCGTAGAGCAGGATGGCGTCGGCGGTCTCAGGGCCTACGCCGGGCAGAGCAAGCAGGCGGGGGCGGAGGGTGGCCGTGGGCGCGGCCGCGAGCAGGTCGAGCGAACTGGAAAACTCCCGGTCGAGCATGGCGACAAAAGCCTTGAGCGCGGGGGCCTTGCGGGTGTGAAAGCCGGAGGGGCGAATGAGATTTTTCAAATCTTCAAGGGCGATGGAGCGGAGGCCATCGAGGGTGAGCGCGCCGGCCTGGCGGAGGTTGGCAAGAGAACGCTCGACGGCCTTCCAGGCGGTGTTCTGGGTGAGATAGGCGCCGAGAATGACTTCAAAGGGAGTTTCGGCGGGCCACCAGTGCTGGGGGCCGTAAGCTTGGGCAAGCCAATCGTGCATGGTGCGCAGGCGCTGCGCGGGAGTGGGCGGGCGGCTGGGGTTCACGGCAGGGAATCCTCGGCGGGCGGGGATTGGAGCTGCAGCTTCCACTCGAGGATGCGGGCGCGGGCGGCGGCGGCTTCAGCCTGGGGGACGTGGCCGGCATGCTGCAGGGAGATGGAGAGCGCCGCGTGGGCGAGCGGGTCCGCGGGGGTGAGGACGGTGAGCGCCATGGCGGCGGTGACGGACTGGTTGAGTTGGCCGGCGTCGCGCAGGGCGCGAATGAGGCCGTGGTGGGCTTCAATGTGCGCCGGATCGGCGGCGATGGCGGCGCGAAAGGCCTGGGCCGCTCCAGCAGGCGAGCCGACGGCAAGCAGGTCAAGGCCACGCTGGAAGAGCGAGTCGGCGGTAGGAGGATTGGGGGTGGTCACGGCTGTGTTCAGGATAACGGTTGGAGGGGTTTTGCGAATTCAATGCGCTCCGCGACCTGCATGGCGTCAGGTCTGCGCCCGTCGAGACGGGAGTTCACTTCGTTTCCTCGACGTTGTAAAGCTGGAACTCGCGAATGGCCGCGGCATCGGTGCTGGAAAGAATGTTGAGGCGGACGCGGGCGGCGGTGACGGACGGAAAGACGTCGATCTTCTTGTGGCCGATGGCCTGGGCGGCGGCGACGGTCTTCCAGGCGGTTCCCGTCCAGACGTCGATGGAGTATTTCTGGATGCGCTGGCCGGCGTTGAGCCATTCCATGGTGAGTGCGCGGTTGAAGGTGATGGGCTTGGGGAAGCTGACTTCAAGGCTGGAGTGACGGGAGCCGGCGGGCGCGGTCCAGAAGGTATCGGGGTTGCCGTCGAGCGCGGCGGAGACTTCAGATGAAGCCGGTGTGTGCTCGAGCGCGAGGTTGTGAGCGTAGCGCGCGCGCAGAGCTTTACCGAATTCCTGGAGGCGGGCGACATCGCTGTCGGGCAGGAGGCCGCGGCGGTCGGGAGCGAGGCCGAGCATCAACTGAGCGCCGCGGCCGGCGGTTTGATCGTAAGTGGTGAGCAGTTCGTCGAGGCTTTTGAGAGAGGCTTCATCGTCGGGATGCCAGAACCAGTGCTGGTTGCGCAGGGGCGTGTCGGCTTCGACGGGACGCCAGCGGAGATAGCCGTGACGGTCGATGACGTTCCAGTTTTCGTAAGGGACACGGCCGCTTTCGGTGCCTACCCAGCGGGCATCGCCGTATTCGAAGAGGCCGGAGTCGGCGAAGACGATGGTGTTGGGCTGGTAAGTGCGCAGAGTTTCAACGATCTTTGCGAAGTTATAAACATGGCCGGCGCTGCCTGCGCCGTCGAGCCAGAATTCGACGAGGTCGCCGTAATTCGATGCAAGTTCAGATAGCTCGGCCTGGTAGTAATCGTCGTAGGCGGCGGAGTTCTTGTATCTGGGTTCGTGGCGGTCCCAGGGAGAAAGATAGACTCCGAATTGGAGGCCGTATTTGCGCGCGGCGCGGGCGACATCGCCGACCACATCGCCTTTGCCGCCTTTCCAGGGGCTGGACTTGACGCTGTACGCGGTTTGATCGGTGGGCCAGAGGCAGAAACCATCATGATGCTTGGCGACGAGCACGACATATTTTGCGCCGGAGTCGCGAATGGCTTTCATCCATTGATCGGGATCGAATTGAGTGGGATTGAAGACGGAAGGGTCGGCCATGCCGTCGCCCCATTCGCGGTCGAGGAAGGTGTTGGTGGAGAAGTGGACGATGACGCCGAACTCGAGGTCCTGCCAGGCGATTTGTTGCGGAGACGGTTTGACGTCGGGGAAGCTTTGCGCGGAGGCGAGCGAAGCGATGAGGAAGAGAGTGAGCGCGGAGATTGTTGATCGATTGCAAAAAGAGTTCATTGATAACTCTCCAGTTATACTTTGCTCGCGGCAGTGTTAGTGGCGCTGAGGAAGGAACTTCCAGATTTCGGGGTCTTCTTCGCCGAGAACCCAGGAGCAGAAGCCCTGAATGCCATTTTTCTGAACGAGTTCGTAGCGGTCCCTGAAGGTGCGCAGATCGGTGAAGAAGATCCATTCGCGCATCTGGTCGCGATAGAAGTAGAAGTATGCGCTGTGGTCTTCAGCGTCCCACTGGATCTTGCCGCCGTAGGCCTCGGCGAGTTGCCGGGCGTTGGGGACGCCGATGTAGTCGGCGGTGGGGTTTGGCTTTTCGTTGCCGGTGGCGGAGTCCTTGGTGGGAGCGCCGGTGTACCAGTGGTAGCCGTAGAGGGGAATGCCGAGAGAGAGCTTTTCCTTGGGGACGGTCCGGAGGGCGTAGTTGAGATTGTCGACGGTCCAGTCCCAGCCGGCGACGGGTCCGGGCGTGGTCCAGCGGGTGTGTTGATCGTAAGTCATGAGGCAGACGAGATCGGCGTACTTGGCGAGGGCGGCGATGTCATAGGCACCGCGCCAATCAGTGTAGATCCACTTGGCAAACGCGCCCTGGCCGGGGTAGCCCGGTGCATTGGGCACGGTGGCAATGGTTAACTGCAGGCCGCCATTGTGCATGGCCTCCGCTGAAGTTTTGACGAGCGCCGTCAAGAGATCGCGATCGGTCCAGTCGACGTTCTCGAAGTCAAACTGAAAGCCGGTGTAGCCGTGAAGTTTGCACTCGCGGATCATGGCTAGGTTCATGATGGCCTGAGCGGCGGGATTGGTGGCCAGCGTGTGGAAGCCCTTCTTGTTGAACATGGCCAGGATGGGCATGACGGGAACCTTGTCGTCGTGGGCCCGCTTGAGCACGGTTGGATCGGGAGCGCCGGTGACCAGGCCATTTTCGTCCAGCTGATACCAGGTGGGCACCAGCAGATCAATCTGCGAGGAGTGGGCGAGGAACGAACGGATGGAGTCGGGATTGCTGGTCAGGTAGAAGAGCGCGACCGGAGCTGCGTGCAGGCAGGGGGCTGCAGCGAAAACGAGCGAGAGCAAAAGAAGGAATCGTTTCATGGGTCTCCGGTCGAGATACTGGGCGCAAGAAGAATTTACTCTTCCAGCGAGTTCAAGCGGTTGCTTTGCCTGCAAAATGGGCTTCGATTTCTTCCAGGGTCTTGCCTTTGGTTTCGGGCAGGAAGAAGGCCACGGTGATGAAGTAAACGACGGTGAAACATGCGAAGAGAAAGAACATGGACGAGTAGCCGTACTTGCTGACGAAGGGCAGAAAGACTCCGGCGAGGATGGTGGAAACGAGCTGATTGATGACCAGGGCGATGCTCATGCCGTTGGAGCGGATGCGGGTGGGCATCAGCTCCGACAAGGCGAGCCAGACGCAAACGCCGGGACCGAGGGCATAGAAGGCCATGAAGAGATAGAGGCCGAGGGCGACCAACCAGCCGTGGTTTGCGTCGGGAACCTGGCCGACAACGGCTTTTTGGATTTTGAGAGGGGCGGACCGGGCGGCGTCGAGGTCGGCGAACGGGTTTTTGAAAAACGCTTCAACCTTGTTGGCGGGCACGCAGCTTTCGCGGGTGATCCGAATGGGGACGGCGGCCGTGTCGTCAGAGCGCACAAAGCTGGTGGCGGCGGTGAAATCGCCGTAGGAGTAAATGATGGCCAGGGAGGCGCGATTGCTTTCAATTTGCCTGGCGGTGTCGCCGCTGGCGGCAAGCAGATGGCTTGCCTGCGCCTGATCGAAGCGCAGCGTGAGTTCCTGATCGGCTCCGACCATGGATTGAACCTGGCTGCGGGCGTCGATGCTGAGCTTTTCGGTACGCAGAAAGAGGATGCCGACACCGATCAGGGAAATGATGATGCCACTGGTGCCAACGATGAACAGGAACCTGCGTCCCTTGCGATCCACCAGCACCATGCCGACCATGGTCATGAGGAAATTGACGATGGTGAAAATGACATAGCCCCAGTGGGCATGGAGATCGGAAAGGCCGGATTGCAGGAGAATGCCGGCGTTGTATCCAATGATGGAATTGATGCCAGTGGCGGTGTTGCAGGCGAGGATGACGAGAGCCAGCATGAAGGGGATCACGTACTTGCGCTGCAAAAGCGATTCCCGCACGCGCTTGCCTGGGGAAAGCTTCTGCTGGGCCAGGTGCGCTGTCTCTTCCATCTCGCGCAACTCGAGGCCGGCTTGCTGGGCAGAGCGAGAGCGCAGCAAGGCCGCGTAGGCCTGCTCTTTCTTGCCACGGCGAAAGAGCCAGCGCGGCGACTCACTGACCATGAGGCTGCCGAGAACGAAGAGGACGCCGGGAGGAAGCGAGACCCAGAAGATGCGGCGCCACGCCTGATTCTTGAAGGCGAAGAGAGTGGCGGCGTCGGAGGCGAGAGAAACCGCTTGAACCCGGTAGCTGAAATAGATGCCGACCAGGGCCGCGGCCACAATGCCAAGGGTGAGGAGCCACTGAAAGATCGCGGTGCCCTTGCCGCGGCTGGATGCGGCCAGGCACTCGGCGAGATAGAGAGGGACGACGACGCCGATCAGGCCGCCGCTGATGCCTTGCAGGAGACGGCCGAAGAACAGAGGACCATAGCCTTGCGAGAGGGCAATCACGGGGATGCTGAGGACGAAGGCGATGCCGCTGAGGACCATCAGCGGTTTGCGGCCCATCCAGTCAGCGAGTACGCCGGCAAACAAGGTGGAGAAGACGCTGCCTAGCAGCACAGCCGCGACGATGACGGAAAGCTGCGCGGCGGTGAGGCTCGAAGTTGCTTCCAGGTAGGGCAGCGCGCCGCCGATGATGCCCACGTCGATGCCGTAGAGCAGGCCACCGAGGCCGGCAACCAGGAGGAGAAAAAGGTTATAACGGCGCTTCTCGGACGTATCGGCGGACAAGGGCGTGGAGTTGATGGCTGTCATGGGCTATTTGCGTCCTCCCACTAATCGTATTGTCACTATCTCATGCGGATGAAGGGTGAAATCAAATTGATTGTCTCCGCCCACCGATATTGCCGTTTGACCCCGTTCCACAGCATCCGTTTGACTTACGCGATCCAGATGCAGGCATGGAGTCCGGACGGTCACAGTCCGCTCCGTGCCGCCAAAGTCGAGAAAGCGCAGGATGGTCCCATTCTCATCCTCGGCGGGCTTCCATGTTTCCAGCAGGACGTTTGGATCACTCATGTCCAAGAAGCTCCCCTGTTTCCCGTCAAGGCTCTGAAAACAGTCGGCATCCGCCGGCACGCTGGACGGCTGCATTGCGTCATGAGGTTGATTCTGAACTGAAAGAGTTACCGCCTTGTCCTGGGTTGTAACAACCTCCGTTTCCAATGGAGTAATCTCTTCCCATCCCATACGGCTCAAATCGCCTGCGCTGGTCGAAGGCGCGCTGGTAATCACATAGTGAAAGCGGAAATGCCCTCCTTGACCGGCTCGATAGTTCGTATCCCAATAGTTGTTCATTACATAGGAGAAGATGGTTCCGGGACGCTTGCCGAATCCAACCGGCCACTCGCCGCGGTTGATGTCGCCCAGCGTAACCAAGGGCGCGTCGAGGGGGAAGACGCTTGCCGATACCCCGTCCTGCTCGACTGAAACCCAATGTTGCACGGAAAACCATTCGTGCCCCGCACCTGGGTACATATCTCTCGCAGGATCGACGACTCCGTTTTGGATCTCATATTGAAACTGAGGCCGGCTGACGGCAAACGGGAAAGCAAAGTAAACGGCCTCCTTGCTCTCAACCTGCTTCTTGTCGACGTCTTCAACGAATTCAATTTTCTTTTCGCGGTCAAAGAGGCGAATCTCAGACCGAATGGAAGGAGTGTTCAGATCCTCGCTTTCCAGGCGGGCAACTTCTCCATCGGAAGTGTGAGTTACCGAGACGATCTTTCCGTTGTAAGAGGGATGGATTGCCAAATCCGCCTTTGGGTAGACATGGCTATATTCAAGGATCGTGTTCGGAGCCTTATCGCCCCCGGTAACGTAGAGATACTCTCCAAAACGATATGGGCTATTCTGGCTTACAAGCTCACGCCGCAACTGTTTGTCGTAGATGCTGCGGACCGCGCCGGTTGCGGGATCAAGCAGCACCTTATAGTAGCGACTTTCGATTGATGAGCGTTCTTCTGCCGCAGGGATTGGCGCTGCTTTCTGCGCTTGCCGCATGAAATAGACCTTGTAACCAACCGGCGGGACATCCTGGGCTACAAAACGAACGTGATAGAAGTCGCTTCCGGCGCCGAGGATCTCGAAAGGCACCGGCTGATCGGTGGATACATCCACAATCTCCTGGTCCTTATCCAGATCGACGAAGGCCGCTCCACTTCGTTTCCAGTTCAGGCTGTTAAAGACAATCAAGCTTCCCGGTCCGACCGGAACAGCATCAGCCAGGTTCGCCCTGCTGCGCCGGGCGACACAGTCCACGCGCCCCGCGGCGTTCACAGCAAACTGTTCCTTCACCACAAGCTGATCGACGGCCTCCATGGCCGTTGGGTCGGTGACGCTGTTATAGGAGTCCCATGTGTGCTCATCCATCAGCACCATATCCGTCCACATGCGATCCAATTCGGCGGTATCTGTCTTGAGAAGAGGGTTCACCAGCGATGCCAGCGTGGCAAGTTTCTCCGCAGTTTGTCCCCGTGGTTCGTTCCAACGCTCCATGGCCAGGTAGTAAGCATCGGCGGCTGCGCCATCCTCCCAATACGGCCCGCCATCCCCGCGGATGGTGGGGATGTTATCGCCAAACTGTTTTTCGATTTCCTGGAGCGCCTCGTGGAAACCCGAGTACTGCAGGCGCGGATACGCATAAATGGCATTCCATCTTTGCACCAACTCCGCCTGCTGAGGAAACAGATCCGTATTCTCGACCTGGGTGCCATAAAGGATGGCGGCATTGGCATGGTAACTTGCGCCGGCGTACATTTGAAGAAAGAGCGGCAGGGTGTCGTGTCCCGCAGGGGGGATCGGAGGCAGGCCGAATAAACTCCTTGTCTGGTGGTAGTGGCGTGAGTACCACAGCAATACCCGCTTGCCGTCCGGCCCCGTCCACCACATCGGCGAGTTCTCATTGAGACGTCCTTGCAGCAATACGGGAGCGCGGTAGTTGTTGCTGGCAGCGGCCAGATAGTGCAGCCCCGCGGCCGCAAGGATGGAAGCATAGGACCAGGAGTAGGAGGGAACGTCGGTGATATTTGCGTAGACGAATGGAGTGTTGTGTATTCTGCTGAAGTTGGCGCTTTGATACAAGGAGCGAATCAGAGTCTCCGCGGTGGGGATGCCGGTGAGCAGATTGGCGTATTGGGCGGGAACGAACAACTGTTTCTTCTGAATGGCGGCAATGGCTCGCTGCTGCTGGGCGGCGGAACGCGTCTGAAGAAACTGCTGAAGATCCCACTCTCCATCCAGACTGAAACGAAAGTCAGGATGCTCTGCGGTCATGTCCATCGCTTCGTCGATGGTGCGGCTCTGAATGGCTGCGACCTTGGCCTGGTAATCGGAATAGCCGATATCGACATGGATATGGGGGACGATATAGACGGTCCACTGTTTGGCGGGATCGATCAATTGCCTGTAATGTTGCTCTCGGCCATTGATCTGCACGGTCAGTTGAGCCTCGGTTCGAGGCTGAAACTCGTGAACCAGGAACTGGACCTTCTCCTCGCCGAAATCATAGTTGCCATGCAGTTCGGCATGATAACTCCTTGGGGCGACGGTCAGATCCGCCTTGCTTCCGGGCTCAAGCCGCCCGGAGTGGCGAATGAATGTTTCCACGCTTTCCAGCAATTCGCCGTTCTGGCGCTGGTAAAAGACAGTGGGTTCAAGTTGCGCAGAGGAGACTTCGGGAGGTGCGTTGGGCGGGACACTGTCGAGTTCAATGGCGTCGTAATTCAATCCGGCTTCGGGAACGGCTTCTTCGGCCTCTTCGACCACCTGGAACGCGATCTTGTTGGGTCCTTTTCGCAGGTAACTGCCGGGAAATGTAAACTCAACGTCCGCGGCGGAGTATACAGGGTTGAAAGAAGAGCTTCCCGGGTCGCCGTTACTGTAGTCAAGCTTGGGATGAAGATAAAAGATGCCGTCCTTGCCATTGATGTCAACCTTCAGAGCCGGCAGGCTGGGAGTCTCAACCAGCAGGGCAATATGGAGTCGATAGTTATCTGCCGGCGGGCCTTCGAGCGAGAAGGTGATGGCACGGGGCGCAGAAGCGATGGCCGCTTCCCCGGAGTGGTGCGCGGCCATGAGGACAGCCGGCTGCGCGGCGAACCAATCTTTCGCAGGATCGCTTTGAGAGACGATGAAATCGACGTTCCGCACGGGGTTACCGGAGGCGAACTCGGCAGAGGAGCGGTCGAACTTTCCGATCTGGAATATCGTATTGCCGGGGTTGCCGGGCACAGATTGCGCAGAGAGCACGGAAGCGGCCAGAAGAGGCCATAACAATCCAAGGATCATGCCTTTGTTACAGCTCGAACTCATCGGTGGACCTTTCCTTTGTTCATGCAGAGTATCGCGGATTGAAACACGAGCCGTGGCACACTTCGTGGGCGCAACGCGCCGAATCGCCGATTCCGATCCGCCTCAGCGGTTTCATACAACAAGCACCTGGATGCCGTTGGCTTTGAAACCGGCGAGGGCGTCGGTGGTGATGCCGGAATCGGTGATAAGAATGTCGATGTCGGCGACGGGGCAGATGAGGGCGGGACTTACCATGGCGATCTTGCTGGAATCGGCAACCACGATGACCTGCTTGGCCTGGCGGGCCATGGCGCGAAAGACAGCGGCTTCGTCGGGCTCAATGGTGGTGGCGCCGCGCCTGACATCGACACCGCAGGCGCCGATGAAGGCCTTGTCAAGAAAGACTCCGCTCAACATCTCCATGGCGGTGGGGCCGGTGAGGGAGAACGCGCCCGCCCAGCGCATGGTTCCACCGGTGAGGGTCACGTTCAAGGCGGCCTGATGGTTCAACTCCATGCCGATGTTGACGGCATTGGTGATGATGTTGATGCCGCTGCGGTGACGGATGCAGCGGGCGACCTGGGTGGTTGTGGTTCCGGCCGTGAAGCCCACGGTTTCATGTTCGCGGATCAACTCCGCGGCGGCCAAACCGATGCGGCGCTTCTCCTCGGCAAAGCGTCCTTCGCGCTCCTGAAAGGAAGAGTCGAAGCGGAATGGTTCATACAGGGTCTGGCCGGCGAGCTTGGCGCCGCCGTGAGTACGGTGGACGAGGCCACGCTGCTCAAGGCGGGTGAGGTCGCGGCGGACGCTGGCCGCGGAGGCGTCAAGCTGGGCGGCCAACTCATCGACGGAGGTGTTGCCGTGGCGCAACAGCACCTGGAGGATTCTCTTCGCGCGTTGATCTGTCTTTGTCGACATGGGAGTTCTGTAGCCAAGACCACGGTTCCCTAAGCATTTTACATTCGACTCACGCCGGTTGGGGTTCTTTTGTCAAGATGCGCAGAGCGCAGCCGCGGCCTAGCCGAAGCGCGCGCCGACCTGCTCGGCGGAGACGCGCTCGAGCGTGCGCACCAGGGCGCGCACGTTCTCTTCGCGCACCGAAAAGCGGCGGTATTCGCGATCGCGGAGGTCGCCCATGGCCAAGCCCTGTTTGCGAAAGCGAACCGGGCTGGGGAAGGCGGTCCTGACGCTGGAATGAAACTCCTTGGCGCCGGTAGACTCGGCGATGGCGACGATGTTATCGGCCGTGATGCCGCCGCCGGGCATGATGGCGATGCACCCATTGGCGGTTTGCACCATGTGGGCGATGGCGCCAATGCCGCGGGCGACGTCGGGCGCGCCGCCGGAGGTAAGGATGCGGGTTGCGCCCGTGGCAAGCACATCCTGCAGGGCCTGGGGCAGATCGGGCGTCATGTCGATGGCGCGGTGAAAGGTGACCGGCAGGGGCCGGGCAAGCTCGACCAACTGTCGCGCGCGGGCGACATCGACGCGACCTTGCTGGTCCAAGATGCCGAGGACGATGCCGTCGGCGCCGAGATGACGCGCGTGACCGATCTCCTCCCGCATGACTTCGAATTCGAGATCGGTATAACAGAAGTCGCCGCCGCGGGGGCGAATCATGACGAACAGGTCGATGGCGACCCGGCGGCGGACGGAGGCGATCAATCCCGCGCCGGGGGTGATGCCGCCTTCGAGCAGATCGGAGCAGAGTTCAATGCGCTTTGCGCCCCCGCGCTGGGCCGCGATGGCAGACTCCACGGAATCGACACAAACTTCAAGGTCCATGTGACTGCGTCCCATTCAAAAAAAGTCGCGGTCCCGCCGATCATCGTAGCATCCGGACAGGGCCGCGAAGCGTGAAAGCCCGGTAAGTGCGGCTGCCGCGATGATATGCGGCAGCCCTCAAATTAGAAGGTGTACTTCGCGGAGAACTGCAGGTGGCGCTCGACTGAACGTGTGCCCTGGAGAGAGACGTTGCCAAAGTTGCTATCGGTGATGCCGGTATCCGGATTGCCGTAACTGACGATGTTGAATGCGTTGAATGCATCGAAGCGGAAGCCCACGGTGTGCTCTCCGACAATGTGGAAGTCCTTGAATGCCGCCATGTCCATGTTGAAGAAACCGGGACCGCGCACGGCGCCGTTGTGGGAGGTGCCGAACACATTGTTGGCGGGCACGCCGAATGCGCAGGAACCATTGTTCACTCCCGCGTTGAGACAAGGAGTTGCCGAGGGATCGGTGCCGAACCAGTTTGCGTTGCTGTGCCCGGCGATCTTCAGCTTGCGGTATTGGTTGACGCGGTTGGCTCCGTAGCTATTGGAATTGGTCGACCCGCCGGTAATGTTCTCCGGAAAGCCCGAGTAGGCGACGGCAGCGGTGGAGAGCTTCCATCCGCCGATGACTTCATCCAACACGCGGCCGGCCGAGGAGAAGTATTCTTTGCCCCGGCCGACCGGGACTGCGTAGACGCCGGTGGCGGAGAGGTTGTGCTTGATGTCGTAGCCGGCCAGGCCGTCGTCGGCGCCGCTGTTGTAGTAGTTCTCGAAAGCGCCGCTGAAGCCGTTGACGTTCAGGGAGTAGTTGCCAAGGCTGTTGGTCATGGCCTTGCCCCAGGTGTAGTTGACCGTGTATTCGAGGCCATGATTCAGGCGCTGGCGGAGAACTGCCTGCAGTGCGTTGTAGTTCATCATGGCGCGCGACTCGGTGATCAGCAGCCCGCCGTTGCCGCCGACGCCCAGCGCGGAGTCAATCCCATTCACGCCAATGTACTGGCTGTTGTAAAACGGGGCCGACGTCTGATCATTGTTGACGGTCAACTGGTTGACATTGCCGTAGTCTTCAATGTGCTGGCCTGTCTCTCCAACGTACCCCGCCTGCAGGGAGGCGGTGCGGGTGAGCGCGTATTCCAGAGTCAGGTTGAACTCCTGAACGTATGCGGGCTGAATGTTCTGCGGATAAGCGGTGTAGCCGTTGTTGGAACTGCTGTACTGGACGGAGGTGTCGGAGCCAGTAAAGCCCTCCTCGGCGGTGTTCGGTGTGGGCACCGATGTGGTCGTGGGGGAGCTTACCGAGAAGCCGGCCGCCTGCAGGAAGGGCGCAATGGCCGTGAGGCGCTGATTGAACGAGTTGCCTTCAAAGAAGCTTGATGCGCCGTAGCCGCCGCGGACAACAATGCGATCGTTCATTTGATAGGCAAACCCGATGTGCGGCATCCATTGCCGGTAATTCGGCTGGTAGCAGGCCAGGTTGCTGCAGAGTCCCGCCCCCGGGAGAGCGCCCACGGGGAGGTGGCCGGCATAGTCAATCTGCCCCGTCGTCAGGTCGATGTTTCCGGTTCTGTCTTGCTCTTCGATCCAGGGTTCGTCGACCTCGTAACGCAGGCCGAAGACCAACGTCAGGTTGGGGAGCACCTTAAAGTTATCCTGCGCAAAGCCGGCCGTCCGCCATTGGCGCTGCCCCACGTTGACGCTGGCCAGAGTTACGCCTCCCGATTGTACGCGGTCCAGCACAAAATCCGCTGGACCGTAGCCGCCTGAACCGTTGCCATTCGAGGTGAAGGCGCCGGAGTAGTTCAGCGAACCCAGATAGCCGTCGTTGTTGCCGGTGGGGTAATTGTTCTGGTAGCGGCGCGCTTCGATCCCCATGCTGAGATAGTGCTTTCCCCGCTGCCAGGCTAGGCTGTCGACGTAGCTGTAGGTGTTGTCGATGACGCCGCCGTTGTAAGCCGGTGTGCCCACGTCGCTGATGCCGCCGCCGATGCCCTGGTTGGTAAAGCCGTTATACCTCTGGTTGGGGAAGGTAATGCCGACCTTGGTATTGCCCGCGGTTCCGAATTGCCCGGTTGTATCCTCTGGGAAGCCCTGATTCCAATCCGTGCGGGTAAACCCCACACGCGCCGAATTGACCAGCGACGGCGAGAAGGTATGCACCCAGTTGGCGCCCGTGACCCATGTGGGATAGAGATTGATGCCCGGAAAGGTGATGGCCAGAACCGGGGTTGAACCGTCGTAGGCGTGGGAAATTGCATAGAATCCCGTGATCTTGTCCGCGGCGCGGGGGCCGTATTCGATCTTCACATCGCCCTGATTATTGGCCTTGTAGCTGCGCGATGGCGCCAGGTAGTTGTTCTGCGCGATTCCATCGGAAGGTGTCGCGTTGGGCAACGGGTAGAACTTCGGATTCGCAAAGAGGAATTTGGCCACCGGATTGGTGATCGGGACTCCCTGGTTGTTCTCATAGGCGGCGAAGTTGTTCAGCGGATCGTAAAGTTGGATGGGGTTGGCGGCGGCGAGCAAAACCGAGAAATCGCCGTTGCGCATGGCAGAGGTCATCAAGCTTGCCGACCCGGTTCCACCCTTGTGCCAGCGCGATCCCAGGTAATCACCAAAGAAGAACAACTTGTTGTGCAGGATGGGCCCGCCTATGGCGCCTCCGAACTGGGCGAATGAAAATGGGTTTATCGGGGTTACCGGTGTTGACTGGCCATTTCCGTAGGAGTTTGCGTCAAACCTGTAATCTTGCGCATAGCCGTAAGCCGAGCCGTGAAACTGGTTGGTTCCGCTCTTCAGCACGCTCACCACGCCGGCGCCATTCACGTTGCCGTAGTCGGTAGGGGAATCGGCCGTAATCACTTTGATCTCCTGCAGAGCTTCCGGGGCCGGGCTATAGGAGATCAGGTTGTTATACGTCTCGTTCATGTCGATGCCGTCGAGCGTGTAGTTGTTCGCCTGGGCGCGATTGCCATTGAAGTTCGGCGTGTCGGAGTTATAGGTGCTGCGTTCGAAGCTCGTCGGGCCGGAGGTTCCGTAGGTAGTGACCGCGCCCGGCAGATACAGGGTCAGGGCGGAAAAATCCAGGCCGTTGAGCGGGAAATTCTCAATGGTGTTGGCGGTGAAGGTGCTTGAAATCGTGGGGTCGGTGGTGTTCAGGATGGGCGCGGCGCCCGAGACGCTCACCGTCGTCGAAGAACTTCCCACGGTCAGCTTGACGTTGAAGTTCGCAGTCTGCAAGACCTCCAATGCGAATGCCGGCAGCGTCTCCGTGTTGAACCCGTCTGCCTGCACACTCAACTGATAGTGGCCGATGGGCAGAAAGTCGATGCGATAGAGGCCGGTGGAATTGGTGGTTGTGGACGTATCCACTCCGGTGTCGAGGTTATGGGCTACGACGTGAGCGCCGGAAACGACGGCGCCCGTCGGATCAGTGACTTCACCTGTTATGGAGCCATTGACGCTCTGGCCAAGGGCCATTGGGATGCACGCAATCATGGCGATCGCACATCCGAAGACAAGCCTCAGGAGTCTGGTTTTCATTTGGGCCTCATTCTGTTCGTTGCGTCGGATTCATCTGTTTTCAGCGCGGTGGCCGATGGGATGGATTCCCCGCTGTCATGGTTTGGCCGTTTAAATTACCGCTCAGGGATTTCCGGGCGTTCGTAGAACGGCGTACGTGGATTGAAGGCATCACCTCGGCGCCTTCCTTCCCTTGCGAACCTTCCCTGGCGAACGTGGGACAAGGGAAACCGAATTCTGCTCGAAGCGGACGGGTAGTCTTGGCGACCGGATTCTTGGAACTACGACTTAGGGCCAGTCCTACATTCGAGCAGAATAGTAGCAAAAAACTGATTAAATGGTCAAGTTAATCTAAAAATAGAGAACATATGAGCGAAAATGAGAGAATAGAAGACGAATATCGAAACGAAACGCGAGGATAGTGAAGTTGGGGGAGCGGGCTATACGCGCGCCGGTTAATTGTCGTCGGTGATCTTGCGCCAGGCACCCGACGCCGGAGCGGCTCCGGGAGCGGAGAGGTCGATTTTGGTGCGCGGCAGGACGACCAGATCGACGCGGCGGTTCTGGGCGCGGCCTTCGGCGGTGTCGTTGGGGGCCACGGGGTGAAACTCGGCGTATCCGGCGGCGGAGATGCGGTCCGGGGGCATGGCCTTGAGGTCGAGAAAGAGGCGGGCGATGCGGGTGGCGCGGGCCGAGGAGAGTTCCCAGTTGGAGTCGAATTCTGGGGTGTGGATGGGTACGTTGTCGGTATGGCCCTCGATGCGCAGGTCGTAGGGGGTGCGGCCGAGGGCAACGGCGATCTGGCGGAGGGTGGGAAGGGTTTCGGGTTTGGGGGTGGCGGAGCCGGAGGCGAAGAAGCCGGCTTCGCGGAGGCTGATGACCAGGCCGTCGCGGCCCATGTGGATGGAGACGGTGTGGGTGGCGACCTGGTTGGAGAGCATCTGCTCAAGTTGGCGGTGGATATGGTCAAGGTCCTCCTTGACCCTGGCGGGAGAGAGAAGATCCTCGCCCATGACGATGTTGATGGGCATGACGGCCTTGTCGACGCCGGAGGCGCCGGAGCCGTTGGAGGGGCGGCGCGCGGCGTCGGGAAAGAGGCCCAGAGAGCGGAAGGCGGCATCGATGGACGCGGAGACCTGCACCTGCTTTTTCTGATCGGCTTTGGCGAAGGCATAGAGGACGACGAAGAAGGCGAACAGGAGGGTGATGAAGTCGGCGTAGGAGACCAGCCAGCGATCATGGGTGACGCGGCTCCTGTGGACGCGGGGGGTCATGCGGCGCGCTCCTTCTTCCGCCGGCTGGAGTCGTCGAGGAAGCCGGAGAGCTTGACCTCGAGCATGCGCGGGTTCATGCCCTCGAGAATGGAAATGACGCCCTCGAGCATCATCTCGCGGCGCAGGTGTTCGTCGCGGATGCGGATGCGCATTTTGCCGGCGAAGGGCAGGAAGAAGAGGTTGGCGATGCCGACGCCGTAGATGGTGGCGACGAAGGCCACGGCGATGCCGCGGCCGACCTCCTGGATGTTGTCAAGATGCTGCATGACCTGGATGAGTCCGAGGACGGCGCCGAGGATGCCGATGGTGGGGGAGAATCCGCCGGCGGACTCGAAGACGGCGGGGAGGCGTTCATCGTTTTCGGAGGCGGAGTCGAGGGTGACGCGCATGATGCGGCGCAGCTCGCTGGGCTCAGTGCCATCGACGGCGAGCATGACGGATTGGCGGAGGAAGGGGTCCTCGATGGATTGCAGGTCGCCGTCGAGCGAGACGACGCCGTTGCGGCGGGCCTTGTTGGCGAAGGCGACCATGCGGCGGATGAGCTGGTCGTTGTGCTTGTGGGGCGCGGCAAAGACGCGGCCGAGGCTGTGGAATGCGCCGATGACGGTGGCGAGGGGGAATTGCAGGAGCACGGCGCCCATGGTACCGCCAAAGACGATGAGGGCCGCGGTGGGCTGCAGGATCTGGCTGAGGTTTCCGCCCTCGATGAGCAGGCCGGCGACAATGCCTGCGATGGCCAGGACGACACCGCCAATGCTCGATTTATCCATGAAACACTCCTTCAGAAACCGGGTGCGGAGACGGCGATGGGTGGTTCAACGCGCGCGTTCCATGTCGCGCCTTGGCGGCGGGGGCGTGGCGCCGGACTGGCCTGCGACGTCGAGGCTGGCGATGGAGACAACGCGCTGCAGATCGTCGTAGGAGGGCAGGCGGCGAACCACCAGGGCGAGCAGGCGGGCGCGATAGGCGAGGACGCGCCCGGTGACCTCTTCGCAGGTCTCGCGCACGATGAGCTTTTCACCGTTGATGAGGGTGAGCATGGTGTCCGGGGAGGCCTCGGCGGTCTTGATGAGATCGCTGTTGAGCACGATGGGGATGCCGTTGAGCCGCGTAAGTTGGATCATGACGCAAGAAGCTCCTTTGCAGGAGTTATCGGCAGAAGGCGCGAAGGGTTAAAAGAATTAGAAGGAAATTGGTAGAAGTGTCCCCGGCGGGACAGTCGGGGTGGGGGGATAAAGTCCATAACTCCGGGGCCGAAGAAGGGGCCAGATGCGACGGTTCCCGAGCCGGGAACAGCCACCCAGGGTAAGCAAAAAATATGGGGGCGCTTTTGGGGAAGGGCCGTAAATCCACGCATCCAACAAGGAGAACCCCATGTCCCTGGGTGTCTTGAATAACATGTCCGCGACGTATGCGGAAAACAACCTGAACAACACCAACAACAGCCTGTCGAAGACTTTGCAGCAGTTGTCTTCCGGGTCCAAGATCAACTCCGGCGCAGACGATGCCGCCGGCCTATCTCTGGTCAACGGCCTGGAGGCCAACCAGACGGCTCTTACCCAATCGCAAACCAACGCAACAGAAGGCGTAGGTCTGTTGCAGGTTGCCGACGGCGCCCTCTCGCAAGTGACAAGCCTGCTTAACCGTGCCGTGACGCTGGCTACCGAAGCCTCGAACGGCACCCTCAACCCGACTCAGGATACGGCGGCCAACCAGGAGTACCAGTCGATCCTCTCGGAAGTCAATAACATCGGCACCACCACCACCTACAACCAGGAGCAGGTCTTCAACTCCAACACCAGCATCTACACCGGCGATTCCTCGGCGCAGGGCGCGTCGATCAGCGATCTGAACATCCGCACACTGTCCTCGTCCAACCTGGGCGACACCAGCGGTACGATGAACTACGGCAGCGGCTCCACAAACAGCAACGTGTTCGTCAACCTGTCGCTGGATACCGCCGGGGCTCAAACTACTGCCGCGCAGATCGGCGACACCCTAAACGTTATTGGCGTCACTACGCTGACTGTCAATACCCTTTCCAGCTCGGGCACTGTTGTGGCCAACAACATTTCGGTTGGCACCGGCACAGGCTACGCGAACACGGCCCGGGGAATGATCAGCGCGATCAACGCCTCGGGGCTGGGTTTGACCGCCAGCTTTACTACGGCCTCGACGGCCGGCGCCGTTCCCACCGTTGGCGCGGGCACTGCCGCCCAAGCCGCCGCCCTGGAACTGACCAACACGGGCATCATGATCTCCGGTTCGGTGGGGTCCGGCACCGCGCCGACCGCGGCCAGCTTCAGCGGCACCGCGACTGCAACAGGCGCCGCCAACGCCGATATCCTGAGCGGCTCGATCACCTTCCAGGTAGGCAATGGCGCGGCAACCACCGTGACCATGGCCCAGGTGGCTACGGCTGATCAGGTAGCTCAAGGCGCCGTCACTCTGGACCAACTGAAGAGCTATATCAATTCCGATGCGGCTCTCGGTGTCACTGCGGGCGACACGACCGCCGGGAAACTGACGCTGGCGAGCACGGCTGCCAGCAATCCCTCTCTGAATGTCACCTCCAACCTTGTCGACAACTCGATAGCCGCGGGCCCCGCGGGGCTGACTTACACGGCCAATGCCGCATACAGCGACGGGCTCACCACGGGCACGTTTGCCACTACCGGCATTACCGACAGCACGACTGCCCAGGTAACTCCCTCCGACCTGCTTCAACTAGGCACCGCAAGCAGCGGAGGCGGAGTTGCCACGATGAGTTACACGGACAAAGCCGGCCAGTCGCTGAGCGGCACCGACCTGTCCTCCGATGCCGACGCGGAAAGCGCGCTGACCTCGCTCAATACGGCCATTGCCGACGTATCGGCACAGGACGGCTACATCGGCGCGATGATCAACACGCTGAACTCCGTGAGCCAAGTGCTCAGCACCCAGAAGGAAAACGTCCAGTCGGCGCAGAACGCGGTGCAGGCCACCGACTATGCTTCGGCAACCTCCAACATGTCCAAGTACGAGATCCTGAGCCAGACCGGCATCTCGGCCCTGGCGCAGGCCAACAGCGTGCAGCAGGAAGTAACCAAGCTGTTGCAGTAAACCGGGGTCCCCGGCGATAGGTCTTCGTCGCTGGGGTGGAGTAAACCGGGGTCCCCGGCGACAGGTCTTCGTCGCTGGGGTGGAGTAAACCGGCGTAAAGCCATTCACCAAAGAAGGGCGTCCGCAAGGGCGCCCTTCTTTGCGTAGACCAAGGAAACGGCGGAAAGGTGCGCGGATTTCAAGAGAGAGCGGCTCATGCCGCCCGCATCCGAAGCCGATGAACTATTTGGCCGGAAGGGATTTGCGCGGCTTGTAAACTCTGCGCGGTTGGAAAGCGAAAGTCATGAGTTTCTCTTAATCTTGGCCAGCAGCGGGTGGTTCTGCGGCTGCTCAAAGTCAACACGGAGGGAACGATGGGCACAGTAGGACTGAGTTTCGGGTCGCCGACCAGCGGGGCTGGATTCGACGTGAGCTCGACGGTGTCTGAGATCGTGGCCAATCTACAAAATGTGGAGACGCCGTGGAAGACGCAGTTGACTTCATTGCAGAGCCAGGACGCGGCGATCTCCAGCCTGGGTACGCTGTTTTCGAAGCTATCGAACGACATGAGCTCGCTGACCGACCTGGAAGGGATTCTGTCCGAAAAGACAGGTTCCAGTTCCGACACCAATGTGCTGACGCTGACAGCGGCCAGCAGTGCGGCGGTTGCCGGAACGCACACGGTGACGGTGACCAGTCTGGCAGAGACTTCGAGCGGCTATCTTGCTCCCATTACCAAGGCTTCCGACACCCTGTCCGGTTCCATCACGCTGCAGGTGGGCAGCAGCGGCAAAGGACAGACCATCGCGCTGAACTCATCGGACAATACGCTGGCGGGATTGGCGTCGGCCATCAACTCGTCCGGAGTGGGAATAACGGCGAGCGTGCTGACCGATTCCTTGGGTTCGCGGCTGAGCCTGGTTTCGGGCACTTCGGGAGCGAAGGGCAACATCACGGTCACCGCGAATTCGATCGCCGACGCCAAGAGCACGACCACGATCACGCCAAGTTACACCTCGAGCTCATCCTCCAGCGGACTTCTGACGCCGATTGCCAACGCAGCCGCCGACGCGCTCTCCGGCTCAGTCTCCATCACGGTGGGCGGGGGCGCGGCGCAGGTCATTACGCTGAACTCTTCCGACAACACGCTCTCCGGGCTGGAGGGGGCCATCGACTCGGCCAATATCGGCGTGACGGCTTCCATCGTGACCAACGGCGATGGGTCGTCGAGCCTGTCGGTCAGCTCCGGGTCCAACGGGACGCTGAGCGTGACCCCGAGCCTTGTGGACACAACCAGTACCCTGGCCTACACCTCCCCGGTAGCGGGCAAAGACGCGAACCTGACGGTGGACGGCGTGAACCTGACCAGCGCCTCGAACACGGTGGCCAACCTGATTCCCGGCGTGACCTTTCAGTTGCTGGCTCCAAGCGGCAGCGGCGAGCAAGTGCAGGTGATCATCGGCAACGACAACACCGCGGTGGAGAGCACGGTGAATCAGTTTGTCACCGATTTTAACTCCCTGGTGAGCGCCATGAACACCCAGGAGGGTAACTCGAGCTCGGGCACCCCGGAGCCGCTGTTCGGTTCTCCGACGCTGTCGCTGCTGCAGCAACAGCTGTTGAGCGGGTTGAATCTGCCGAGCCCTAACGGCTCTCTGACTTCGGTCTCCACCTCCGCCAATGCAACCCTGTCAGGCTCGATCAAGATCCAGGTGGGCAGCGGGACAGCGCAGACGGTTACGACAACCTCGTCTGAAAACACGCTGGCCGGCCTGGCCGGCGCCATCAACGCGGCCGGCATCGGAGTGAACGCCACGGTGGCGACCAGCAACGGAGAATCGACCTTGTCGCTGACCTCGCTATGACTGCGGTTGCCAACTCCGGCGATACGCTCTCCGGCACAGTTAGCATCCAGGTGGGCAGCGGCGCGGCGCAGAAAGTCACGCTCGATTCTTCCGACAACACGCTGGCCGGCCTGGCCGGCGCCATCAATGCGGCCAACCTTGGGGTTACCGCTTCTGTCAACACGGCAGCAGTTGGCAACAATGCACCTGGCACGCTTCTGACGTTGACCTCCGGGACGGTGGGGAGCGCGGGAGCGATGAAGGTGACCTCCAGCATTGTGGACACCACCAGCCCCACCATCACGACCTTGAATTACACCAACTCGTCGGACATCAACAACCTCACCAGCCTGGGTATCAGCGTGAACAACGACGGGTCTCTGACGCTGGACGCAACCAGCCTGGACTCGTTGCTGAACGCGGACTATAGCGGCGTGGTGGGGTTCTTTCAGAACGCGGGCGGGTGGGGGCAGACCTTCTCCACCACCCTGACCAACTCCGGCTCCGCCACGGGGACCGGGATTCTGGCGCTGGCCTCAGGTTCCAACAGCAACATCGAATCCACGCTGAACGCGGACATCTCCAAGGAGGAGTTGCTGATCTCTGCGCAGCGGGTGAGCTTGACCAATGAACTGAACCAGGCCAACCAGATCATGCAGCAACTGCCTTCGCAGTTGCAGGGCGTCAACGAGCTGTACTCGGCGATCACCGGCTATGACCAGAACACAAACGGCTAAGGAGTTCGAAACCGATGGGAAGTTATCAGGAACATGCGCTGGAAAGCGCTTCGGCCGTGGAGCTGGTGGTGGCGCTCTATGACGGCATCATCCGCTTTCTTTACTCTGCCAGCGCGGCGGTGGAGCGCGGAGACCAGGCGGGGCGGCGGGCGGCGGTGAAGCGGGCCCTGGACATCATCATCCACCTGCAGGCGCGGCTGCGCATGGATGTGGGGGGACGGCCGGCCGAGGCGCTGAGCGAGTTCTACGCCACCATCTTTGCGCAGATATTGCAGGCCTCGCAGTCGGCCTCGCGACAGAAGTTCGAGCACGCGATCGACTGCGTGCGGAACGTGCGGGACGCGTGGCGGCAGGTGGCGAAGGACCCCAAAGTGAACCCCGCCCCGGCGCAGGTGATGACCATGCCCATACGCAGGCAGGGGGGCCTGGATGGCGACGAATTCAGCGCCGATGCCGTGATTGGCTCGCGGTGGAATGCCTGAGCGGGCTTAGCCGGCGACGGTGAGCTCTTCTTCCAGTTGCTGTTTCTGGTAGAGGCTGGCGTAGTAGCCGTCGAGAGCCAGCAACTGGTCGTGGCGGCCGAGTTCGACGATTCTGCCGTGATTGAGGACGGCGATCTGGTCGGCGTTGCGGACGGTGGAGACGCGGTGGGAGATGAGGATGGTGGTGGAGGCGGAGGTGTAGGCGCCGAGGCCGCCGAGGATGCGCTCTTCGGTGTAGGTGTCGACGCTGGCCAGGGCGTCGTCGAGGATGAGGATGGCGGGGCGGCGGAGGAGGGCGCGGGCGATGGCGGCGCGCTGCTTCTGGCCGCCGGAGAGGGTGACGCCGCGCTCGCCGACCATGGTCTCGAAGCCCTGGGGGAACTCTTCGAACTCGAGGCGGATGTGGGCGGCTTCGGCAGCTTCGAGCATCTCTTCGGCGCCGGCTTGGGTTGCGCCGAAGGAGAGGTTTTCGCGGATGGTGTCGCTGAAAAGGAAGGTTTCCTGGGGCACCATGCCGATGTTGCGGCGCAGCACGGCCAGCGGGTAGTCGCGCACGGGGCGGCCGTCGATGAGCAGCGCGCCGTGGGGGGCTTCAAAGAGGCGCGGGAGCAGGTTGACGAGGGTGGATTTGCCGGAGCCGGTGGGGCCGACGATGGCCAGGCTTGATCCGGCGGGGATATTGAGGGAGATGTCGCGGAGCACTTCGGTTTCGCCGTAGCGGAAGCTGAGGTGACGGAATTCGATGGCGCCCTGGAGAATGGCGTCGGGGGAAATGGCGGGATCGGCGGCGGCGTCGTCGATGGCGGGCTCGGCTTTGAGCAGTTCGTCGATGCGCTGGACGGAGGCCGTGCCGCGCTGGAAGAGATTGATCACCCAGCCGACGGCGATGATGGGCCAGATGAGCAGAATCATGTAGGTGTTGAACTCGACAAAATCGCCGACCGAGATGCGATGGGCGATGACCAGGTGGCCGCCGGCAAGCAGAGTGATGACCATGGAGATGCCGAGGATGAACTCGAGCGTGGGCCAGAGCATGCCCATGAGCTGAACCAGGCGAAGGGATCGGGAGATGTACTGGCGATTGAGTTTTTCGAAGAGGCCGATCTGGGAGTCTTCGCGGGCAAAAGCGCG
>JBEKZJ010000084.1:0-21143 GCA_049509995.1 Occallatibacter sp. | reverse complement strand
CAACTCGGCGTGGAGGTTCTGGCTGATCTTGTTGGTGAGCGTGATGTCCTGGGCAACTGGGATGGAGGTGTGGGTTGCGAGGATTCTGCGACCCTCGAGCGGGGCCACTATGGTGGGAAGGTCGGACCGGGTGAGCCTGAGCGGCTGGGAGCGCTGGGCGGCAAAATCGTCCGTTCCAACAGAGGATTTATGGCGGGAAGCAGGCGCGCCGGCCACGTTGACGCCGCGGCTGAGGAGCGCCTGCCTGAAGGCGGCGGCGGTGAACTCGGCGGGGTCCTCGACGGCGAGGCCGGCATGGAGTCCGTTGGCCGGCGCGGTGCCCCAGGCGCGGACCAACATGGAGCCGGGACGACGATCAAGGCCGGGGTGGGCGGACTGGCCGGCGGGGGTGGGGGTCATGGTGTTGTCGAGGGTGTAGTAGTCGACGTTGGGGGTCCACTCGGCGACGGTGGAGGCGGGGGAGGCGGGGTCGGCGGCGATGGTGAGTTCGATGGTGTTCTCAGCGAAGGTGAGGGCAGAGATGGGGGCGCCGTAGCTCCATTGCAGGTCGTCCCACGCCCAGGACTGGCCGTAGGGCTCATCGAGGTAGAAGCTGTCGTCGCCCACGACGGTGCCGTCGACGGTGCGGATGCCGGATTGTACGACCTGTCCGGCGAGCAGATCGAGGACGTCCATGGCCTTGGGCGGCTTCTCCGGCTCGCTGGCACTGGCAGCAGATAAGGCAGGAGAAGGAGTTGCGGCCGGAGGATTAGGCTCGGGAGGGCGGTAGGGGTAGCGGCGGGCACTAAGGGTGGGGTCGCCGACGCCCAGCAGGATGAGATTGCCGTGGAGGACGCCCGCAGCATCGACCTCGCCGCCGGCGACCACGTTGGTAGTCCAGGTGAGTGTGTCGACGGGCAGCAGGGCAAAGGCGGCGGCGGTGGTGAGGAGCTTGGCGTTGGAGGCTGGAATGAAGAGGCGGCCTTCGTTGAAGCCATAGAGTACCTGGCCGTCGAGGGTCTTGACGCTGATGCCGAATTGGGCATGACTGAGAGCTGGGTCGGCGAGAATAACCTGAATACGGTCAGCGAGTTGGCCTGTGGGTGGGGCGGAGTGGGCGGCGGGGCTGGCGGGGTGCTTTTGGGCTTGGGGAAACAGGCCCACGGGGAGCAGAATCGCCGCCAGGAGAAGCGCCAGTGTTCGGGGAAAGGCTTTCATGGAGGGAGTTTAGCAGGGGCCGGGCGGCTGCGGCGTACCATTCAGGGAGAAGGAGTTCTTTCTGGGTCTTGGGATTGTTGGAAGAGGACGAATTGCTGCGTCGAGTCAGGGTTAAGTGAAAGAAATGAATGTATTTAGACGAACAATTGCGGAGTGGCAACTGCGCAGCCGCACGGTCGAACTGGGCCGCCGCACACTGGTTATGGGGGTAGTGAACATTACGCCGGATTCGTTCAGCGATGGAGGCCAATTTTTCGATGCGGAGGCGGCTATCGCGCATGGAATCAGGCTCTTGAACGAGGGCGCGGACTTACTGGACCTGGGCGCGGAGAGTACGCGGCCAGGGTCGCGGGCGGGTGGAGCAGACGGGTCCAGGCTTGCGCCGGCGGTGAGCGCGGAGGAAGAGCAGGGGCGGCTGCTGCCGGTGCTCAAAGGGATTCTCAAGGCGCGGCCGGAAGCGATTGTTTCTGTAGATACTTACAAGGCTCGGACGGCGCGGGCGGCGGTGGCTGCCGGGGCCGGGATTGTGAACGATGTGAGCGGGTTGGGATGGGACCCGGAGATGGCCAGGGCTTGCGCGGAGGCGGGTTGTGGTGTGGTGCTGATGCATACGCGGGGACGGCCGGAGGAGTGGGGAGGACAGGCGCAACTTGAGCCGAATGAGCTGCTCAGGACGGTGCGGGCGGGGCTGGAGGCGAGCCTGAAGACGGCCGCGGAGGCGGGGATTGCGGCGCAGGCCATCGTGCTGGACCCTGGATACGGATTCGGGAAGCGGTTCGAAGAGAATTTTTCCTTGCTGGCGAGGCAGGCGGAGTTGTTGGCGCTGGGACGGCCACTCGCCGTCGGGGTGAGTCGCAAGTCATTCCTGGGCAAGACGTTAGAGCCGCTGTACGGAGGAAAAACCGCGCCGGTAGAGAGGCGGGAAACGGCGAGCGTGGCGGGGTTGGTGGCGGCGATTCTGCACGGAGCGTCGGTGGTTCGGGTGCATCAGGTGCGGCCGGCGGTGGAGGCGGCGCTGGTGGCGGATGCGGTGCTTGAGGGGCAGCGAGCCAGCGGGTGAGCGAGTCATCAGGTCAGCGAGTCAGCGGGGCAAGGCAGCCTCTCAAAATGGTGGCTTGAAGCTTCCCCTTTTTTTGCGGAATGGTGGCTTGAGGCTTTGCGATTTGAGGGGAAGTGCTGGCCTGGGGCTTTGCGGATTGAGGGGGAATAGTGGCCTGGAGCTTTGTGCTTTGGGTGTATTCGTGCGGCTTCAGGCTGTGGGATTGAAGTAAATGGCGGTAAGCACTTGTGCAGTTTGAGAAAAAGCGTGGTGTGCAACTTACCGGAAAATGCGAGGAACGGCGCCGGATGCACAAAAAACTGCATCTTTGATGCACTTTTTGATGCGCGGTTTGATGCAGGTTTTGGTGCAGGGATCAGGAGTCGGCGATCGGCCACTCCAGCGACCAAGAACTGTCACTTCACACCGGCGAAGAAAAGTCGTTTGCTTCGCCCCACCCAGAGAGTAACCGGCACCCGCCCGGAAGGGATCAGGACCGGCGGGCGGTAGAGGACGTGGGGCGCGGGGGCTGGTCCGGGGGAAGGCGTCCGCGCTTTTCGAGGTCGCAGACGCGGCGGGCAGGGCCTGGGCGCAGCGACCCGGGCTGCTTGCGGTGGTCCAATGTGAGCAGACGTTGGGCTGCGGGACTTCTACGATGTTGCGTAGTGAAGGTGCGAGACGGTAGTTATAAGGGCCGGTCCAGCTTCCAGCGAGGCTCCCAGAAGGCTGCGTAATCCATGCCCGCGAATGAGATTCTGCAAGAAGCCAAGAAGCTCCACAGAGTGAGCGACAGCCTGGACGCGCTGGCGGAACAACATGCGCCCCTCGAAGAGGCACTGACGATCCTCGCGGGAACGGTTCGCAACTCCGCGACGCTGCTTGAGGTTCTGGTTGCGTTGAGGCTGGGGCCGGTTCCGGGGTTGAACTCGGCAAGCAACTGAGATCAAGGGACAGGGATAGAAACCGGATTGGGGGTATTCACCTGAGGGTTCGAAGCAGTGCGGCGTCAGCAGACCGCCCGCCGATGCAAATATCGATGAAAGAGGGGTTTGGTTATGAAAAAGAAGAACCGGATAGAAACGGCAAAGGGGATTATCGCCAGCGTGAGAAAAGAGATGGATAGGCCGCGGCTTACGGAGTCGGTGCGAAGAGGCCAGAGCGGCTTGAGTACGCCGGCCGCGAAGAAAACCGCGGTGCGTTAACTTCCGGTCTCCAGCTCCCGGCTTTTGAAATTCGGCTCCCTGGGTTTGTGGAGAGGCGGGCGGATCTCTTCGAGTTGGGAGTTGAAGTGGAAAGGCTATCAGTCTATTTACAGTTAACATCAGTCGGTAGTAAATCGACCCCATATGTATCGAAAGAACCATATGCCATGTGCAGATCCGCTGATAAAGCGGCGCTTGTGCGCGTAGGTCAAAGTAGCTCTGCGAGTTAACCGGCAAAGCGTGACAATAGGGTATGAAAAAGTTCTGGCTTGGACTGGTTCTCGTTTTCTGTCTCGCAGTGCCTTATGCGGCGCAGGCGCAGGTGATTGTGGTCGTACACCACCGTCACCATCACCATCATCACCACCACTATCCGACCCAGCCCCAGCAGTAATCGGTTCCGACAGGAATCCACGAATGCACGAGTTGGCAGGTTAAAGCGGGATGTTAAGCATCAAGCGGCGCACTATTCTTAGATCATTGGCGCCAGAAGACGGCATCTCCTACCTACCTCTGGCAACCTTTTCCTAAGTCCGAGTTATCTATTAGAGGGACTGACCCACATTCTCACGATAGAGCCGGTAGAGTACGTGGCGGCGCAGGACGTGGCCTTCAGGCAGGCGCGTGTGGTCGAAGTCTGCGCTCGGGTTGTGGACCATGCTTTCTTCTCCATTGCCCGGCGGGTGGGCCTGGGTGGAAGCTATTGCTTCTCCGAGGCGAGGTAAACGACTACGGCGCTGAGCAGGGCCAGGGTGGCAAAGACGGGGATGAGGACCGTGAGGCTCCAGCCGGGATTGGAGAGGGTGGAAGGCCAGAGGGATTCAAGATGAAGCGACCCGATCTGTGGTTGGGGGAGTTGCGCGAGCCAGTTGAGCCATTGCAGACCGTGGCGGGCCTGGGAGACAACCAGGGCGAGGGCGACAAAGAGGGTGATGGAGAGGGCAAAGATGTGAGCGCCGAGGATGGGTTTGGCGACGCGCTCGACGGCGGCATTGCGGCGGCGGAGTTGAGCTCGCCACCAGAGGACGCCGGGGGCGGGGAGATTGGCCTGGGCGGCGGCGGTGGCGCGGGAGAGCTGGAAGGCATGGGTGACGAGAAGCAGGTCGGCACAGGAACGGCAGGCGGCGAGGTGGGCGCGGAGATCCGGTGTGCAGGCCTGGGGCCAATGGCCGCGGGCGAGCAGTTCCAGGACTTCGTTCTCACGGGAGCAGGGGCTCAGGGTCATGGCTGGCTCCGGTAGTTTGGAGACGACGGTTTCTGCCGATCTTTGTGCTGGGCCACTTTCCGATCGTCTTGTTTCCGATCGTTTTGCGGCATGGTGCGGGTGAGGAGGAGGCGGGCGATCTTGCGGCGGGCGCGAAAGAGGAGGAGGCGGATGCTGGCGCCGGCCAGGCCGGTGACCTCAGCGATCTCGCGGTGGGAGTAGCCCTCAGCGTGGGCGAGCCAGAGGAGCTGGCGATCGCGGGGGCGCATCTGGGCGAGAGCCAGGCCGAGGATGGCTTGCGAGTCGGCCTGGGCCGGGTTGGCGGTGGCGGCGAAGAAGTCTTCAGGGAGTTCCTCTATGGAGGTGGAGCGGGGACGGCGCCAGTGGTCGCGGAGCAGGTTGGTGGCGATGCGGAAGAGGTATCGGCGGGCGGCGACTTCGCCCTGGTCCAGAAACAACTGAGGGCGTGAGGCGCAAAGGAAGCGGACGTAGCTCTCCTGCATGAGGTCGTCGGCGAGGGCGGGGTCGGCTGAGACGCGCGCCAAATAGGCCCAGAGGGAACGCGCCGAACGACTGTAGAAACCGGCGAAAGCGTCGCTATCCATGACCGTTTCTGCGGGCAGTTCTGCCGCATGCGGCGCATCGCCGGCGATGAGGTTCGGAAGGACGGATTCCCAGGGCATAGGCTTTTTCACCGCGCGGCTGGCCCTTCCGGCTCACTGTTGCTCCCTGGAGCCAAAGGGCGGGGCGAGGCGATTCTGGGGATTTTCCGGGATGAGGCCGAGACGGCCGGCCAGAACCCAGGTGATCCCCGCAGAGATGATAAATCCCAGGCCGGGCATGAGGGCGATGGTCCCGAGTACGAGCATGGGCGCGTTCATTTCCGGGCGGGTGTGGCGGAGGAAGTAAAAGCCAACGCCGAGGAGCACGAAGACGATGCCGATTTGCAGCGGGGTGAGGACGCGGGCGACGGCGTTGGGGACGCGCTGCTGGGGTTCGAAGCCGACGGGGATGGGCGCGGCTTCAAGGAAGCGCTTGCCGGCTTCGGTTTCCATGTAGGCGGCGAGTTCCTGGGTGGAGCTGAACTTGTCGATCAGGCGGCCGTGGACCTCGCTTTGCAGCTTGAAGATGCGGCCCCAGCGGCGGTTCTCAAGGAATTGGCGGCTGAGCCAGATGAGCGCGGCGAGGAAGCACGCGAATGCGAGCATGGCGGCGATGGGCCCAATCACATCATTGGCGGACCAGGAGCCGTCCCGTGGTTGTACCAGTTCCGGCCAGACCGCGCGCTCCAGCTCCTCGTTGGGGCTTCCGTCCTCATGGTGCACACGGGTAAAGAGGTAGAAGTCCGGGTTGCGTGCAACCTCGGGGTGGGCAGCCAGGAACTGAGCAAGCTGGGGATTGTTGCGGCTCACGTAGTCCTGGTCGGCCAGTAGCGATGGGTCGTGGGCCACGACTGTGGTCAGCGTGGGGCTCATGCGCAGCAGCTTGAGGAGTTGCTCCTGGGTGACGGCAAAATCGCGGTCGCTCACCGGCGCGGCTGCGGCCTGAACCGGTGCGGCAGGCCTCGCCGGCGCCAGAGCGCGGGCCGGCGCGGGCGAGGTTTGCGCGGAAGCAAGGGTGGCAAACAGGACGGCGGGCACGGCCAGAGAACGAAGAAGCCAAGGCAGGGTACGGGTAGGTTTCGGCATTTCGGGTTTCCCTCTTTCGGAAGAAGTCATTCAGCCTCTTCTGCATACACAACGGATGAGGCGGTAGGTTGGTTAACAAGCCCAGCAAACGCGAGAGAAAGAAACTAAACTTGGCTCAGGGACGACGATTGGCGAGCATTGCAGGGCTGGCCCCAAGGAGAGCGCATGAGGGCACACTTTTCGTTTGGGAAGAGCGGGATTGAGGTTTCGGTTCCGGATGGATTCGAGAGCCAGGTAATCAGGAGCCGGACGGGACGGGCGCTGCAGGATGAGGCGGCGGCGATCAGTTGGGCGCTGGATCACCCGATGGGGTGTGAGCCGCTGGTTGCGCTGGCGGCGGGGAAAAAGGCGGCGGCGATCAGCGTGTGCGACATTACGCGGCCGGCGCCCAACCGGGTGACGCTGCCGCCACTGCTGAGCAGGCTGCACGAGGCGGGGATTCCTGTTGAGGGAGTCACGATCCTGGTTGCTACGGGGCTGCATCGTGGGGCGACCGAGGACGAGGTGAACACCATTGTGGGGGCGGAGATTGCGGCCAAGTACCGCGTGGTGAGCCACGATGCGCGGGCGCTGGCGGAGCACCGGTGGCTGGGGGCTACGGGACGGGGAACGCCGGTGTATATCGACGAGCGGTTTGTGGCGGCGGAATTGCACATCACGCTGGGGTTCATTGAGCAGCACCTGATGCTGGGCTTTTCCGGGGGGCGGAAGCTGATTGCGCCCGGACTGGCGGCGCAGGAGACGATCAAGGTGCTGCACTCGCCGCGGTTCATGCGGGAGCCCAAGGCGACGGAGGGATCGATTGCGGGGAATCCGCTGCACGCTGAACTGCTGGAGATTGCGCGGATGGCGCGGCACGATTTTGTTTTGGATGTGACGCTGACTCAGGAGCGGGGGATTTCAGGGGTGTTTGCGGGGGATCCGGTGAAGGCGCACGCGGCGGGGGTCGCTTTTGTGGAGAGTTCGTGCCTGGAGCGGCTGGAGGAGCCGGTGGATGCGGTGATTACGAGCGCGGCCGGGTATCCGCTGGACCTGACGTTCTATCAGACGGTGAAGGGGGTGACGGCGGCCCAGCATATTGTGAAGCCAGGAGGGAGAATCCTGATCGTTGCCGAGTGCGCGGAGGGGGTGGGATCGGAGGAGTTTGCGCGGAAGCTGGCGGGAATGACGGATTTCAAGAGCTTTCTGGAGGAGATTCGGGCGGCGGCGGTGGAGGTGGACCAGTGGCAACTGGAGAAGCTGGCGCTGACGGGCGAGAAGTATGAGCTGTTCTTCTTTACGCCGGGAATTTCGAAGGGGCAGCTCGGGTTTTTGGCAGAGCGAGCGCACGTCAGTTTGGAAGAGGCCGTGGCGGCGGTGCTGGATGGGCTGCCGGCGGGGGCGCGGGTGGCGCTGGTGCCGGAGGGGCCATATACGTTTGCGCGGGCGGAGGATACGGTGGCGGCGGGGTAGGGGCTGAGGCAGCGGGAACGGAAAGACAATAAAAAAGATTAAAAGCTTTAGATAGATGGATCTATCCCACTTAGCCGCAAATGCGCGGCGAAGGTGGGGCACCCAGTTGGTCGGCGGGTCGGCGAGGGTGCGGTGCCCCGGGTTTAGCGGTGATGGCTGAAGAGGCCGCCGCCGGAGTGGTGGCCACCCCCGGAGTGGTGGCCGCCGCCGCCGTGGAACTTGGGAGGCTTGGGGGCTTTGGGGGCGTGGTAGGAGGCATGGGAACTCTCAGAATCGTGTCCGCCGCCGAAGAGGTGGAAGCCGCCGGAGCGCTCCGATTTTGGGGAAGACTCCGCAAAGTTGCGGCCGGCGGAGTAGGACCGGGCCTCGGGATAAGACTGGGAATAAGAGCGCTGGGCGAAATCGTTGCGCTGGTAGGTGGACGCCGGGGCGCGCCAGGATTGCTGCGGACTGGCGTAGGCGGTAAAGGGTCGAGTGGCGTAGGAATGTGAGGACCCGAAGAATCCGGAACCGTAGGCGCCGGGACGGGCGTAGGGTTGCGGACGGACGGGCTGGACTGGCTGAGGCTGCGGGCGGTTGTAGGCGTAGTTCTTAAGAGCGGGGCGAACGTAGCTGCCGTAGGGAGCCGAGAAGCCGCGATTGGGAGTTTCCACGGGGCGGTTGGCTGTGTAGTTTTCGGGATTGCGGACGGGTGGACGGGTGAAGGCCGGCGGAGTGTATCCGTTGGCTGGGCGGCTGTAGCCCTGTTCCGGGCCGTAGAAACCGTTGGGCTGGCGGTTTATTCCTCCCGATTGAGAGGCGTAGTAGGAGCCGCCGCGCGGGGCAGCCCAGTGGGCGACCGAGGTGCTGTTCGAAACATAGTTGGATTGATGGAAGAGAACCGAGGAAGTGAGCCAGTTGAGGGCCCAGCCCGCCCAGCCAAAGGGGGTGTGACTGAAGGCGTTCATGGCCATGCCGAGACCGAACTTTACCGGCGCTGAGCCGGCGAACGATTGCAGCGCCCCAAGCAGGGAGAACCCGGGATAGGGCGAGACCGGCTGACCGTAGACCTCCCACGGATTATAGGCGGGGACGTAGACGACCTGAGGATTGACCGGGGCCAGCTGGATGTAGCCCTGGTTGTAGGAGACCGCTTGCTGGGGAGTGTTCTGGAGGGTTCCGGCGTTCTGGGCGCGCTGGCGCATGACCTGGACGGTGTAGAGCACATCTTGGGGCTGGTTGTAGTAGGCATTGCCGAGATCGGTGGTCCAGGCGAGGTCGCGATCCATGAGGGCGAGGACCTGGGGAAACGCGGTGAGAGCCTTGATGCTGGGGTCCCAGGTGGGCTGGGCGTCGGCTCCGGCGGCGATCTCGTCAGGCGAGGCATAGCCCTGCGCGCGGAGCCACTGGTCGGCGGCGACGACCTGGGCGGGGTATGTGGCTGCGGCCAGGATCTGCGCCACGAGCGTGTCGGGATAGAGCGCGATGGGGGCGACAAGTTGCTCGAGCTGGTCCGGGGTGAAGGGCTGCGCGGGGGCTTGCGGCTGCGCATAGGCGGACTGAGGATCGTACTGGCCGGGGTCAGGATAAGCCTGTTGAGGGTAAGGCTGCTGAGGGTAGGCCGGTTGCTGGTTGGCCGGGTATTGGCCGTAATAGGGACCGGTCTGGGCGTACTGCGGGTTGGGGTACTGGGGGTTCTGGGGCCATGCCTGCTGTGCGAAAAGGCCTTCCTGAGTGAGGGGCAACAGAAGCAGAACCATGGCCAGGACGAGGAGGCGGCGGAGCGCTCGCGGCGCGAAGCCGGGGGCGGGCCCGCGGGGCCCGGCGTGGCGGGAGGCGGTAAACGGCAGGAGAGAAAGCAAGGCAGTGCGTGATCGGCGCAGGCAGGATCGGGATCTCATGTTCCCTCACAGTAGCCCATACGGTCGCCCCGAAGCAAAACCGCGGTTCAACCGCCGCAGGCTGCAAAAGCGGCCCGCGGCGAAGGACGGGTGTCTAGTCTAGACCCGGCGCCGGAGGGTTAGTTGCGCGGAAAAGTCGAATGGGGCCTGGATTCCCGCCCTTTCTCAGCTTTTTCTCGAAAATACAGGCGAAAGAATGGGGCACGAGGCTTTTGTGGGGATCGGAAAGAGGGCGGGTTTGCGGCCTTGGTTTCGCAAGTCTCAAAGGCGAAACCTGGAGCGCCCGAACCGTTTGGCGCCCGGCGAATGCACCTGGGGTTTATGATCGGAAATGGTGCGGGTGGGGGGTGGCTGCGCCTTCGAGCAAGCGGTGAAATGCGGGTTTCCTTCGGCTCCGCTCAGGATGACAAATCTTAAATTTTTCGATCGATTCAGGGGTACATCAACAGAAATGGGACGACATGCGAGCTAAAACGGCGGTAGTGCTGGGCGCCCAGTGGGGCGACGAAGGCAAGGGGAAGATTGTGGACGTGCTGAGCGAGCGATTTAACGCCGTGGCACGGTACGCCGGCGGGCATAATGCCGGACACACGGTCATCATCGGCGGGCAGAGGTTTGTGCTGCAACTGATTCCCTGCGGGGTGCTGCGGCCGGGGTGCAAGGGGATCATCGGGAATGGGGTGGTGCTGGACCCGATCGCGTTTCTGAAAGAGGTGGGCAAGCTGCGGGCGCTGGGCGTGGCCGTGGATGAGCAGCTCTTTGTGTCGAACCGGGCACAGGTGATTCTGCCGTACCACCGGATGATCGAGCTGGCGGCCGAAAGCGCGCCGGGGCGGAAGAAGATTGGGACGACGAGCCGGGGGATCGGGCCGGCGTATGAGGACAAGATGGCGCGCAGCGGGTTGCGGGTGGTGGACCTGCTGCGGCCGGAGCTGCTGAAGACGCACATCGAGGCGGCGTGCGCGGAGAAGAACGCGATTGTGCGGGCGCTGTTTGGGACCGGGACGGACCCGCTGGACCCGGCAAAGATGTACGACGAGTATGCGGCGGCGGCGGACGAGGTGAGGCCGTTTGTAGCGGATACGGGGCGGCTGCTGAACAAGATCCTGGCCGAGGGCGGGAGCGTGATGTTCGAGGGAGCGCAGGGGACGATGCTGGACATCGACCACGGGACCTATCCGTTTGTGACTTCGTCGTCGGCGACGGCGGGGGGCGCGGCCACGGGAACCGGGGTGGGACCGACGGCAATCGGGACGGTGATCTCGGTGACCAAGGCATATGTGACACGGGTGGGCGGAGGACCATTTCCGACCGAGATTCGCGATGCGGCGGGCGACCACCTGCGGGCGCGGGGGAACGAGTACGGGGCGGTAACGGGACGGCCGCGGCGGTGCGGCTGGCTGGATATTCCGCTGCTGCGGTACTCGAACCAGGTGAACGGGGCAGAGTGGCTGGTGGTTACCAAGCTGGACGTTCTGGACGAGCTTGAGGAGATTCCGATCTGCGTGGGGTACGAGGCCGGGGGTAAGGTGACGGACGAAATTCCGGCGGACGTGCAGGGGCTGGAGCAGATCAAACCGGTGTATACGACGCTGAAGGGCTGGCGGGAGCGGACCGAGGGGATCACGGAGTTTGCCAAGCTGCCCAAGGCGGCGCAGGAGTATTTGCGGTTTCAGGAACGGGAGAGCGGGGCGCGGATCGGGATGGTGTCGACCGGTGCGGACCGGGAGCAGACGATGGTGCTCGAGGAGTTTAGGGCGGCGCTGGATCAGATTCATGGGTAAACTGGAAGAACAGCCTCAGAATGGTCCGGGGATTGTTGCTCAGTGAAGAGAGAAACGAACCTATGGTCAGCTTTATTGTTCGGTTGAAGTTTGCCTCGGAAGATCGCGCCGATGTGGCGGAAACGCTGCGTTTGCTGGCGGCGGCGTCGCGCCAGGAGCCGGGGTGCGTGAATTACGTTCCGCACCAGTTGGAGGATGACCCGGATACAGTGCTGATTTATGAGCAGTACCGGGACGCGAAGGCGCTGGCGGCCCACCGGGCAACGGAGCACTTCAAGAAGCACGCGGTGGGCGGGCTTTACCAGAAGATGCGGGAGCGCAGCATGGAAAACCTGTTGGCTCTCGTTTGAGGCGGGAGTGCAGTCCAAGAGGCGGAAGTCCGGGATGGGCCGAGCGCGGCTGCTTTTGAAACAGTGAACCGGGGACGGCAACGGGGCGACTCAAAACCGATTGACCGGGATGCCCGTCCGAGACTACTATCCGATACGCCTATGCCGGGTGCCAAGACCAACCCCGCAACGCCAAGAAGCCGCCGGATGGCGATTGGACTGATGCTCATCGCGATGTTTGCGCTGGCGGTGTGCGCGAGCGGGCTGCAGGCCGGAATGCCCAGGGCGCAGAAGCACGAGAGCCGCCACGAGATCGACCAGCTGGAGGAGACGTGGCGTGAGGCCATCCTGAAGTCGAATACCACGGCAATGGACGCTTTGCTGGCGGACGACTACCTGGCGATCACCGCTTCCGGCACGCTGCAAACTAAGGAGCAGGCGCTGGCCAACCTGCGCACGGGGCGGACGCATTTCACGGCGCTCGATATATCCGACCGGAAGGTGCGCTTCTATGGGACCACGGCGCTGGTGACCTCGCTCGCCGAGGTGAAAGCCACGGCCGGCGACGGAGACATCTCGGGCAGCTATCGGTACACGCGGGTTTATGTGCGGGATGCGCAGGGTGTGTGGAAGATCGTGAGCTTTGAGGCCAGCAGGATTCGCGAAGCGGGTGAGCACAAATAGGTCGAGATAGACCCCAGGCGGGCTTTGTGGACGGCGGAAAGTAGCTTTTTGGTGAGTTACTTGAGAGTCAATGATAGTTGCTGTTGTCTGGTTGAGGATTACTACTGTGCTATAGCCTCTCAACTTCGTGATATGGCGCGCATCCTGAGTTCTGCTATAAACTCCCTGCGGGCTTTCTGTATTCCGGCTCAAGCAGGATGAGCGGCCCGCATAAGGGAGTAAGTAACTGCCTGGGGCGGGACTGCTCGATCGGGAGCTTTCCCCCCCGACTCACCCGGCCCGGCGGCAACTTGCGAGGGGACAGTGCCATATGAGGCCTACCCATAGGGAGCGAGTTGCGGCTTGTGCCAGGGGTAGCAGCACGAACCGCAGTTGAGTGTGCGAAGCAAGGGGTCAAGGCAATGAAATCCATGCGGTTGGCGAAGCTCAAGTTGCTCGCGTTGTCGCTTATTCTTCCGGGATTGGCAGGCCTGATCATCTCCGCGATGATATCGGTGAATTATCTGGACACGCTTCCGAGGTGGCCGGTGCCCCAACAGTTGCGCACAGAACCGCGCAACATTCATGGGATCGTGGTTTACCAGACCAAGCAGGAGGACCGGAAGCTCAACCTGATTGAGTACTCCTCGGTGGGTGTGTTCGTGCTGGGGCTCGGGTTGGGATTGGTCTACCTGGAAAAGTGGGGCAGCAGACGAGTCCGTGAGCCCGGGGAAGACGATAAGTTGGCGGAGTATCCCGGCTAGAGACTGGGATGACCGGGTCAGGGTCCCGGGTGCGGGGTCTTCTACAATGGTTCGATGCCCGAACTGCCTGAGGTGGAGACCATCGCGCGTGGGGTAGATGCGCGGCTACGCGGGGACCGCATCGTCGAGGTGTGGTTCAGCGAACACCGGGAACCCTTCAAGACGCCGCCGGGACGACAAGCCAAGGGGCTTGAGGGGCGCACGATTCTGGCCGTGCATCGCGTGGGAAAGCACATAGTCTGCGAACTGGGGACCCCGGACTTCCACCCCAGCGACGAGGACCTGTCGCCGGGGACCCCGGGCTTCCACCCGGGCGGCGGCAGCCCTGCCGTGGGTGGCGTTCGTTCAAGCGGTCAGAAGGACAAGCCTGAAGCGCAATGGATCGTGCATCTGGGCATGACGGGACGGCTGCTGGTGACCACTCCCGAGGGTCCCGTGGCCGCGCATACGCACGCTCGGCTGAGGCTGGCCAGCGGGCGGGAACTGAGGTTTGTGGACGCGCGGCGGTTCGGGCGGCTGGAGTTTCGCAACCTGGGGCGCGGCACGGGGTTCAGCGGGGCGGGCAGAGAGCCGCTGACGATTGAGGCGGAGGAGTTTGCCGGACTGTTTCGCGGGCGGCGGCTGGCGATCAAGGCGGCGTTGCTCAACCAATCCCTTCTAACGGGCGTGGGGAACATCTATGCGGATGAGAGCCTGTTTCGGGCAGGCATCCGGCCGAGGCGAAGGGCGGGACGGCTGACCAGGGCCGAGTTGGAAAGGCTACGGCTGGAGTTGCGCGCGGTGTTGGAGCACGCGATCCGGCTGGGTGGATCGTCGGTATCCGATTATGTAGACGCGGATGGGGTGCGGGGATTCTTTCAACTGGAGCATTGCGTCTACCAGCGCACGGGCCAGCCGTGCCGGCGGTGCGAGACGCCAATCCGGCGGATGGTGGTGGCCGGAAGGGGAACGCACTACTGTCCGCATTGCCAGCGATAGGGGCAACTTCTATTGTTTTTTGGATTATTTCGCCATTCAGCCTTCCAGAATGCAGAAAGATTCCGCAGCTTGAGGCATTCAAGTTGTTGAAAACACGAAGAATCTGAAACGGCCAGCCGATTGCTATCAAAATAGGCGCCAGTGATGTACCGGCTGGTGGAGAGAAGTCCGGCCAGCCCAAAGAACAGCAGGCCCCGGCAAGAGCAACTGCCAACGGAGCAGCCCTCAAAAGGGAAAACCGGCCGGGGAACCTGCAGTAGATACGGTGGAAACAACCACCGTGCACGCGATATCTGGGAGGCCAGTGACCGGCGCAGGACAGCGAAACGCCATTCCGAACGGAATGGCGTTTTGTGCATTTGGGAGAGTTTTGGGCGGAGGGCGACGCACCCGCACCCAAGGTACCCGCAAAGTACACTTGCCAGCCGGGGCGCTTGGCTGTAGTATCAGACTTGCCTATCAAGTGGCTGACGCGAGCCACCCCAAGAGCGATTTCAGGGTAATTGTGGCGTAGCGGAGGGCTGGCAGGGTGGCCTTTACCTCCGCCCCACGGACGAAGACCTATCCGTGAGACCCCGGTGGTGAAAAAGCCACAGAGTTCATCGCCCCCCATACGGCAACCCTGAAATGGCTTTGCACGGGCAGAGCGCGCTCGCCGCCGAGCAAGGAAGTTTCGCCGCACCATTCATTCATTAATCAGGCACCAGCGGCGGAAACTCCCATAGGAAGGGCATTACCCGAGGAAAGCACCGGCCGTACCGAATCGATTCTGAAAACCGGAGGAAACTCCTGCGGGGGTTTCTTGATAGAGGGCGGCAAGGCAGCAATGGAGCAATTCTTCAGGGAATCAGGCCAGATTGCGTGCGAGGCCAAGCTTCGCGGCATTTTACCTGTGTCCTCATAGTGACTAGACCGCGTGCCGTGGTGTTCCCCGTCCCGACCCGGACAGGCGGCAGGCAAAGGAAGCTCAGTGGCCGGCAAGCAAACGGCTGAGCCAAAGAACGCAATGCAGCAGACCGCAAAAAGCCAGGAAGTACACGCATGACGACAGAATCGACGCAGCCTCAGCCTGAACTGGGGCCAACTCCGGCCAATGGCCAGGGGCAGTCGCAAGGGCATCGGCGCCGGCGGCGCCGGCGCAAGAACAAGAATAGCCAACAGAGCGCTCCGCAGGGGCAGACACAACCCCAGGCGCAACTGCCCCAGGCACCGTCTGCGGTGCAAGCGGCGCCGCAGGCAAAGGCCGCGGGGCAATCGGTTCAAGCCCATCAGGCCCAGGGACGGAAGAAGAAGAAGTTCTTCCAGAAGGGTTCGCCCACGGCGGCGCAGCCGGGCAACAGCCTGTCCGCGCCGATGCAGGGGTCATCGCAGGGCAAGCGCAAGGGCAAACAGAAGGGCCCGAGGGAGTTTGTGGGTCCGATGGACCACAGCTACCGGGCGGTGAACGGGAACATAGCGGACGGTCCTCCCTCGACCATTCAGATAATGAGCAACGGTCATGGCAGCCATTACCAGGACGTATATGTGGCGGCGCCGGCGGTTCCGGTGCGGGAAGACGCGCCCACGCGCATCTTCTGCTTCATCGACGATCTGTTTTTCCAGGCGAAGATCAACGAAACGTCGAAGAAGCTGGGCGTGAAGGTGGAGTTCGTCAAGGGCGACAAGGATTCAGTGGCCAAGCTGACGGATGTGCCGGAGGGCGAGCGGCCGACATTGGTGGTGTTTGACCTGAACAACCTGAACGCGAAGCCGATGACGCTGATTCCGAAGTTCAAGGCGAAGCTGAAGAAGGCCACGTCGATCATCGGCTTTCTGAATCACCTGCAGGGGGACCTGAAGCTGAAGGCGATCGAGGCGGGGTGCGATACTGTGATGCCGCGCTCGGCTTTCTCGCAGAGCCTGCCGAACCTGCTGCGCCGCTACGGGCTGGAAGAGGAAGAAGAGTACGACCAGCAGCCGGTGTGACGGACGGGATGAGGAAGGACGAAAAAGGGCGTTCGCCGCGGCGGACGCCCTTTTTGCGTGGATTGACGATTCATCCGGGAGGCCAGGTCATCTGCCGGCCGCCGAGCAGGTGGAGGTGGAGATGATCGATGGTCTGGCCGCCTTTGTCGCCGGTATTGACGACGATGCGGTATCCGTCGTCAAGGCCCTTGGTGCGGGCGATCTCAGCGGCTGCCCAGAGCAGGTGACCGAGCAGGGCTTCGTTGCTTTTATCGGCATCGATCAAGGAGGGGATGTGCTCGCGTGGGACGATGAGCACGTGGACCGGGGCCTGGGGACGAATGTCGGCGAAGGCGTAGCCAAGCTCGTCCTCGAAAATGGCGGTGGAAGGGATGTCTCCTTCAACGATCTTGCAGAAGAGGCAGCTCATATGGCCCTCAGTGTAACCAGAAGGCGAAGCGGCGGGAACGGATGGAAAGAAGAATCGGCGCCCCATGAATCCGGGAAGTTACAGGGCGGGCGGGAGGATTCTCGCCCGGTGTGGTCAAGGAGAATCTCCCCCCGCCATGGAGCAGCTAAGTGGGTCTGGTTTTCGGGGTCGAGGCGGGATTGCATACTTTCGCAAGCCGTCCAAAGGCCCAGACGGCGAGCGCCGCAAAAACGAGCCCTTGCGAAACATGCACCCAAAACCAGATATCCGTCCCGCTTTCCCAAGTCAGGCGCCGCGCGCCATCGTGCGGCCAGACCAGAGTGAAGAAGATCAGAAGCCCGATAACATGGCCTGGAATGGCCGGGAGGATGGAGTTGGTGAGGTAAGCTGTCGAGCCGAATACGACGCCGACAAGAAAGTAGAAAAGGAGCTTGGGCCACAGGAAACCCTGCGTAGGGCCGTGCGCAAGCGCAAACAGGGCGGATGAAATCACTACTGCTACCGGGCCGCTGAACTGGCGCTCGAGAATGACCTGACAGTAGCCGCGGAAGGCGGGTTCCTCAGTGAGGGGAGCGGCCACCGAACCCATGAGAATCATCGGCACAATGGCAAACAAGGGGTAGCGGGAAAGATCGGGAAGGGCGTTTCCGGGCATCCTGACGAGTTGAACCATCACGATCCAGAGTCCGGCAAAGGCCAGGACCGACAGTGTGCCGGCAAGCAGCGACCAGGCGAACGCCGGGGCTGACGCCGCGTTGGCCCGCAGACAAAGGCGGCGCGCCTGCGAGGTGCTGCGCGGCCATCCCTTCCCTGCCAGGTACTGCCACATTAGCCACAACACAAGAATCATGACAGGGATCGCCCAGGGAACTGCCGGGCTGGCGCTGAGATTGGCAGCGACCAGTGCCGACCAGACTCCCGCGCCGAACACGAGGATGAGGAAGCCCAGGATACCCGCCCAGGCTGCCGCCAGGGTGCTGTGGAAGAAAGAGCGCATGCTCGTCGCGCCTCCTTGAGGATGGCTTTCCCGAACTGCTGCTGATGTGATCCGCAGAGCTCGTCCACGGGTATTTCAGCCCTCTGCGATCACTCCAGCTTACGCAACTGAAGGCTGCTTTGTTCAATCCTGCCTTCTGTGGCCGACGCAAGAGAGCGATGGTCAGCTGGTGTGGTCCAGCAGGATTTTCCAACCCTGGGGGCCTTTGCGCCAGACGAGGGAGAAGATGCCGTCGTCTTTCTTGGCGTCGCCGTGGGCGGTGCGGTCGAGGTGAAACGTGCCGGTGACTACGGCAAACTCTACGGCGCCGCAGGAGCCGGGCAGGAGGCGGATTTCGAGGTTCGAGAAGGTGAGCGTGCCCATCTGCTCCGGGGTGGAATAGGCCTTGGTGTAGCGCTCGAGGATGGGGCCGTAGCCCTTGCGTAGCGTGGCGCCGATGAAGGTGGTTTCCGGCGAGTTTTCATAGACCTGCATGAAGGCGGGAATGTCGGCGCGGTTCCAGGCGGCGGCCTGGGTGGCCATGAGGGCTTCAATGGCGTTGCGGTCGGCTTGGTCGGCGGCGGGGGTCTGGGCGAGGGCCGGCAGAGCGGCGCAAATCAGGATGAAGATCGGCAAACGGCGGCGCATGAGTGTTCCTCCGGGTTCAGCTTACAATGGCGGCATGTTGGCGGTTGCCGCTTCCCCTCCCTTTCGCATTGTGCATGCGGTGTGTTCGCACGACTGCCCGGACTCGTGCGGGGTTCTGGTGGGAGTGAACGAGCAGGGGCGCACGGTGAAGGTGGCGGGCAACCCGGCGCATCCGGTGACGCAGGGTTTTCTTTCCCCGCGACAGGCGCGGCCTGCGCGCTGGTAAGATGGTGCGCATGGATACCATTCAATACAACCTGCCGCAAAACCGCATTCCACACGCGTGGTACAACATTCTTCCCGACCTGCCGAAGCCGCTGGCGCCGACGCTGCACCCTGGGACGATGCGGCCGATCGGGCCGGAGGATCTGGCGCCGCTGTTTCCGATGGCGCTGATCATGCAGGAGGTGAGCCAGGAGCGGGAGATCGAGATTCCCGACCCGGTGCGGCAGGTGTATGCACAGTGGCGGCCTTCGCCGCTTTACCGGGCCAGGCGCCTGGAAAAAGCGCTGGATACGCCGGCGAAGATCTACTACAAGTACGAGGGCGTGAGCCCGGCGGGGTCGCACAAGCCGAACACGGCAGTTGCGCAGGCCTACTACAACAAGATCGAGGGGACGAAGCGGCTCTCGACGGAGACGGGAGCAGGACAGTGGGGTTCGGCGCTGGCCATGGCGTGCGCGTTCTTCGGCCTCGAATGCAAGGTGTACATGGTGCGGGTGAGCTATGACCAGAAGCCCTACCGGCGGGCGCTGATGGAGGCTTTTGGAGCCAGCGTGACCGCCAGCCCGAGCATGGAGACGGAGTCGGGGCGGGCGATTCTGGCGGAGCATCCCAACACCAACGGGTCGCTGGGGATTGCCATCTCAGAGGCCGTGGAGGTGGCGGCGAAGGACCCGGAGACAAAGTACGCGCTGGGCAGCGTGCTGAACCACGTGCTGCTGCACCAGACGGTGATCGGGCTGGAGACGATCGAACAGATGGCGCTGGCCGACGATGAGCCGGACCTGATTGTGGGCTGCACGGGCGGGGGATCGAACTTTGCGGGGCTGGTGATGCCGTACCTGGGCAGGAAGATCAAGGGGCAGTGCCATGCGCGGGTGGTGGCGGTGGAACCTTCGGCTTGCCCCAGCCTGACCAAGGGACATTTTGCCTACGACTTTGGCGACACCGGGCACCTGACGCCGCTGGTGAAGATGCACACGCTGGGCTCGACGTTCATTCCGCCGGGGATTCATGCGGGCGGACTGCGCTACCACGGGATGGCCCCGCTGGTTTCGCACGTGAAGGACCTGGGGCTGATCGAGGCCACGAGCGTGCAGCAACTGGATGCGTTTGCGGCGGGGATTCAGTTTGCGCGGGCGGAGGGGATCATTCCGGCGCCGGAGGCGAACCACGCGATTGCGGCAGCGATCGGCGAGGCGCTGAAGGCGAAGGAAGAGGGCAAGGAGCGGACGATTCTGTTCAATCTGAGCGGGCATGGGCACTTCGACATGCAGTCGTACATCGACTACACAGCGGGGAAGCTCGAGAACTACGAGTATCCGGCGGAAGAGATTGCGATGGCGCTGGCGGGGCTGCCGTCGGTGGGGTAGTTCACGCGATCTTTCGTCGACTCCCAGGTCTCCTAAGGAACTTCCTGTAAGCTTTTTGGAATCATCCACCGGCCAAAGCCGGTTTATTGCTCAAAGGCGAGACCTGGGCACCGTGCTTTATGGGGTAGGGGGCACCGGCGTGATTTCGGTGTAATCGAGGGCAGCGGGGTCGAGGCCGTCGGGTGTGCCTTCGATACGGAGGACGTCGCCGGGTTTCAGATCGACGTTACGGACAATGTGGCGGGTGGAGTTGTCGCCGTTGGGACGGCGCGACGGGAGATTTGCGTCGGCGAGCCATGAGGCAGCTGGCTGGTTGTTGATGGTCAGCGCGAATCTGGCTGCGCCGCCTTGCAAGTCGAAGTACTGGACAGCGATGTTGTAGCGGCCGGGCTGGCCGGCGTAGGTCCATTCAGCGGAGCAGCTCGGTTGTTTTGCGTTTTCTGGGGGTTCTCCATCACAACTGACGGCTTTGCCGCCGGATGCGTCTTCCCACGGCGTCACGGCGATGATCTTGTAGCCGGTGAGGCGGGCGTCTTCGGCTTCCAGGCGGCCGGGATAGTGGCCGGCGCGGCCCTTCTCGTCGGGGATCCCACTCAGCTTGAGGAAATACTGCACAATGGCGTCGCGCCAGACGATGGCGTGGCCGGCCTGGTATTGGAGGCGGGCGAGGACGTCGGCGTAGAGGCTGGGGTCGATGCGGCCCTGGAGCGTGGACCAGTCGTCGACGAACTGGGCGGCTTGCGCGGCGCCCTCGTAGTGGCTGTCGTAGATGTGCTGGATGACGGTTTTGCCGGAGTGCAGGCGCCAGGTGTAGGGCACGTGGTGGAAGAAGAGAAGTAACTCGTCGGGGGTGGTGGCAAGCGACTCGTAGAGTTTTGCTACTTCAGGCGGGTATTGGCCGGTGTAGCCCGTGCCGGTCGAGACGATGCGGTCCATGCCTATTCCCAGGTGATCGGCGTTGTGCCACTGGCCCCAGCCGTTGCGTTCGCTGGATTCGATGTTGGGGCCGTAGTGGCTGCCGGTGATGTCGGTGAGGGTCTGCGTGCCGAGGGGGCCGGTGTAGGCCTCGTAGGCGGGCCAGGATTCCATGAGCATTCTTACGACGGTGCTGACGACCTGGGGGTCGGCGCTGATGGTTTGCCTGGTCCACTCGACGGCGATCTGGTCGGGGGCGAGGTTGGGGTCCCAGGCGAGACGGCCAAGGGCGTAGAGGTTGGCCAGAGCGAGCGGGGAGCCTAGCCAGGCGTCGCGCCCGATGCCGGCGACGGCGACCATCCCGCCGAGGGGCTGATGGAACGACTTGCCGGCGAGGATTTCCTTCACAGGCGTGGATTTGTCGTCGGCGTGGAGGTCGAAGTCGAGGACCTGCT
>JBEKZJ010000083.1:0-21289 GCA_049509995.1 Occallatibacter sp. | reverse complement strand
GCATTGTGTTCGTCACCACCAACGCCAGCCACTCCGTCGACTCGGCTTTTCGCCGCCGCATGGACTCGCTGGTCAAGTTCCACCTGCCGGATGCCGAGGAGCGCTGGCGATTGTGGATCGAACATCTGCCGCCGGGCCATTCTGTTTCCTCGGCGGTGCTCGAAGAGATTGCCGTCCGCTATCCACTGACGGGCGGCCAGATTCGCAACATCAGCATTCGTGCCGGCCTGCTGGCCCTGGAGCAGGATGGTTGTCGAGTGGGCGCGGCGGAGCTGGTGGAGGCGTTACAAGCCGAGCATCGCAAAGCCGGCATCACCTTCGTGGAGATGGGAACCCAAAAAAGCGCGCGGAATGAACGGTCGATCGCCGCATTTCTCGGAGGCATGTCGTGACCTTCGCGGCCGTGCGCAGAAACGTGAGCAAAGGCTCAGGCGATCAGGAAAGCGCCCGCCGTCAGCGCACGCCACGGCCGGCGCAGGCTCACGTTTCGTCGTCTTCCGGCACGGTGTCGGCATTTTCCGCTGGCAAGGTGCAGCGCGCCGTCAAGGTGGGCGCGCCCGGCGACGCAGCCGAGAAAGAGGCCGAGCGCACCGCTGAGCATGTCACTTCCGGCCCTGTCAACACCGCCCCCAGGATTTCCCGATTCACGATCTCCCGCCTTGCCAACTCCGATAATGACACGCTGCGGCGCAAGATGCCCGATGTCCATGAGCAGGAAGAAGCTGCTGAAGGGGCGGCGGTCCATCGCGCCGTCAAATCCGGCGGCGAAGAAGCCTCGGTACATCGCAACGTGCAGCAGACGCCCAGCGAGCCTGTGGCGCAGCCGGCCTCGCAGCAGAGCCAGACGCAGCCCCGCGAGATGGAAGAGCAAGCGCCGCGGCGGCCCTCCGGTACGGCCTCCATCTATCGAAAACCGATGCCGGCGTCGGATTCCGCCGACGTGATGCAACGCAAAGCAGCGGGCGATATGGATGCAGCCGCCGGCCATGCTATCTCCACCAAGGGCGAAGGAGCACCGCTGAGGCCGCACGTGCGCCGGGTTCTCGAGTCGCGTATGGGTGCCGACTTCAGCGGGGTCCGTGTACACGAAGGCCCTGCAGCCCGGGAATCCGCCGCCGCCCTGAATGCCCGCGCTTTCACTCACCAGGGCGATATCTGGCTCGGCAAAGGCGAGTCGCAGGACAATTTGAACCTGATGGCCCACGAAGCCACGCATGTTGTCCAACAGGGCGCCGCCGCAACCCCGGCGGCCGCCGTGGCCGGTGCGCGAACGGCCGTTGTCCCGGCTGCGGGCCCTGTGGTTTCGGCGCCTCCTGCTACTCCGGATTCCCCGGCACCGGCGCACCCGGCAGGGGCCAATCTCTCCGCCGCCCCATCCGCATCTGCCGCATCGGGCGCTGCTGCTCCCGCTGTGCCGGCGAAGGCCGGGGGAAAAACCCCTGCGCTCCCGGCGCCCGGCGAAAAAGCGAAAGGCGAATCCGGCCCCGCAGGCGCAGACTCTGCCGCTGAAGCCGGACCACAAGGAGCGGACGCCAAGAGCGCAAAAAAGTCTCCCGACGCGGATCCTGCATTTCAAGCGGTCGTGACCAAGGTCAAGAAGGCTGCCGCCAACCAGAAGGCGCATGCGCCGGTGTCGCAAAACGTCGCAGCGGCGCACGCGGCGGTCGAAAGCTCGTCCAACGAAGTGCCCAGCCGCGCAGCGGCGAAACAAACCGATGTGATCGATCAGCAGAAACCGAACCCGTTCAACCGGGCAGCATTTAAGGCCGCGCTCCTCGAGAAGATCGAGAAGACTGCGCCCAGATCTCTCGAAGACGCTGACGACTTCAAGTCCAACCACCCTCTCGATACCATCAAGCCGGATCTGAGCGCGCAAGTCGCCGATGAAAAAAAGCAGTCGCAAGGTCCTGTGGCAGAGAAGGTCGAGGCACAGCCGGACACCAGCGGAATAGAACCGAAGCCCGTTGTCCCTTTGCCCGCCCCCGAGACTGGCGCGCCCCCGCAGGTTGCCGCAGCGGGAGCGGCGCCGAAACCCGCAAGCGAAGAGGACATCTCTCTTCAGGCAGGGCCGAAAGAAATTGATCAGCAAATGGCCAGTGCCGACGTTACTGAAGAGCAACTCAAGGACTCGAACGAGCCCGCATTCCAGGGCGCCCTGGCGCAAAAGAAAGACGTGGAAAAGGAGTCGGTGGCCTCGCCCCAGGCTTATCGCGCGGAGGAGCCCAAATTGCTCCAGGCCGCACAGTCGGACGCGCAATCCCTGACTACTAAAGATGTGCACGGTATGCACGGCGTGCGCATGAAAGACCTCGGCGGTGTCACCGGTAAGCAGACGGATGCCAAGGCCGAAGAGGAAAAGCGCCGCGCCAAGATTTTTGGGGATATCCAGGGCATCTATGGCACCACCAAGTCCAATGTTGAAAAGCGACTCAAGGACCTGGATACGGAAGTGAACACCGCCTTCGACGCGGGTGCGGCCGAAGCCCAGCAAGCCTTCGAAGATTATGTCGATGCTCGTATGTCGGCCTACAAGGATGAGCGCTACGACGGCGCGACGGGGAAACTTAAATGGGCCAAAGACAAGCTATGGGGCATGCCGGATGAAGTGAACAAGTTTTACCTGGAAGGACACGACCTTTACGTTGGCAAAATGGACAAGGTCATCGACCATGTCGCAACCCTGGTGGAAATTGGCCTGAACCAGGCAAAGGATATGGTGAGCGCTGGTAAAGCCGCGATTCAAACCTATCTCGAAGGATTGCCCCAGGCGGAAAAGGACACTGGCCAAAAGGCGGCGGAAGGGATCCAGAGCCAGTTCGAGTCACTCGACCAAAGCATCGCCAACAAAGAAGGCGAACTCATCGACTCCCTCGCCAAAAAATACAATGAGAACCTGCAAAAAGTAAACGCGCGCATTGACGAAATGAAGCAAGCCAATAAGGGACTGGTGGATAAAGTCGTCGGGGCGATCAAGGGGGTCATCGAGACCATCAGGCAACTGAAGAACATGCTGCTCAATGTATTGTCTCGGGCGGCAGCGGCCATTGGCTTGATCATCGCTCACCCCATCAAGTTCCTTGGCCACCTGGTTGACGCAGGCATACGGGGATTCAATAACTTCAAGGACCACATTCTCGATCATCTCAAAGAGGGTTTCATGCAATGGCTCTTTGGCGCGGTCGCGGCGATTGGCATTGAACTACCGAAGACGTTCGATTTGGCTGGCATTCTCAGCCTGGTTCTGCAGGTGCTCGGCCTGACTTATGCCAATATCCGCGCCCGGGCGGTGAGTATCCTGGGTGAAAAAGTCGTGAAAGCTCTGGAGACGACCGCGGAGATATTCAAAATACTTATCACCAAGGGGCCTGGAGGCTTGTGGGATTACATCAAGGACCAGCTCGGCAACCTTGTGGATACGGTCATCGACTCGATCAAGTCTTTCATCATGGAGAAGGTCATCGTCGCGGGGATCACCTGGCTCATCGGGCTTTTGAATCCTGCCTCGGCATTTGTCAAGGCATGCAAGGCAATCTACGACATCATCATGTTCTTCGTGGAGCGCGGGAGCCAAATCCTCGACCTGGTCAACGCCATTATCGATTCAATTACCGCAATTGCCAACGGCAAAATCGACCAGGCCGCCAACTGGATCGAAAAATCACTGGCCCGCGCCATCCCCGTAATCATCGGCTTTCTCGCCAGCCTCCTGGGAGTCGGCGGCATCAGCGAAAAAATCAAAGAAGTCATCGATAAGATTCGCAAGCCTGTCAACATCGCGATCGATTGGGTGATCAACAAGGCAGCCTCGATTGCCATGGCGATCGGTGGCGCCCTCGGATTTGGAGGGAAGCATGACCAGCACACAGACGGACAAAAAAGGCCCGATGCGCGCTCTGACGAACAGAAAAAGGACGACCTGGCGAAGGCGCTGAAGGAGGCCCAGGGCGCCCAGGAGGATCAGGACAAGACTGACGAGCAGGTTAAGCAGGAACTTGGACTCATCAAAGAAAAGTACAACATGGTTTCCCTGCAACTGGTTGTGGACAGTGAGGCAGAGTCTGAAGAGACGGTCCACATCGAGGGGCAGATTAACCCCCCCGGAGCTACGCCGGAAACGAAGCGGGAAAAAAATGAGTGGCCCAGGGGAACCCACGAAGATCCCATTCCGATCAAATGGTATAAGCCTATCGACATCTATCCCAACATCGGCGGCAACGGCCCGGAGGAGGGCGTCATGCTTCCGGAAAGCTCGGAGAAAGGTGGGAGGAGAGGTGAGAGATGGCTGCAGGTATCGTCCACGAATTTCCTTGTTCTTGGGCAGGTGTTGAGCCGTCGAGAGCCGGGTCGCCCTCCAGACGCCAAGAAGGGAGAGATCTACCGGCGGCTCAGCGATGAATACGACAAAGGCAGAAATGGGCTCAAGGTAAGCACCGGACCCGATTACGCGATCGATCATGTGCGCGACCTTGCATGGTTCGGACAGGACACCTTTACCAATCTCTGGCCGCTCAAGTCCAGCGTGAACAACGCGGTAAACGCCTCGCACAATCAAACCGCCAAGGCACTCGTGAGAGGCAAGCCGCAAGCGCATTCCGTCAAGGCCTGGGGAGCCGGAACTTACTTCAGGATCGCCAAAATCGAGGACCCGCCGGGATCGTCCGGCGGTCACGGCACGGACGCCGACAATCCGGTTAACTCAGGCAAGCAAGGTGTTCCCAAACGGATGCCTGGCTAACTGACGACCATGAAAAGCGGAGATGAGGAACCACGCGGGGCGTGGCAAAGAGTTGATGGCTGCGTTGGAGAGAATCACAACTTGACGACAAAGGGAACGGACAACATCTTCGCCTGCCTGGTACACGAGAGGCCGGAGTGCGTGCTCGATCTCGTCAGGAACCTGCGCTGCCTCGACCCTGACTCGGCCATTCTTCTCTACAACGGCAGCCAGGACGCCGGCCTGCTTCACCCGAGCTTTCCGTGGGAGCGTTGTGGGGCCATCGTGCATCCCCATCCGCGCCCGCAAATCTGGGGACAGTTGCATCACTTCGCCCTGGACTGCATGAGCTTCGCAATGGAGCGCCTTCCCTTCCGCACGCTTACCATCGTCGACTCGGACCAGCTCGCTATCCGCCGCGGCTACTCGGCACGTCTTACGCGGTTCCTTGAGGGCCGTGCCGGCGTGGGCATGATCGGGAACTGCACGGGACCTCAAGGGGCCAATACGCAGATCAGTCCGGCGCAAAATGCGCACCGCGAAATCGAGCTGTGGAGGCCGTTTCTGCGCCGCTTCCGCGACGGCGAAGCCCGGTTTGTCCACTGGTCCTTCTGGCCCTCGACCGTGTTCACTGCGGAGGCGGCGCGCGAGCTGACCCGTTTGTTCGACCGAGACACCATGCTGAAGGACACGATGGCGCGCAGCAAGATCTGGGCTACGGAAGAGATTGTTTTGCCTACGCTGGCCGCGCTGCTCGGTTACGAGATCGTGACCAGCCCGTTCAGCTACGACTACGTGCAATACCGCCGCAGTTACACGGTGCAGCAGCTCAAGTCTGCCGAGGTCCGGCCGGAGATCTTCTGGGTTCATCCGGTGCCGCGCGTCTACGGAGACCCGCTGCGCAGCCATGTCCGCGCGCGCTTCAACAACTACGAGAGCGAAAGCCAGCCGGAGGGATCGATGCCAGCCACCGAGTCGCGACCGGACGCAGGGCTGCTACTGGCGCTGCCCATCCTGAACCGCATGAAGCAAATCGAGGGCTGGCTTGCCGAGGACGAGGCCGACCTGCTGTTGGCCGCAACGGTTCTTGCACTCACGCGCGCCACCGCAGGCCGCGCCATTGTCGAAGTCGGCAGTTATTGCGGCCGCTCGACGAGCGTGCTGGGCAGCGTGGTCAAGGCCGTAAACCCGACCGGGCGCGTTTACGCCATCGATCCGCACAACGGCCAGGTGGGCGCGCTCGACCAGTGCATCAGCATCACCGCGCCCACGCTCGAAAGGCTCAAGCGCAACCTGAAAGCCTGTGGGATCGAAGAACAGGTCGAGCCGATTGTAGCCTGCTCCTGGGAGGTCGCCTGGAGCGAGCCCATCAGCCTGCTCTTTATCGACGGGCTACACGACTATGCCAACGTGGCGCGCGACTTTCACCACTTCGAGCCCCATCTTGTCCCCGGCGGCTATGCCGCTTTCCACGATTACGCGGACTACTATCCCGGAGTAAAGACGTTTGTAAACGAGCTGCTCAAAACCGGGCGATATGCGCGGGTGCACTGCGTGCGCAGCATGATGGTGGTGCAGCGCCTGGCCACAGCAGAGGAGCAGCCTGCAGCGCTACCTCAAGCCCTGCGCGCAGCGGAGCCCGAGCCTGAAGTTGCCGTGGCCGCCGCGCCGCGCTCGAACATCGAGGTCGTTCGCGGACCGCTCGTCTCCTGCATCATGCCTACTGCCAATCGCCGAGCCCTGGTTCCGCTGGCCATCCAGTATTTCCAGCGCCAGGACTATCCCGACCGCGAACTCATCATTCTGGATGACGGCAACGATCGGGTCGAAGATCTCGTCCCGCGGGACGCGCGCATCCGCTATGTGGGCATGCAGGAAAAGCGCGCCATGGGCGCCAAGCACAATATGGCCTGTGCCATGGCCCAGGGCGAAATCGTGATGCACTGGGACGATGACGACTGGATGGCGGCGCGGCGCATTTCCTACCAGGTGAATCATCTGCTCGCTCAGCCGCCCATGACGCTTGGCGGCCTGTCGCGCCTGCTCTACTACGAACCGGCGAACAGCCGCGGCTGGGAGTACATCTACCCGCCGGGCGGTCCTGGCTGGGTTTGCGGCAACACTTTCTGCTATCGAAAATCCCTGTGGGAAAAGCACCATTTCCCGGAACGTAACGAAGGCGCCGATACCGCCTGGGTGTGGGGGCTCAGGAACCACAAGGTCGCGCCGCTACCCGACCCGACCTTCCTCGTGGCCATGATCCATGCCCGCAATACCAGCCCCAAACGCACGCACGATCCACGCTGGCGCTCCTGTCCCGAGCAGACGATTCGCAGTCTCATGGGAGAGGATTGGGATACCTGCCGCAGCGCTTTTGCGTCGATGCAACTCTGAAGCTCATAGAAGTTCTCCCGCGTGAGCGTACTCAGAAGCGTCAACCTTGAGATGCGCATGTGAACCGAATTTGAATAGGGCAAGCATGAGTGTGCCTGCTCCGAGGCTCGATTGCGGAACAGTTGAAAGCAGATTGCTTCATTCCTCGGGCGGTCAAGTTGATGGGAAAGGCCCAATCCGGAGAGGTCGCGGGTCAATCCAATTGCGAACTTGGATAGGCTGCGATATTGGGCTCGATGAATAACCTTAGCCGGAGGCCCGGTCAGGCAGTTGCAATTGCTGTTCTGTCCACGATCCCGGCATCCAGAAGCCAATTCCAAGAGGGCTCGCCCGAATCCTCGTCGAAAGTCAAACTTCCGCTATGCCAGCTTGGTGTATAAACGGTGAAGAAACCCTTCAGATGGCCCGCTGAACGGATTGGAAGGTGCAGTTGTTGGAAGTTCGGGAATTCTAGGAATTGTTTGTACGCGATTTGTACGCAAAACTTGGCACTCATGGAAATCTGTGAGTTTCGGGCAATCCTAGAATGAATAAGTTTCGTGTTTTCAATGCTCAGCACGAGTTCGACTCCCGCCGCCTCCCCAAAAAACTGAACCCCATGGCATACGACCGTTGCGGTCACCAACCCGTGATCACGGCTGCTGGGTACTCGTCACAAGCCGATCAGTCCCAAATCGGAGGATGCCTCCCGCTGGTGGCACAGGCCAGCCCGGAATGCTCGCCACGATCTTCAAAGTCTGCAGTTCCTGACCAGTCCAACTTGCGAATCGGCTTGGAGAGCTCGGAACCAGCTCGGAAGTAGATTGCTTCAGAGTTCAAATCCGGGGATTGGTGCTGTCTGCGGCAAAGAGTGTTGGGGCTGATCCCACACGATCAGCCCTGTGGCCCGCTGCTGAAAAGTTTGTCGCGTTTTTGTCGCAAATACCGCCGATTGTGCCGGTTTTGCCGATTATGCCGGTTCATAAGTGCTGAGCCGTCTATATTTTGCGGTTTGAGCTATTCCATGGCATGGAAGAGGTCATCAGTTCGATCCCGATCAGGTCCACAACCAAGCGGACCGACCTAACTCGGTGGAGGTGTATGTATCGAGACCCCTGACGCGTTACTTACGGGTCGGCATGGCGCCCTAGTCCGTGGCTTGTTTCCGGTTCGGCGAGGTCTACGCCTCATTCGCGCGTCGCAACGGCGATCGTAGGTGTTCACCTAGGCGCGGTCGGCGCCTGTCATGTCCTGTCGTTGGATAAGAATCCAGCTATTGAGTGAAAGGAGACTTTCTGACGCACGGAAAGTCTGCATGGCTTGGCTGCTTCGGAGTGTTACCTGGTTCGCTTATACCCATAGGGGATGGGTGACCTCGCGTTGCAACCTGAAACGCTGCTTTATCCCCAAACGGCTTTGTGGGCTCAATGAGTTCGAGCGCGACCATATCGTTGATAAATTCTGCCGCCTGCTTTGATTTGAGTTGCATAAAGCTCTCAGCTGCGGAGTGCATGAAAAAACCGCGCTCGAACCTCCTGAGAAACCCACGCACCCGCAATGCAGAATGACCCGCGACAACTTCTTCCTTCGTGATTCGCATTCCGTTCACTCTTCGCTCAAGCCATGATTTGAAGAAATCGTGGTTTCTTCTCGGGGCATACACTATCGTGGGTAGAATCCCGGTCAAATATAGATACGTTCAAGTTCCCGACCGTAGCTACGCTCTTCTCGCCACGGGGAAACGCACTTCCACTGAACGAACGGGATATTTCTCCTTCAGCAGGCTGCGGTGCTTGCGGATGTATTCGAGGTAGTCGTTGATGGCTGAGTTCATGGTGAGACGTGCGGGCTCATCGACAAAGGGAACCTCGTCAGGAGGCAGCGGGCCGGCCTTGAGAGCGTTCAGTTGGATGAATTTTGCGCGAGCAGCCTGCAACAGATTCTCGAACTTGCGGACCGGTTTCCGCCGGCGTTTTCCCGCTTCATACCACTCAAGGTAATAGCGACCCTCGGGGTGGTGCTCGTCCCTGCCTGCGACCTAGACATGATCGCGAACGATCCGGCCGTTGTGTTCCACCACAGGGGCGAACGGCCACTTGGAGCCCAGTTTGATCCTCTTGATGACGTTGACGCGGTCGGCGTACTGCTTCGCTCTGGCCATGTAATCCAAGCCTCGTAGTGAGACCTGGAATAGATAACCTGAGCGGCTATCTCGGTCAAATGGACAGCACGATGGACAGCATATTCAGTATGTTTATGAAAAGAAAGGATTTTGTTGCGAGGGCAGCGCTCTAACCAACTGAGCTACGTCCCCGGAAAACAACCATCGCAACGCAACCATATCATCAGCGAAAAAACCGCATCTCATTACTGCGAATTCGCCTTTTCCACTGGCTTGTTGCTCCCTAACCCACCCAAGGCCGGCTGGGCAGGAACCGATCGTGCTGAAGCAACATCCGTAAGTGTATCAGAAAGAGGGAGCCTTGAGAGGCCACTTCTGACACAGGACGCCCTCGCCTTTTCCGCAGGAAAAACTCCCCGCTGAGCGCGAACCTTGCTCCCTCCCGCCACACGGAAACCCTAAGCTGACCAGGCCGCCCGATTACTGCGCCCGGCGGAGGTGTACCCCATATCCGCTGCGATGCCCCGCACACATTGTAGCAGTTGGTTCGCGATCGAAGGCAGCTTCTGGGCGGTCACGCGGAACGACGGCCCGGAGATGCTCACCGCCGCCACTGGAAGCCGTTGCGCATCCAGAAGCGGCACGGCGATGCAACGCAACCCCTCCTCAAACTCCTCGTCGTCCACGGCGTATCCGCGGCGGCGGGTCTTCTCCATCTCCGCGCGCAAGGCCTCTGCCGTGGCAATGGTGCGATGCGTGTAACGCTCAAAGCGAGTGCGGCGCACAACATCGGCGGCCCGCTCCTCGGGCAAAAACGCCAGAATCGCCTTCCCCACCGACGTACAATGCACCGGGTTGCTGGCCCCTATGCGGGTGATCATCCGCACCGATCGGGCCGGCTCGATCTTGTCGATGTATATGACGCGCGCAGCTTCCAGAATGCACAGGTGCGCAGTCTCCTCGGTCTCGGCAACCAGGCGCCGCAGGTGCGGCTGGGCGCGGTCCCGCAGATCATATTGCTCGATCGCCCGATTGCCGAAATCGAACAGCCTTAGGCCCAGCCGGAACTTCCCGCTACCGGTGCGCTCCACCATGCGGTGGCGCTCGAGAACCATGAGGAAACGGTGCGCGGTGCTCTTGTGCAATTGCAATGAAGTCGCAACCTGCGCCAATCCCAGCGGCGTTTCGCTCTCGCCCAGTAAATCCAGTACGGCAAAGGCCCGGTCCAGGGCCTGAACTTTGTAGGTGCCTTGCGGGGCTCCGTCTCGCATTGTGGCTCTCCGTGTCGCCAGATGGTGACAACACCAGTCTGCTGGCAACAAGGAATCATGTCAAGTGCTGAGACACAATTTCTTTTTATGGGACCGGAAGCACAGACCGCCTCTTCGCCAATCGCCAACCGAAAACACCCTGCAACCCGCCCCGTGCGTGGAAGCAAACACCAGCGCAACCCGCTCAAACTCAGGCGAACACCGTAAGGCTCCCAGAACACTCTTCGCATGAATCGCGGCCTCTCGTATAGATTGGCCTCGTGCAACGGCATAAATCGCAATCGATCATCGGCATTGTCGGTGGGCTTAAGTAGGCTATAGAATGAGGCATAGGATTCGCATGTACTTCACTGGTATAGCACCCAGCACTTTGTTGGGAAGGGCGTTGCGCCTTCCGTTGAAGTTCATCCCCTCAATGCAAAGGTTCCTATCCTTCAGGGCCCGCTCCGGGGTAAGCGTTGGATAGTCGGGCCCTTTCGCCAGAGCTGTTGGCTGAGAAGCTATGAAATCGAGAAACAAAGGGCGTTTGCGGCGAAGGTAAAGCGTGGCTATTCGGTATATGACATTGGAGCAAACGTCGGGTTATATTCCCTGTTGGCCAGTGACCGGGTGGACCCTGATGGAAAAATACGTAGCTTCGAGCCTGTCCCCTCGAAATCTCTGGTTCTTGCGAAAGCACTTGGATTTGAATGAAGTAACCAATTGCTTCGTTTGAGACGTGGCTGTTGGAAACAGCGAGGGAACGGCGAACTTCGATTTAGGACCCGATCCAGGCCAGGGACACCTGGCTGCTGGATCGAATGGCGCCCTGACCGCCCGCATCGGCACGTTGGATGGCCTGGTCGCTGCCGGCAGGCGTCCTCCTCCCGATCTGATCGAGTGCGACTTTGAAGACGCCGAATACGACGCCTTGATAGCCGCTTCCAGCATTCTTGATAGGTATGGCCCAACCATCTTCCTATCAACTCATGGGGCTGAAGTGCATCGACGGTGTTGCACCCTCCTGGCAGACCTTCACTATAGCTTGACTTCTCTCGATGACCTTCCGCAGGATCGGACAAGCGCACTGCTGGCGATCCGCCAAAAGGCATAAGTGCATCCGCGGTTCAAACTGCGCAAAACTCACTGTGCTTACGAAGAGGGGTCGACCACATCCCCCTCGCCCGGCGCCAGAAACAGATTCGCCTCCAGCCCGTGTTGGCGAGTGTAAAGGTCGTAATAGCGGCCGCCCAGCGCGAATAACTCAGCGTGGTTCCCGCGCTCCACAATGCGCCCCTGCTCTACCACCAGAATCTGGTCGGCGCGGCGGATGGTCGAGAGCCTGTGGGCGATCACAAACGTCGTGCGCCCCTGCATTAGCTGGCTCAATCCCGCCTGGATCATCGCCTCCGACTCCGAGTCCAGCGAACTGGTCGCTTCGTCGAGAATGAGTATCCGCGGCTCCGCCAATAGCGCGCGTGCAATCGAAAGCCGTTGCCGCTGCCCGCCCGAAAGCTTCACGCCGCGCTCACCCACAATCGTGTCATAAGCATCCGCATAGCGCTCGGCAAACTCGTCCACACGGGCCGTGCGGCAGGCGAAGAGAAACTGCTCCTCAGTTGCATCGGGCCGCGAGAACAGAATGTTCTCGCGGATCGTGCCATCGAAAAGAAACGAATCCTGCAACACCACGCCCAACTGCGAGCGGTAAGTATTCAGGTCCACGTGCGCAAGGTCCACATCGTCCACCGCCACGCGCCCCTTGGTCGGCGTGTGGAAGGCGCAGATCAGGCTGATGATGGTGGACTTGCCCGATCCCGAGGACCCCACCAGTGCGGTCACCGTGCCCGGCTCTGCCAGAAAGCTGATGCCGTGCAGCACCGGCTTATCCGGCTCGTAGGCAAACTCCACATCCTCAAAGCGCACCGTACCCTGGATCGGCGGCATCTTCTCCGTCCGCCCTGGACTTCGGTTCTCTTCAAGCTCGCTCATGATCTCGTTGGTGCGATCGAGGCCGGCAAAGGCCTCCGTCAACTGCGTCCCGATGTTCACGATCTGAAACACGGGCGCAATCATGAAGGCAAGAAACATGTTGTATTGAAAGTAAATGCCGGTGGTCCAGGTCTTCCCGAAGACAAGATGGCCGCCGAGACCCATCACAATTGCCGAGACCAGCCCCAGCACGGTGGTTGAGGCGGCGCCGAGCGTGCTGGTCATGGTCAGCGACTTCATCACGTTGGCCAGAAGCCGCTCCACTCCAGCCGCAAAAACGCCGGCTTCGCGTTCCTCGGCGTGATAGCCCTTGATGACCCGCACACCGCCGAGCGACTCGGTCAACCGGCCTGTGACTTCGGCATTGATCTTGCCGCGTTCACGAAAGATCGGTCGAATGATCCTGAAGCCGTACTGCAATACAAAAACGAATACGCCCAACACAGAGAAAACGGTAAGCGTGACCGTAGCGCTCAGATGCAGGAGGAAAAGAAACGACAGCACGGCTGTGAGCAGACCGCCAACGAACTCGACCAGCCCAGTGCCCACTAGATTGCGCACACCCTCCACATCGGTCATGATGCGCGCCACCAGCGTGCCGGTCCGGTTCTCGTCGTAGTAGGAAACGGAAAGCAGCCCCACATGGCGCTGCACCTGCCGGCGCATTTCGGCGATCAGCCGCTGACCGGCCTTGGAGAGCAACTGCGTCAGAGAGAATGAAGTGATGGCTTGTACCACCATGGCGGAGAAGACCAGCGCAATGTAACGCGGCAGTAGATCGGGGCGCGGATGCAGCGCGGAGTACACCGTATCCAGCAGCGGCCTGGAGGTAATGGGCAACACCAGGCCGGCCACGCGGTTGATGACCATCAAACCCAGCCCGCCCAGCAGCAACCACTTGCGCGGCGCCACCAGCCCCCAGACCTGCGGCCACAGCTTCTTCAAATCGGGCTTGCGCTTGGGCAAATCCCCCTGGCCCGATCGCGCGGCGCCGTGTCGCGTCGAGCGTTCGGCGCGCATGCCCATGCCCATTCCGCCGCTACGCATGGTGCCCATGCGCTACACCTTCCCCGAACGCCGCGCGGCGATGAAGGAACGCACGCACAGGATCACATACAACAGCAGCAGTCCGGCCAACGTGATCTTCGAGGCCAGCGCAATCTGGTCCGGCTCCAACCCGGCAGCCTTCGCATGCACATAACCGCGCACCGCCTCAAAAGCGGAACCAAGAAAACCCAGCAGCGCAATCGTCACATTGATATGCATGAACAGCTTCCGCCGGCGTTCATTGGGGCTGATGGCCAGAAACCCGAAGATGGCCAACGCCAGTCCGATCCACGCCGGAATCAGCGCCGTCGGATGCAGGCTGCCCGTGCCTAGGTAGCCAAGCAGGCCCAGTGCAACCAGCAGAACCGCAAGAACCAGTGTCAACTTCGCCACGCAAAACCTCTCTCTTGATTCATCGCCAGAATAACAGTTTGAAGGATGCGGCACCGGTCCGCATTGGTGCAAAAGCAGGGAGGCCGGTATTGGGACGCCGAGGTTTCAACCTCGGCGTCCCAGACGCGCGGGAAAAGAATTTTCGGTTCACCGGCGCGCCTGTCGCGCCCCTGAACCGGAAACAGAATTGCCTTCGACCATTAAATCCGCTCTACCGCTGAATCCGCGCCGATCCCCCTTGCGCAAACGCCCGCACCTGTTCCACGCTCGCCATCGTCGTGTCGCCGGGGAACGTGGTCAGCAACGCCCCGTGCGCCCATCCCAGCTTCACCGCCTCTTCCGGCGTCTCGCCGTTCAACAGCCCGTAAATAAACCCCGCCGCAAAACCGTCTCCGCCGCCCACGCGATCCACCACCTCCAGCTCCGCCGTCGGCGCCGCGTAGGTCTTGCCGTCGATCCACGCCACCGCGCTCCAGCTGTGCCGGCTCGTCGAGTGGACCTCGCGCAGCGTCGTCGCCACTACTTTTACATGCTTGTGCTTTTTCACCACGTTGTCGATCATGCCGAAGAACACGCTCGGATCGAGCTTCGATTTCGCCGCCACTTCCGGCCCCGGAATCCCCAGCCCTTTCTGCAAGTCCTCTTCGTTGCCCACCAGCACATCCACGTTCTCAACGATGGTGGCGATGGTTTCGACGGCCCGCTCGTTGCCGCCATGGATCTTCCACAACTTCTCGCGAAAATTTAAATCGAACGAAGTAATCGCGCCCGCCGCCTTGGCTTCCCTCATCATCTCCGCGGCCAGCGGCGCCGTCGTCGGCGAAAGCGCCGCGAAGATCCCGCCGCTGTGCACCCACCGCACGCCTCCCGCAAAGATCGCCTTCCAGTCGAAATCCCCCGGCTTCAGTTGCGCCGCCGCCTCGTTGGCCCGGTTGTAGAACACCACCGGCGCGCGCACCCCGTACCCCCGGTCGCTGTACACGGCAGCCATGTTCGGCCCGGTCACGCCGTCGTGCTTGAAGTGCTTGTAGAACGGCTTCACGCCCATCGCGCGCACTCGCTCCGCAATCAGGTCGCCGATCGGATAGTCCGACATCGCCGACGCAATCGCCGTCTTCATCCCAAAACAATCTGAGAGGTTGGCCGCCACATTGAACTCGCCGCCACTGACGTGAATCTGGCATTCCGTCGCTTTCCTGAACGGAATAATCCCCGGATCCAGCCTGTGCACCAGCGCGCCCAGCGACAGAAAATCCAACTCCGCGTCCTTGCGTATCTTCAGCCCATCGCTCATTGCTCGCTCCTTGCTCTTGCCGTAACCTCTGCTCGAGCTCCGGAGTTCACTTAAGTTCGAAGCTCGCACTATTTTCCACGGGAAGAATACCCCGGTCAGCTCTTCCCGGCCATAACTTCTTTTACATCCGCCGTCACCTGCTCCACCGTCCACTCATTTCCCGGATAGAACCGCACCACCTTTCCGTCCGGCCCAATCAGCGTAGTGGAAAGCGTGTGTGTAATCGTCCCGTCCGCCTCGTTGGTCATCCCCACGTCGAAAAACTTCGCCATCTCCTTGAGCACCGGCTTCTCCGGCGCCGCAAAGTCCCAGTGCGCAAAAGCATCCTTCGCGTCGCTGCCGATATACGTCGCCCCATACGCCCGCAGCCGCTCCGGCGTATCGTAATCCGGATCGAAGCTCACCGACACCAAATGCGTCTTCGCATAGAGCGCCGGGCTCGCCGCCAACTTCTTGTTCACCTGGGCGAAGTTCCACGTCATCCGCGGGCAAAAGTTGGGGAGCGGGCAGCGCGTGTAGATGAACGTCACCAGCAGCGCCTTGCCCTTGAACTGTCCCAGGTGAATCGCCCGTCCGTCCTGGTTGCGCAGCTTGAAGTCCGGCACCGCATCGCCCGGCGCCGGCACGTGATAGGTCACCGTGGGCCTGTAATCCGGCTTGGCCTGCGCCACCACCACAATATGGTCCAGCAGCACATCTGCATCCGGGTCCTGCGACACCAGCACGTCCGCCGTAATCACGTCCCCCGGATGCAACTCGCTCAGGATGGTCGCGTCCTTCAGCTTGTACGGCATGGTCATCGCCTCCATGAAGCCCGGAATCGCCTCATGGTCCAGCGTCACCTCGCCCTTGGCGGCATTCGTTGACACCACCTTGCCGCGCAGCTTGTACACCTTGAAGGTCTGCGGGCTGGAAGCCGCTGACCCACCCTTCTGGCCCGAGTGGCACCCGGCCAGCGCAACAACTCCGAGCAATGAGCAAGCAAGCCATCGACGAATCACACGCTCAGTGTACAACCGGCTCCAACTTCATCATCGCCCCTCAATGGCACTCCCCCCGCCCTGCGGCGTATAACGCTGGAATGGGGGCAGGACCGGAAGCTCAACTCGATGCATGGCTGCGCAGCGGTGGCCTTGTGGTCACGGCCAGCGAGCGTGCCGCCCGCGCCCTTGGCTCCGCCTTCCATCGCGCCTGCCAGTCCGAAGGCCTCTCCGCCTGGCCCGCGCCCGACATCCTGGACTGGAGCAGCTTCGTCCGCTCCGCCTGGACTACGCGCTCTCTCGACGGCCGCCTGCTGCTGAACCCTACCCAGGAGCAATCCCTCTGGGCAGGCCTGGCCGCGGCGGACCTCCGGCTCGCTACTGTCCTCGAAGGCCCGCGCTACCGCCTCGCCGCCCTGGCCATGGAAGCCCACGAACTGCTCTGCTCCCACGCCCCCAAATTCCTGCGCCCGCCCGCCCGCTCCAGTTGGCAGGACGACGCGGCCGCCTTCAGCCGTTGGCTCGCCGCGTTTGACGAAGCCTGCCGCGCCGGCAACCTGCTCAGCCCTGCCCGCCTGCCCCTCGAGTTGATCCCGCTCCTCGAGAACCCCGCGTCCGGCGCCGGCCAGTCCGACCGCCCGCCGCTCCTGCTCGCCGGCTTTGACCGCATTCTTCCCGTCCAGCGCACCCTCTTCGACGCCTGGGGCCCCTGGCAGGAAGCCGCTCTCAATCAACCTGCCGCTCAGGCTCACTTTCACCAGGCCTCCGACGACCAGGCCGAACTGGCCGCCTGCGTCCTCTGGTGCAAAGCCCAGCTTGCCGCCAACCCCCGCGCCCGCATCCTCGTCGTAACCCAGAACGCAACCAGCCGCCGCGGCCAGATCGAACGCGCCTTTCTCCGCCACACCGCTCTCGCCGGTTCCCCGCTATTCGAGTTCTCCCTCGGAATCCCGCTCAGCCAGGTCGCCCTCTCACGCGCCGCCCACCTGCTGCTTCGCTGGCTCTCCGGCCCGCTCGCCGAGCACGAACTCGACTGGCTCCTCTCCACCGGCCACGCCGCCGCCAGCCCGCAGGAATCCTCCGCCCTGCAAGCCCACATGCGCGCCCTCCGCCGCCGCGGTCTCGAACAGCCGGACTGGACCCTCGAAGCCTTCCTTGCCCCATCCATCGGTCAGCCGCAAGACAATCCCTTGCTCGTCCCCTGGGTCGACCGCATCAACCAGGCCAGGCGCCGCCTCCACGACCACGCCCGCCGCCCGCAAACCCCGCTTGACTGGGCCGAACTCGTTCCGCAGTTGCTTGAATCCCTCCACTTTGCCGGCTCCCAGCCGCTCTCGAGCGCCGAATTCCAGGCCGTTCGCCGCTGGCAGCAAGCCCTTGAAACCTCCGGCTCGCTCGGCTTCGATGGCCGCCGCATCGACTGGAAGGATTTCCTCTCCGTTCTCGCCCGCACCCTCGAAGAGACCCTCTTTGCCCCCGAATCCCGCGACGCGCCCATCCAGATCGCTGGCCCCGCCGAGTCCGCCGGACTCACCGCCGATTCCGTCTGGTTCCTCGGCGCAACCGAAGACGTCTGGCCGGCCAGTGGCGCCACCCATCCCCTGCTCCCGCCCGAAGTGCAGCGCGAAGCCCGCATGCCCCACGCCACCCCCCAGCTTGACTGGGATCTTGCCCACGCCATCACCACCCGCCTGCTCGCCTCCGCGCCCCAAGTTCACTTCAGCTATGCAAAGCAGATCGAAGGCGCCGAGTCCCGCCCCTCGCGCATCATCGCCCAACTCGCCGCCCCGCCGCAGCCCCTGCCCGCGGAATTCGCCGCCCCGCCCAACCCGTCCCCGCTCACGGTCCCCGTCGAAGACTTCAGCCGCATTCCCTACCCCCCCGGCCATCTCCACGGCGGAGCAAGCGTCCTCACCGCCCAGTCCCAATGTCCTTTCAAAGCCTTCGCCACCGCCCGCCTCGCCGCGCAAAGCTGGGAGCCGGCCCAACCTTCCCTCACCCCCTCCCAGCGCGGCCAACTTCTCCACGCCGTTCTCCACTCCATCTGGGCCGGCCCGCCAGACGGCATCCGCTCCCACGCCGATCTCCAGAACCAGCCCGACCGACAGTCCTTGGTCGCCGCCCACGTCCGACGCGTCTTCCAGGAAGAACTGCGCCCCAGCCTCCGCGACCGCATGCCCGCGCGCTATCTGGAGATCGAGCAACAGCGCCTCACCCGCCTGGTCACTGCCTGGCTGGACTATGAATCTACCCGCATCCCCTTCGAAGTCCTCGAAACCGAAGCCTCTCGCACCATCGCCCTCGCCGGCCTCACCCTGGAACTTCGTCTCGACCGCCTCGACCTCCTCAACGACGGCTCCGTCCTCGTCATCGACTACAAATCCGGCGATGTCTCGCCAAAATCCTGGGACCTGCCCCGCCCCGACGACGTCCAGCTCCCCCTCTACGCCGGCTTTGCCCTCGGCGAAGAGGAAATCCTTGGTGGTCTCGTCTTCGCCAAACTCCGCCCCGGCGACCTCACCTTCGCCGGCCGCGTCGGCGACCCCTCCGCCACCCTCTTTGCCGGTCTCAAGAGCGGCAGCACGTTGGCAAAAAGTCTCCTCGCAGCGGAAGACCTCATCAACTGGCGCGAAACCATCGAGCATTTAGCCCGAGACTTCCTCGCCGGCCGCGCCGAAGTCGATCCCCGCGACCCGCCCAGAACCTGCGAGCGCTGCGGCCTCCAAACCCTCTGCCGCATCCAGGAAAATCAGCCCCAACCCGAAGCCGAAGACGACCCCGGCAGCCCCAATATCGCGGAGGCGGCCGATGAGTAAAACCGCGCCTAACTCCCCGCCCCCTGACCAGCCCCAGCGCGACCAGGCCCTCGACCCCGCCCGCTCCATCCTCGTCCAGGCCCCGGCCGGCTCCGGCAAAACCACCCTCCTGACCGAGCGCTTCCTCACCCTCCTCGGCGAGGTGGACGAGCCCGGCCAGGTCGTCGCCATCACCTTCACCAACGCCGCCGCCGCCGAAATGCGCAACCGCATCCTCGACGAACTCCGCAACCCCGAGCCCAGCCCACTCGCCCGCCGCGCCCTCGCGCGCTCCAACGCCCGCGGCTGGAAGCTCCTCGACCTGCCCGCTCAGCTCCGCATCTCCACCATCGATTCCTTCTGCCGCGACCTCGCCCTCCAGCAGCCGCTCCTCTCCGGCCTCGGCGGCGGCCTTGACATCGCCGAGCAACCAAACGACTTGTACCGTCGCGCCGCCCGCCAGACCCTCGAACAAATCGGCAACCCCGGCGACCCCGCGCTTGGCGCCGCTATTGAAGCCCTTCTTCTATGGCGCGATAACAACTGGCAGGAGTTGGAAGACCTCCTTGTCGAAATGCTTTCCAAGCGCGACCGCTGGATGCACGACTTCGTACTAAGCCACAACCCCGACTGGGAAGCCCTGCGCGAGCGCCTCGAACGTCCCTTCGCCAACGCCGTTCGCACCGCGCTTACCCAGATCAGTCAGCTCCTCGATCAGGTCCCCGGCGCACGCGACGAAGCCCTCGAACTGGCCCGTTTCGCCTGCGAAGAACCTGGCGACAAATCGCCTTGGGGGCTGGCAGAATGCACCGAGGTCCCCCCCGCTCCATTTCCGGAGGGGCTAGACGGCGCCAGAGAGGCCTTGGAAGCGCTTGCCGCATTCCTCCTGACGCAGAAAGGCGCGTGGCGCTCAGAAAGAGGACTGACCTCAGCGAATGGTTTCCCAGCCACCCCTCGAGGTCGTGCAGGCAAAGCCCGCTTCTCATCGCTCATTTCAAAGCTCGCCGGCGTCCCGAGCATGGAATCCTCCTTCGCCGCCGTCCGAACCTTGCCCCCAGCGCGCTACACCGAAGACGACTGGATCATCGTCCGCGCCTGTTTTACCCTCCTCCGCCACGCCGCGGCCCGGCTCAAGGTCGTCTTCGCCGAAGCCGCCGCCGTCGACTTCATTGAGGTCGCCCAGATCGCCGAAAGCGTCCTTAAAGCCGACGATGGTCTCCCCACCGAGGCCGCCTTTGCCGTCGCCGACGCCATCCGCCACCTGCTGGTTGACGAGTTCCAGGACACCAGCCGCCGCCAGCACCAGCTTTTCGCCGGCCTCATCGCCGCATGGCCCGACCGCACCGCCCGCACCTGCTTCGCCGTCGGCGACCCCATGCAGTCCATCTACTTCTTCCGCGACGCCGACGCCGAACTCTTCCCCCGCGTCAAGGAAATCGGCCTTGAAATCCCCAATCCCTCCAATCCCGACCCCTTCACCCTGGACTTCATCCCCCTCTCAGCCAACTTCCGCGCGACCCCTGCGCTCGTCCGCCGGCTCAACGAAGTCTTCGCCCAGGTCTTCGCCGCCCCCGACGGCAGCGGCGTCACTTTCTCCTCCGCCGACCCCGCCCGCGAGGCCCAGACCAGCCCCAATGCATACTTCAAGCTCCACCTTAACTTCGATCCACAAGCCACGTGTTACAAATCGGTTGCACCTGACGCTGACAGCGGAGAACCAACCGCGCTTTCCCTCCAGACAAACGAAATTGTCGATCTGATTCGCAGCCATGCGAGCCGCATTGAGGAGTGCCGTCTGGCCCGTGAGCGCGGAGGAGAGGAAAAGTACCGCATCGCCGTCCTCGGCCGCACCCGCAACGCCCTCGCCCCCATCGCCCAGGCCCTCCGCGAAAAGAAGATTCCCTTCCGCGCCGTCGATCTGGAAAAACTCGCTGCCCGCCCCGAAGTCCTCGATGCCCTCGCCCTGGCCCGCGCCCTGCTCAATCCCCAGGACCGCGTCGCCTGGCTCGGCGTCCTCCGCGCCCCCTGGTGCGGCCTCACTCTCGACGACCTCCACCGCCTCACCAGCGCCGACGACCCGGAACTGCTCACCCGGCCCGTCCCTGACTTGCTCGCCGAGCGCCTCCCGCTCCTCGGCAATGCCGGACGCAGCGCCGTCACCCGCGTCCTCTCCGCACTCGCTCAAGCGCCCGCCCTCCGCGCCAGCCAGCCGGGGTCCCCACGGACAGGTCTTCGTCCGTGGGGTGAAGAGCCGGGGTCCCCACGGACAGGTCTTCGTCCGTGGGGTGAAGAGCCGGGGTCCCCACGGACAGGTCTTCGTCCGTGGGGT
>JBEKZJ010000082.1:0-21784 GCA_049509995.1 Occallatibacter sp. | reverse complement strand
CCGTCAACGAAGATCGAGGGCGCGTCGCCTTCCAGCGCGGTCCGATTGTCTTCTGCATGGAGCAGCTTGATCAGCCGGCTCGCGAGCGTTTCGCCAACCTCGTTGGCTACACAGCGAAACTCGACGCCGCCACCACCGCGCACTTTGAGCCGGATCTTTTAGGCGGCGTGCTCGTCCTTGAGCACCCTGGATCCATCGTCCAGGGCCCAAGGGAGACCGGCCTCTACTACTCGGCTGCCGAGAGCGAAGCACTTACCGAGTCGCCTACGACTCTCAGGCTTATTCCTTACTACGCCTGGGCCAACCGCACTCTTTCGGCCATGCAGGTATGGATCCCATACCGCTTTGGCTGAAGGATAGTCAACTCGAGCTGGGGAGCCGGGGGGTTACCGCCCGGCGCGCGGCTTCGATGCGTCCTCCACATCGCGCGGGATCAGTTCATGGGAAGGCGATTTGGCGTTAGCTGTCCTCGCAGCACCAACCGCTTCGCTCTTCACCAACCACTGTCGATTTCAGGAGTAACCGGTGAGCACGCAAGTCATTTCGAAGTATCGGCAGGAGTTTTGCCGCAATACGAATTCATTGACTCTAAAGTACTCGCACAACGCTGGTTCCTGCCAGAATCATAAGTACGGGAACAGGTTCGATCCCGAAGCGCAGATTCTATCCCGCATGTGCGCTTTGGAAAGTACGTCCGCTTCAGGTGGGCTAGCCCAGAGTTCGAGGCCTGGGCAGAGCGGCGCATTTTTTGCTCGAAGAACGACTCCGAATGGCGGGCATCGAGGAAGGCGATGATTCAATAAGCGGAATCCGTCAACATCAAAAGGGGCACGTTTTTTCAAAGGCTCGTCCTGGTATCTCCGCTACCGGCAATATGAAACCAACCCTGACGGTACAGAGAAGCTGGTGCAGCGGTGCCATAAGCTAGCCGACAACCAGGGTAAGTACCAGTCGAAGCGGGCGGTGAAGGGCCTCGCAGACGAGTTTCTGGCTCCGCTGAACAACGGCACACTAACCAGCGCAAGCAACTTGTCAGTGGTGGAGTTTTGGGACAAAGAATACTTCCCGAACATCAAGGCACAGAGCCGACCGTCAACTGTGAATGGCTACCGGAACATGTAAAACTTGTACTTAAAGGGCAGGCTCGTTTTGCCACTGCGAGACTTCCGCACCGTGAACTGCGAGAGACTGCTCCGACTGATTGCTCTGGAAGAGAACGTGAGCAGTACGACCCTGAAGCATATCGAGCACCTCCTCAGCGGCGTCTTTCGGTACGCAATCCGGACCGGCGCCCTTAACGGAGTGAACCCAGTGCAGGCAGCCTGCATTCCGCGCTCGAGGCCGGCAAAGGAAACACACGCGTATGCGCTCAAACAGATCCTTAAGATGCTTGAGATCCTGCCCCAACCAGCCAAGGCCGTAATTGCTATTGCAGGGTTTGTAGGGCTTCGGAAGGGGGAGTTGCGGAGCCTACGTCCTGAGGATCACGACGGGGCATCCTTGCAGATCGAGCGTGCCGCCTGGCGCAAGTTCGTTAACGACCCTAAAGGTAAGCGGGGCATCGGTACGGTGCCCCTAATCCCGACTGCGGCACGGACGTTAGATGAGCACTTGGCGTCCGTGACGCCCAAAACCTACAACTTCGAGACGCTTCAGGGCGGCCCAGCTGACCTTGAGGGCATGGTGCGAAAGGTGATTCGGCCGGCACTTAAAGCGGCAGGGTTGCCCTGGTACGGTCTTCATGCATTTCGGCGGGGTCTGGCAACGAATCTCCACGAACTCGGCATCGGTGACATTGTCATCCAGGCTATTCTGCGCCATAGTGATGTAAGCGTGACGAGGCAGGCGTATATCAAGAATGATGCCGTCGATCCACGTAGTTTGGCAGCAATGGAGGCCTTGGAATCAGCAGTGCGCAACCGATGTGCTACCGAATCCGCCGATGACAAAACGGCAGGTGCGGTAAACTGATGGAATTAGGGCCTTTCCCAACTGCGGAGGGATGGGTGAGCGGTTGATACCGGCGGTCTTGAAAACCGTTGTGCCTGAAAGGGTACCGGGGGTTCGAATCCCTCTCCCTCCGCCATCAAGTTCAACATAATGAAATACATGAGGCTCTGAACAAGCAGGGCCTTTTCCTTTGGCACAAAGATTGCCTCCTGTGGATTTGTGCAATGCATTGCATATCCGGGCAGGCTTTTACACCCGAAGTGACACCGGCGAAGTGACACTACGCCACCCAAAACGAATACTGGGGTGGACCACCGGTTAGTCGGGGTATATTCTGCCGCCATGATACAGGACTACGATTTTGATAAATGCTAACCAAGGGCATCGCCCTTGAAATCCCACGGCTCGCGGATCAGTCTTAACATGTTAAGAGCACCTTGGAATTGTTGAAGTAGTTCTGTTTGCGATTTGAGGCGCAAGAATCTACTCGCTGCTCACACCCCAAACCGAGTGGATTGGGGCGACGCCGAGTCTGCCCGGCCCGGCTCCGGTAAGCAAGGGCCTTGAGGAACTCCGCCACTATCAAGAGGCCAAGGTAAAGATCACCAACCGTCCTTACAACTTTAACGTCCAGATTCATGGCGACGTTGCCTGGGCGACCCTGCTCCTTGACGTCACCATGACATTCGACAACGACACGGCGCGCGCCTTTGTGCACGCCGGGCCCGGCGAGCGCGAATGGACAGTTCCCTACGCCGAAAGCGAAGTGCTTCTCAAAACGCCGCAAAACTGGCGGATCGTGATGGGCCACAGCTCCCCGATGGGACCAAAGAAATAGCCGCAGGCAAAGGAGAATGTCATGACGAGAATCGCCATTCTGTCCTCGCTTCTCGCAGTCTGTCTCGGCATCGCAGCGCAGGCCCAAACCGCCCCGGCCAAGCCCGGTCCTGAACTGCAGAAGCTTCACGTATTCGTTGGCCATTGGAAGGGCGAAGGAACGATCCAGCCCGGCCCGTTCTCCCACGTTGGAAAGGAGAATTTCGAAGAAACCGACGAAATGATCCTCGGAGGATTCTTTCTGCAAATGCGCGTCACCCTTAAAGAGGCAGGTAGACAAGACCTGTGGGTCATCGGATACGACCCGGTCAATAACAACTATCCCGCCACGCACTTCCTGGGTGACGGAAGAGTGACGACCCGCACCTACACCCTCGACGGGAGCACGTGGAGGTATACCGGCAAGTTTTCCGCTGCGGGGAAGCAGTACCAGTTCAGGGGCACCGCTACTTTTGCAGCGGACGGAATGAGCTATACGAACAAAGGCGAATTCTCGCCAGATGGCAATACGTGGTCGCCTGCCTGGGACGAGAAGATAACCAAGGCCAAACCGGGGCCAAAGAAATAGGAGGCCCCGACCCAGAAAGGGGGAAAGTTATGAAGAGGATCGCAATTCTGTCCTCAGTCAGCGTGATGCTCCTGATGTTTGCGGCTGTTGCCCTAGCGCAGTCTTCAGCCCCAAAACCTGCGCCCGAACTCAAGCAGGCGGATGTCTGGGTTGGGGACTGGGTGTTCTCCGGGACAGGCAAGGACAGTCCTGCGGGACCTGAGCACACGGTGGAATGGCGCCCCCATTGCCATTGGATACTAAGCGGCATTTTCCTTGAGTGGGATTCCAATTGGAAGGGCAACGGAGCGGAACTGCAATTTCTAGAAATTGCCGCTTACGATCCGATCAAAAAGGTCTATTCCGTTTCGGGTTTTGCAAACGACGGCTCGACCTGGGCATTGACGTCGACTTTTGACAAGGACACGTGGGTTGACACGTTCGCAAACGGATGCCGTAACACCTTCCACTTCAGTGCTGATGGAATGGCTGCTTCAGGGATACAGGAATGCGAGCAGAAAGGGGTTCGCTGGACAGTCTGGCAACTCAAGGGAACCAAAACCAAGCCCGCAGCGAAGAAGTAAGGACGGCTCGCCATACTGCCTCGCCCCGGAGCGAGAGGAGAGCCGCACGCAGCACTTTATAGGAGATGTTCTTGCCTGAAGAACCGGCCTTACACGATGTTAGAACTCGGAGAGGACATTAATGATCAATCGTCGTGAATTGCTGAAATCGTCTTTGCTGACTTGTGGAGCGACTGTCACTACCGGCGCGCTGCACTCCTGGTGCCCTCGCCTCGTTCTGGCAAGCGAGACGTCTCCCATTGTGGAAACCACGCTGGGCAAGCTGCGCGGAGCATTCGCCGGCGGCGTGTATTCCTTCAAAGGAATCCATTACGGCGCTTCGACGGAAGGCGCGAGGCGATTCCAGCCGCCACTGCCGGCAAAACCATGGCCCGGGGTGCGCGACGCGCTCGAACTTGGGCCACCTTCGCCGCAGGAGGCTCTCGTCGGCGGTCTTGGCAAATTTATCGGGGATATGGCTGGACCGGGGACGGTGAGTGAAGATTGCCTCGTCCTGAATGTCTGGACCTCGAGCGTGCGCGGCCCCGCCAGGCGGCCCGTGATGGTCTGGCTGCACGGAGGTGGTTTTGTCATGGGCTCAAGCGGCTCTCCGCTTTATGACGGCATCAACCTTGCGGCAAAACATGACGTTGTCGTCGTGGGCGTGAACCATCGCCTGAACGCCTTCGGCTATCTTTTCCTCGGCGAGATTGGCGGGGAGAAGTACGCGGATTCGGGCAACGCGGGCATGCTGGACATCATTCTGGCGCTTCAGTGGGTGCACGACAACATCGCGCAGTTCGGCGGCGATCCCGCCAATGTAACCATCTTCGGAGAATCGGGCGGAGGCGGGAAAGTCAGCGCGCTGATGGCAATGCCCCCGGCCAAAGGGCTTTTCCACAAGGCAATCGTGGAGAGCTATTCCGCACTGCAAATGCGTACTCGAGAGAACGCCGACCAGGTGACGAGAGAATTCCTGGAACAACTCCACATCGCGCCAAGCCGAGTTGATGATCTGGTAACGGCGCCCGTGAGCCAGATCATCGCGGCCGCTCATGCCATGCCAGGCCGGTCCTTAAAATTCATGCCGGTGGTTGACGGCCGCTCGCTGCCGCGGCACCCGTTCGATTCGGATGCCCCTGCCATGACCGCCCACGTGCCCATGCTGATCGGCACCAACGCCGACGAAACAACGGTGTTGCGGGGGCTGGACAGCCCCGAACTGTTCTCTTTGAACGAAGAGGAGATGAAAGCCAAGTTGAAGGCTTACCTCCATCTCACCGACGAATCGAAGCTCGATGGGCTTATTACGGCCTACAGAAAAGCCCGGCCGAAGGCTTCTCCGAGTGACATCTACTTCGCGGTGACGACTGACGCTGCTTTTCGCATGGACGCTGTTACCCAAGCGGAAAGGAAAGCTGCGCAACACGCTGCGCCAGCGTACATGTATCTGTTCGCGTGGCCAAGTCCGGTAATGGACGGAAAGCTGAAGGCGGGCCATACTTTGGAAATACCGTTTGTGTTTGACAACATTGACAAGGTTCCGGGATGGATTGGCACCGGCCCTGACCTGCAGCCGCTTGCCGATAAGATCAGCAGCACCTGGGTCGCGTTTGCCCGCAGCGGCGATCCCAATCACCCGGGCTTGCCGCACTGGCCCGCTTACGATATCAATACGCGGGCGACCATGATCCTCGACAAGGAATACCGGGTCGTGAATGATCCGGGCAAAGAGGAACGCCTGGCAATGTCGAGCCTGCCGTGACGCTAGACGGACCGAAAGGCGAACGCAGATCGCCAGATCAAAGTCCGGCGCCTCAACGCAGCATTGAAGCAATCGGTAGTTGAACCGAGCACCGGCATGGAAAGAACCGGCGTACTGTTCTCTCTCCTTCTGAATTGCCTGCTGGTCACGGCTGAAGCTCAAACGCACAAGCCCAGCCCGGAGATGAAGATTAGATTAACCTCCGTTGTTCACGATCAAATTTGTCCACACAAAGGACAAAGCCGCTTACGGTAAAGATCGTGACTCGTTCGACTCCTGAGAACCAAACTTATTTACTCAGCCCACATTTCCATTTTGAGTTGTAATTCTGAAACCTCGGATGGTCGCAATCGTCAATGTTTTTGAGGGTGCGAACGCGATGAAGACGTTCTGGACGTAAATACCCAATGGGTGAGATACAAAACCGGCCTTTTCAGCTTTCCTTCAATGCGTTTCTCAAGGTCGGCTTCCAAGGTTTTCGCGTCACTTCCGCGGGCGGCCTGATCCTGGTGCGCGAACTCGACGAGCGGCTCGGGTTGTCGCGCTGCACCTAAATCGGTTCTTCCGCACTTTCGGTGCAAGCTCATCCACGTCCACCGTTGAATCTCTGAGTGGTTCATTTGCTGACAATGTAGTTCCTGGAAGTTCAGGAGAGTTCCTGGTGGATTGTCCGAAATCTGGACAGAACCCTGTGATCTGTCTCACAGGAGTCCATGGATGCGCGTGGGAATCGAGAGCGAGAAATGAATTCTGTCCGGATAGCCGGTAATCCAAGCACAACGAGCCGAAGAACGCATGGTTCCACTAATCACAGCGTGATGTGACCGGGCGCATTGAGCAGATTTGCTTGGGGTTATCAGATGTTTCCGTGCCTCGCCTCCCTGAGGAGCAGTCCCCGCGAGTAGTTCCGACGCAACAGCCCCAGAGGCGCAAGCCTATCTTGTTCAAGCCATCATGTGACTCTTCGACCCCAATGCGAAGAGCGTGAAGTCCGCAGTTGCGCGACGACGGACCCAACATGGAGGGCACTATGTATTCGACAGTTACGAACCTCGTAGGGAAGAGATTCTGGAATGTTGTTGCTTTGAGTTTGGCGTTTGCGCTGGTGGGTGGGGTATGCGTGCCGGGGCTGGCGCAATTGGATACACGGAAGGATGCGTCGTTCTTGAAGCTAAACAGCAGCGTGCCGGTGGCGAACATGGCCGGCCTGAGTACGTCGGCGAGCAAATCTGCGACCGGATTATCGAGTCTGCCGATCGACGCCCGAGGATCCATCTCGGCGGCGTTGGGGAATGACGACTCCGGCTACTGGTTTCATCGAAGCGCTGAGGGATTAAGCGAGGAAAACCCACGGCAAGCTCTGGTGGCGGTGTTCACGCGGGAAGGGGCCGAAGTACGCAGCCAGAACCTGAGTTGGCAGCTTGAGACACGCGGCTATGGATACGGCGATGCCGTGCATGAAGTAAATGCGGTGTCTCCGCAGGCGAAGGCCAACCGGGTGGAGTAAGGGCGGGATGGGGTGACGGAGTGGTATGAGAACGGGCCGGTGGGATTGGAGCAGGGGTTCACTCTGGCTCATCGTCCGGGGACTGCGAACGGTCAGCCGCCGACATTAGAGCTGGAGATGAAGGGAGATTTGGTGGCTGCGCTGGAGCCGGGAAGCAAGGGGCTGGCGCTGAGAAGCAAGGACGGAGAAATGGTTTTGCGCTACACAGGTCTGAGCGCCCGGGACGCGACGGGACGGGAGTTGCGGAGTTGGTTGGAGGTTCGGGGCGAGCGGCTGCTGGTGCGGGTGGATGATGATGGAGCGCAGTACCGGTGGTGGTAGACCCGTGGTATCAGAATGCGGAACTGACGGCGTCCGACGGCGCGGCGATTGACATCTTCGGTTTTTCCGTTGCGGTCAGCGGCAGCACGGCTGTTGTGGGGGCCCCTGGGCACACAGTCGGCTCGAATCAGCATCAGGGAGCGGCGTACGTGTTTGTTGAAAGCGGCGGAACCTGGAGTCAGCAGGCGGAGCTGAGGCGTCCGACGGGCAATCAGGTGACCTTTTCGGCGCGTCCGTCGCAGTCAGCGGCAGCATGGCCGTGGTGGGAGCTCCATGTTACCTGACGGGGAATCTTTTCGCTACGTGGAGTTTATGCCAGAGTGAGGGTCCGGGGGCGGCATACGTGTTCGTGCAAAGCGGGTCCACGTGGAGTCAGCAGGCGGAGCTGACGGCGTCCGACGGGAAGCCGTCAGACGAGGCGTCGGTTTGTCGGCACGCTTACCCGGAAAGCGAGCGACGGCACTTGGTGCGGGCGTGTGCTCAAGAACGTCAAAGTCGCCCCTGAATTATGGCGAGAGAGCGACTCGGCCAGATGTATAATCTCGTGGAATCGGAGACCAAAGCGGCAACTCCGGTCATGGAGGTCGTGTGATGGCGAGAACGCTAGGATTCGTGTATGGCGTAGCGTGTTACGCCATATTTTTCCTCACATTTCTATATGCGATCGGATTTGTGGGTGACTTTATTGTCCCCAAGTCGATCGATGCCGGGGTGCCCCGCCCCCTTTCACAAGCGATTCTGATCGATACGCTGCTCCTCGGAGCGTTTGCGATTCAGCACAGCGTGATGGCGCGTCAGGGTTTTAAGCGCCACTGGACCAGGGTCGTTCCGAGGGTGATCGAGCGCAGCACTTATGTGTTGATTGCCAGCCTGCTGCTTGACCTTTTGTACTGGCAATGGGTGCCGATCTTGTCGGTAGTTTGGCAGACCGGAAGCCCGCTAGCCATTTGGCTCCTCCGCGGGCTCTCCCTGGCAGGCTGGCTACTCGTGCTCGTGGGCACCTTCCTGATCAGCCACTTCGATCTTTTCGGATTGAAGCAGGTCTATCTGAACTTCAAGGGCCAGACCTACTCTTACCCGGGGTTTCGCACGCCCTTGTTTTACAAATTGGTCCGACACCCGATCTACCTGGGTTTTTTGATGGCGTTCTGGTTCACGCCGTTGATGACAGCCGGCCACCTTCTCTTCAGCATCGCCACCACGGGGTACCTTTTTGTCGGCATCGCCTTTGAAGAACGGGATCTGGTGTCGTTTCACGGAGAGTCTTACCGGCGATACCAGGCGCGGGTACCAATGATCGTGCCAGGGCTAAAGCTCCCATCCAAGGAAACGGAGGCCAGGGAGCAGGGGCAAGCGTAGCGAGCATATCGGGAGCGAGTCCAGTGACGCAGATCGGGGTGCGGCTGATCTACATTCATCCGCGTTCACATTCCGTCACAGAGAACTCGTTCAACCGGCGCCCCCGTCTTCTCAAGGCCGAATTCCGCTGCCAGTGTCCAGAGCACGCGGAGTTGTTGATCGCAGCTTTGGGTTATGGATTGACGATGACGAGCAAAGTGCGGAGGGCTGCGGCTCTCCGCATTTTGATTTGCTTTCTTCAGTAACTGCCCCCACATTGCTGCGAGTAGAGTCCTGCTATGAACTCAAGAATCAAATTCATTGGCGGCTTGGTCCGGTTCCTGGGCCAAACGGGAGTTCCCAACTAAATTCGCTTGCGCCGCCGCGACCACTCCACTCTCATTCTGTGTTAGGCAGACACTTCGCAGAAATCACCGCATTTTGAACCTATCACCGGCCAACCGGTAGTTACTGTTCGAGTAATGACGAACTTCTAACTGATCAAGCTGGCTTGGATTCTTCGCGCCGTCCCACCCGCAACTCACGCTCCAGCCGGCGCCAAGCCAGCGGCTAAGCCATCCCCCAAGCCCGCAGCTCAACCCGCCCAGCACTAGACCCTGGAAATCTCTCCCACCGGCCGGCTGATCGGTCGGTGATCGGCATTTGTGGAAAGCCACATTGCGAGGAGAGTGACCGAACGTACCCAAGCCCCCAAGAAGCCCAACTTCTACCTCGCAAGGCAAGAGCGCCTGTTTCGACCCTTGCCTGAATCGGAGATATCGTCGAGTACGTTGACGATGCCAATGGTGAAGTGGTTCGAGGGAAGCCCGAAAAGCGCTCGATAGCTATCGACGAAAAACACTGGCGCGGCATCGACATTCGCGGTACGATAATCAGCAATTGGCGCCTGCGGATTCATTCCCCTGCTTCTCTCCGACGGCTCATTTCTTTGCTGCGCCGTGTCCCGCATCCGCTCACTTTTACTCTGTGCCTTGATTATTCGCGCTCCTGTGCTTCCGTGTAACGGTCACCCTCGGAAGAGCACTACCAGGAGCGAATAGAGGATTGCCCGGCAGAAGCGCCGTTCTGAAGTGCCATGAAAACTGCAAAGACCACGATTTCCGTTGTCCTGCTGCTATCCACTCTCATATGGATCGCGGTGTATTTCGAATTTCCCGAGGCCCCTCTCAAGCCACGAGAAACCGTCCTGGTCGTTTTCCTGTGCACGATTGCAACCACCGCCGTTCAGTTCGCTTGGAAGCGCCGCCAGAGTCGCCAAAGAAAGGAAGTCCGTGAGACACGCAAGTAAACGCATCGTGCTCTTCTTCTTGCTGACGCTGGCCTGCACCCCGGCTCTGCAAGCCGCGGCGCCCGGCGCTCTGGCCGCCTCTTCCGCCCGGCCGCCGGACCGTCACCTCTTCGGCCGCTCATTTCTCCCGGCTGCCCAAAGCGAGACGCCCGGCTACCGTGCCTACAGCTACCTGCTCCTCGCGCCTTCGGCAAACCCCGCCAATCGATCCGCCAACGAGTCAATCCTCTCTGCTTACCTCGCCCTCGATGAGATCGGCCGCGTGCAGGCCGCCGGCGCCGAACCGCAGGACCTCGACATCGTCTACCTCCCTCTGCTGGCGGCCCCGCCCTCAAACCCCTCGGCTGCCTGGCTCCTAGCGCATTTCGACTCGGACCGGGCCCGCAGCATTCTTAGCGCGGTTGGAGCAACCGGCCGGCAATCCCCCACCCTGGTCTCTTATACCGCTCCGTTGCCGGGAAAATCGGCCGTCGACCAAAATGAATTGCTCGTCCAGGATCTTTCCGCGGGCTCTGCCACCCTCGTCTCATCTCTGGAAAAGCAGCTCAGTCCTTCGCCCACTCCCGCCGCCCCGGTGCGCGGCGACCACCGCATCACCGGCCGTGAGTTTCTTCGCCCGGATACACCTGAGGGCTCGGGATATGGCCTCTACAGTTACGTTCTTTTTGGCGAACCCCCCAATGCCGGCAATCGTATTCTTTATCGAGCTGTGCTCGACGCCTTTCTCGCGATTGTGGAAGTACGCGAATTCGAAGCCGAGAAACAGCCCCGGGCCAACCTCAACGTCACCTATCTTCCCCTGCGCGAGTTACCTTCCGCCGGCGCCACCACGGATTGGTTCCTCGACCACTACGACTTTGCCCGCGCACAGATCATCCTCGCCAAGCTGATGGACCGCCCCGTGGGCCCGTATATCGTTTCCTGCAATTCTCCGCTCTCTGCCGCCACCTCGATCGATAGCGGGCGCCTCCTGATCGAGGATCTCTCCGGTGTTACGCCCGATCTGGCCTTTCTCTGGGTCAACGAGTTCAAAGCCCAGGCCGGACGTCCCCAGTACTGGGACAAGCCCGCCCTGCGCACGCTCATGCTCAATCTCCGCAACCAGATCGCCGTGGCCGCCCAGGCCTTTGAAGAGGCCCGCACGGCCGACAGTAACCTGCACACCTCCTTAGCCTCCCGCATCAACATTCCGCAATGAGGTCCTTATGGCTCCCCACAGCGCTTCCCCAAAGCCTTTCTTGCCTCCGCCCCTTCGCTTGATCCTTGTCCTGCTTCTTTCCTTGCCTCTCTGCGCGGCTCAGGATGAAAAGGATCCTGCCAAGACTGCGCGCGCCCTCCTCGACAGCGTCCCGCAGCTCATCAAAGACAACCATCTCGACGAAGCGATCCAGAAGTTGCACGAAGCCTACGAGATCGCCTTTGACGCCAAAGACGGCAATCTGGTGGCCGAAATCTGCCTTTATCTCGGCGTTGCAGACTTGATAAGCGGCAATGAAGAGGAAGCCCAGAAAGCGTATGAAAGCGCCGTCTTTCTGCTCGAAAGAGCCGGAGAAAACGACCAGATCGTCGCACAGCTCCAGGCCGGCATTGCCTTGAGCCACAATAAGAACCGGCACAGTTCCGAGCTGAAACTGATGCAGACTCTTGCCGGCACTTACGCCCGCCTTTCCAAGCTGAAGGCCCAGGCCGATACGCTGACCGAACTGCTCAACGCATACGACAAAACCACCGAGATGCCCGCCTTCTGCAATACGCTCGAGCAGCTCTTGCCTCTCTATCAGAAGCTCGACGATCGCACCGGCCTGGCCGGCGGCTGGTATGCGAAAGGCAAATGCAGCGAGAGTTCCGGCGACTCCTCCGGCGCCATCGCCGATTACAAGAAATCGATCGATGCCTTTCGGGCGCTGGGCGACAAGTCGAGCCTTGCCGCCGTCCTCGATACCGCCGCCGGGGCTCTCCGGGCGCACGGTCGCGCCGCCGAAGCCCTGCCCTTGCAGACGGAATCCGCCTCGCTGCGCAAGGATCTCAATGTTCCACGCGATTACGCCCAGAGCCTCAATGACCTCGCCCTGGTCGATCAGGATTTGGGACACTTTCCCGAGGCCGTGATCGCCATCGAGCAATGCGTCAACATTACGCGAACCGTCAACGATCCCGATGCCCTTGCTACCTCGCTTACCAATGAAGCTGCGATCTATCGCGACGTGGGCCGCATCGACGAGGCCTTCAAGGCCATCGACGAGTCCTTGCAGATCTCCCGCGACGCCTGCCTGACCGATGATGCCAAGAAGGCCATGAAAGTCATGGGGACGATCCACATGGCCATGGGCGATCCCGTAAAGGCCGCCGCCGCTGAGGCCGTCGCCGACGATACCACCGATATCTGTGCCAACAAGAACAAGGGCGAGATACCCGCACACACCGTCGAACCCTTTTACGGACCGGCTCGCATGCTGCCCGCAGCCTTGGTTGGGCGGCGTGGCGATTCGCGCCTGATTGCAGCGTTCCAGTCCCCCTCCTGGATCATCACGGACGATCAAACTCCGGCACAGGCCGCGCAAGCGCTCCTGGAATCCGCCGCACAGATGCTGGAACAGAAAAAGATCGATCAGGCCATCGAGAGCCTCAACAAGGCGCTTCCGCTTGCCACCAAATCCGGCGATGACCGTCTTCTCGCCGCGGCGTACATCTGGCTGGGAAATGCTCAGCTCCAGAACCGAAACGAACAGGAGGGGCAGAAGGCCATCGACAGCGGCGTTGCGCTCTTGTTGCGCGCCGAGGATTCCGACGATATCGTGCACGCATTCCAGATGGCGATCGACCTCGGACGGGAGAACCACCTGCCCGGCACGCAGGCCCGGTACCTGCGCAGCCTGGCAGCGATCGACCGCGACTCCCGGCGCCTGGACGATTCCCTCAAAGCTCTGAATGACGCATTGCAGGTTGCCAGCGATGCCTGCCTCACCAGCGAGGCTCTGTCAGATCTGAAAGAGATGGCTGCCGTGCACGCTGCTATGGGCGAAGCCGAAAAGGCCGCCGACGACGAGGCGCGCGCCCACGACACAACGGACATCTGTGCTGAAAAGCAGACCACATCTTCGCAGCCGGAAGACAAAGAGCCTGCGTACATGACGACTCACAACATGAGTATCGCGATGGCCGGCATGGGCATGGCTCCCAAGGCCATCGCGAACTTCCAGGCAGAGCTGAAGAAGGCGGAGGCCGGCCAAGATCCCGCCGCCATCGCCTCCGCCCGCGAAGGCCTCGCCTATGCGTATAGCGAGTTCAGCCAATATCCCCTCGCCGAATCCAACTTGCTCGAAGCCGAACGCATCCAACGCGAACTGGGCAATCCCCGCGCCATCGCCCGCACCCAGACCAGCCTGGCCACCGTGTACACCTCCATGGGCCGCTACTACGATGCGCTCAACCTCTACGACCAGATTGAACGGTCCGCAACCTCCCTCCAGGACATCCAGTTGCAGATCAACACCCTCTTGACCACCGCCGACATCTATCGCCACCTCAAGAGCTACGACCAGGCATTCGACGACGCCGAACACGCCCTCAAACTAAGCCTGACGACCGGCTTCCGCAATCTCACCTACCAGGCGCAGCAGATCATGGCTCTCGTCCAGCTTGGGCGGCACAACTACGACGAGGCGGAGTCGCTCATTCGCCAATCAGCCACAAACGACGCCTCCAACTCCATCATCCATGAGGGCATGGTTGAGGTGTACCTCGGAACCCGACGCTACGCCGACGCCGAAAAGGAACTGGCACACGTCACGGCGGACAATCTGGCCCATGCCGATTCCGCTTATCGCCTCCAGTACTACACCCAGCGCGGCATCGCTCGCCTCGGCCTGGGGCGCCTCTCCGATGCCATCGACGACTTCAATTTAGCCATCCGGGAATCCGAGCAGATGCGCTTTCAGTTTCTCGGTCTCAAGAGCACCGGTTTTCTTGATGCGGGAAGCTTCGGCGGCCGCGTACGCCCGTATCGCGGCATGGTCGAAGCCCTTGCCCTTCTGGCTCTTTCCGGCCTACCCGCAAAAACCACCATCGGCGAGCTCAACACCGATGCCGCCACCGCCGCCTTTCATTTCGCCGAACTCGCCCGCGGACGCAGCCTCGGCGAAAAACTCGCCTCGTCTCACCTTGATGAGCTTCGAAAACAGGTTCCCGCTTCCGTCCTCCAGGAGGAACAGCAGATTTCCGACCGGCTGACGCACCTCGCTCGCCACCACAATGAGACGCATCCCGACAGCCCGGCGACCCCCGAAGAGGCAGCAGAATTCGCTAAGTTCCAGGCCGATGCCCGATCCTACCTCCAGGCCATCGAGAGAGACTACCCGCTCTACGCACGAGCCTTCCAGCCGGGCATCATCCCTGTCGAAGATCTGCCGATCGGCAAGGACGAAGCCCTGCTGGAGTATGCCATTGGCGTCCACAACACCTACGTCTTCGTGATCGCGCAGGATCACAAGGTCCACTGCCACGAGTTGCCCATCTCCGTAGAGCAGATGGAGGCCAAGGTCCGCGCCTTCCGCAATCTCATCGCGGCCAAACGCTTCTCGCCCGCGCTCGCCCACGACCTGTATGCCAGTCTGCTCGGCAGTCTCCCTCCGGGCGAACTCCCCCGTCACCTGATCCTCGTTCCTGATGGTCCCCTCGCGCTGCTCCCCTTCGAAGCGCTGAACACCGCTGAAACCGGCGATCCCGCGTTCCTCTCCGCGGGGCATTCCATTACCTACGCACAGTCTGCAGCCGTTCTTACCTGGACGCGCAAATTCAACCGCGCTCCCGCGGAAAAGCCCCTCTTCGCGCTCGCCGACCCAATCTTTGCTCCCAGCGATCCCCGCTTTGTCGCCTCCGCGCCGGCGCCGCAAGAGGCCCTTTCAGACACCACAAGCCAGGATGACCCTCCCCTCCCTGCTCCCCAGCCTCCCGCGCCCGCCGGCTACACGTTCCGCCGTCTGCCGGAGACACAAACCGAGGTCCAGGCGCTGGCCTCCATTCTCGGCGTCGAGCCCCGGCCGCCCGACGTCCTCGTTGGACCCTCCGCCGCCAAGGCCACGTTGCAGAGGACTGACATCGGCGCATACCGATACCTCCATTTCGCCACCCACGCCGCCGCGCTCGGGCAGCCCGGCCGAGTCAACGAGCCCTTCCTCGTTCTCAATCAGGTCGGCAATCCGCCCGGCGACGACGGACTGCTCACCATGAGCGAGATCATGGACCTCAAGCTCAACTCCGAACTCGTCGTCCTCGGTGCTTGCGATACCGGCGTCGGCGATGTGCTTGAAGGCGATGGCGTGGCCAGCCTGGCCAGCGCCTTCCAGTTCGCCGGCGCCGAAAGCGTTGTTCTCTCTCTATGGGAACTTCCCTCCGAAGCCACGCTCCCTTTCATGCGCGCCTTCTACCAGGATCTCAAGCAGGGCCGCAGCAAGGTCGAAGCCCTTCGATCAGGCCGTGATGCCATGCGCCGACTATACCCCGATCCCTATTACTGGGCTGTCTTCGCTCTCTACAGTGGCGCCGCCCCGTGACCAGCGGCATTGGCATGACCTCATGAATCCCGCAAGCAAGCCACATCGCGAACTCCTTTTTCCGGCTATCGAGGTTCAGTTGATCACTGTCCTGCCGCACCATCTCCTTGTGCCTGTCGCATAACAATGCGCAGCCGTTAGACCGCCAGTGCCTGAATTCGTTCTCTAGCCGCAATTTCTCATGGGTGCCGCGCGGAATTGCACCGATCAATCTGATCTCCACGACAAAGTGTGTCGGTTATGTAGTGCAAATAACAGTCGCAGATCTTTCTGCAGTCGTTCCGAACCGCCTGCGCGCGCTCGGGCGCGAGCGCCTACGGCAAGAAGATCTGTGATTGGCTGGTTGCAGAAGGGATTGCAGGCTGCTATGGCGAACAGAGCGTCGCCGACCGACCTTGAAGAGCGACGCGCTGATGAGGCGACCATGCCGCACTGACGGGGTAACCAAACAGTTATTGACGGATAGCCGACAACACACCAAGAACGCCCCTGATGTCGCCCACCAGCCGGTTTCTGCCCCTTTGAGAAGCCGTTCAAGCTTATCGCAAACCCGGCTTCCGCCCGTAGGGGCTCCTTTGGCTTCGCCGACATCCAACGGCGCGACTCGGAATCGCCGCTGCCGCGCGAAACTGAATCACGCGGCCCGCTGACACGATCCTCGATTCACTACGGCGGGTTTGCGGTGGTGTTTGCAACAGAACGATAGCGGCCATTGCTGAATTGCCAGATCGTCGCGGAGCAGGCGTTACCTTTGCCTGGTGTCACCGTGGAGCACTGAATGGGAAGACAAACATCTTGAAGGCCGTTATGCTGGCTCTCAAGCACGAAGAATCCTCCGCGGGCAGAATCGAAGCCGAGCAAACCTCCCTTGGCGGTAAGGTCCTTCCAGTCCGCCCCGAACTTTGCAATGACTGCGGCACCGCACGGACCGTGCGGGGATTCGCTGCAGCAGAATTGGTATGCTGGCGTGTCTTTCCCATTCAGATCAACTGCACTTCCGTAGTCGTAGTTCGAGCCTGTTAGGCGGCAGAAGCTAGAAATACCGGGTCATCAATGACCCAATACTGGCGGCCTTGATGTCAGTGTGTAATCGATGTAATGAACGGTCAGGGTTGCAGTTCCACCCAGCGTGATCTTACTTTCCGACCGGTTGAACGAAGGAACCCAAAACTCCCCAATCTTTTCGTAATTGGATTGAATGTGCGCCCTCCGGATAATCCATAGTGCCGGATTTTTGGCTAATTCCGCATCGATCCGGTCCACGGCAAAGTCGGCAGTGTCAACCCATATTTCACCGCGAAAAAGATACTTGCTGTCGCGCAATGGCTCTACGTGCATGCGATAACAGTCTCCATGCGATCCATGAGTCATTCCTAACAATTCAAAACGATAGTTGTCAGGGCCGACTGCTACGCTGGCCTGGTATTGAGGAAGCGAGTTCAATCGTTCGCTTTCCAATAGCCGCTTGAGAACCCTGTTAACAATCATCCTGGAGCCGGATTCGGAGATGACCTCGAAGTGTTTGGTTCCCGAGGCATCAAGCCGCGAAGAAACAACCAATTCCGCATCCTTGTCTATGGGAAAGCCGCGATACTGGAACTTGTAAATTCGCTTTCCGGTGAATCCATCCAAGTCGCGAGCTCGTCGTGCATTGGCTTCAACCATGAGCGCAACGATCTGCTTTGTCTGAGCCTCTTTGCTGGCTGGAGATACCTGCGAAACCACCAATGTGTTCGAAAGCAGGGCAGACAAACAAAGTGCAATGCGTCCGCTGATAGCGAAGAATCTCACGCCGCTCTCCCTCCGCAGGAATTGGGGAAATTATGGTAACCGTCTTTCTTTATCCGTCTCAACCCCGAACACACTCGACCAACCGCCGCGCCGATTGAGCGCAGGCGCCTTGACATCTCCCATCTTCTGTCCATTTCGAACCGCATCCTTCATGTAGAGTCTTGCACCGTCACGAATGCGAACAGCGCGCACAGAGGCGAGCTGGCCGAGCCGGCGAGCATAATCATAGTGGAAGTTGTCGCGAAGGTCTGCTTCTATCGCTGCGGCCGCCTGGGCAATCAGTTCTCCGCTTCCGTCGGCATCAATATAGAGCACATAGCCCGCCGGAGGAGTTGTGTCGCAGGCGAGCATTGCGAAGGAAGGAACCACGCCTGAGTTCTTAAAAGCATCCTTGAAAGCGCGGGAGACGTGTGCGTCGTTCAGCTTCTCGCCAAACCAATCTGAGACAGAATCTAGCCGCCCGACAAAACGCACCAGAGGGCAATTTTCGATGCGGCCGGTCACTTGAATCTGATCGCCCAACATATATCGGTAAAGTCCCCCACCGGTAGTCACAATGACTCTGTAAAAACCGCCGAGATCGAGTTCATGCGCGCGTTGTGCGTGTTCGGAACCGCTGGACAAAAACTCCAGAAAGTGCGATCGCAGCGAAAGAGTGGCACCTTCATGCCCGATGAATGGGAACGAGATGAACGCTTCGGTAGCAATCAATCCCTTGCCTTGCACGCGACATAATGGAAAGAGTCCTGCCAGTTTGGCCGCCGGGCCTGCGGCGTTTGCATCCGTCCAACAGCTGATCAATTTCAGCTTCGGCCACAGTCTTGCATAAATGTCCTGCGGCGATCCGGCGCGAAGGGCCTCTTGCGCTTCCCGGGAGCGACGATTATCCGCGTTGAAATGTGTGCCGTGTTCGAGATCAAAGCTGATCCGATCACGCCATTGCGTCAGGCGGTCAAGCATCAGTAACAAGTAAGTAGGGCTCCAGATAGAGATCAATCGGAGATCCCGTGCGCACAGGAGATAGAGCAGAGTGACATAAATGAACTCTTCAGAGTCGGACTCCAAGCTCACGCTGCCGGGTACGGCCATCACGGACCGCACGAGGCTCTTTCTCCAGCCGCCGAGATAGGAGGTATCGTCGTCAAATCCGATGGCGATGCCTCCCGATGTTTTGTTGCCCCTGGCGCTCGGTGGGCTTATCGACCAGTATGCCGGGCCGCCAAGCAGCTCGGGAAAATGCGCGAACAGGTCAGCGATCCACGCTTGAATGCCTCTCTGAAACTCGCATTGCAGAGAGCGTGTATACGGAATGAGCTTCGTGCCGCCGGAAGAACCGCTGGTCGGTTCAAAGAGGCGGATAGCCTCGCGCGTTAGAACACTCGGAATGCCGTTTTCCGCCCGCTCAATCCATCGCTGATGTTGATCGTAGTCGCGAATCGGCACCCGCCGCTGAAACTCGCCGCTGGAGCGGATCGACGAAAACCCATGCGTCCTGCCGAATTCTGTATCTGCATTCTTGCGCAGGATTCCGCATAGAACCGCTTCCTGTTCTTCGGCGACACGATGGATCGCCCGACGGAAACGGGCATACTCAGGGATGCACCCCGTCGCCCAAAGCGAGTTTGCCAGCAGACAGATCATTTGAGTGAATTCTGCGCCGCGAGCATCCGTTCTCCGGCGCGGGTCACATTGGCTCGTGAAATTCTGGCAATGCATGCTAGTTCGTCGCCGCGCGTATGCCCAGGGTTTTTTCTGTTAAAGAATGCCACCATCGGATCATTGAGCCTCTGCTCGGTGATGTCCGCAACACCGTGACGCAGAGGTGCGGCTTGTTGCAATCGCACGATGCCCGATGCCGCATCGTATTCACTTCCGAATCTTGTCTTCCCCAATACATCGAGAATGCGCTGGATATGTTGGGGCGTGCTTAAAGAAGGACAGGGGAAAAACTCGCGAAAGAACACTGGCAAGAAACGATAGGTCTTGTAGCCGGATGAGATCAGAAACCAAAATACCTGCGCGGACGGCCGTTCGACGGCAATCAAGTCCGCTTCAGTGAAAACGATTTGACCCCATAGCCTGCTGAGAACCGTTTCACCCCAGTATTCCTTCGCAACAATTGTGTCGCCCGAATAAAACGCTACAATATCCTGCGAATCCACATTGACTTCCAATCGCATCAAGGTGGTAAAGCCCTGGATCAGGCCGCTGTTCATCTCCCTCAAAAGGATGATAGACTCTTTTTCGGCGAGGTCACCTTCAAATATGTTACGCTGCGTTTTCTCGAAGTAGGTCGACATTAGCATATACATACGGTCCCGATCGGCATTTGTAAGTGACGCCCGGGGAACTACCCAGCCCTCTAGTCTGCCATCTCCAACACCGCTACAGGGTTGCAATGTCGATGTTGACAGGGCGTCTATCAAGTTGCTCATGGATACCTTCTCCATCTGCCCATTCCGCAAGGTATAGGCGGCTAGGATAGACCACATGGATATAGTTGCGAGTTGCTGCCATCAGCGGATCAGTGGAATCAAAACCAACGAACAGGTACCTTAAACCGCGACCTTGGCCGAGGTTGTAAAGTTCCCGGAGCAAGACGCGAGAGAGACTTAGATCATCATTGGCAACACAAAACAGGGAGAGATACGCGCTTTGAAGCTTTTCTCCAGGATGCGGAAGAGCGGTTAAACCGAGCCAGGGAGCTACTTTATTGTAGAGAGGCGCAACGAGTTTCAACCAGCCCGAATAGCCTTCAAGGACTGTCTGCTTGAAGCCAGACTGATCCCAGAGAGCACCCACGCCGGCTATCTCGCCGCCACGCCGCACGATTCTAAAGTTGTTTACTCCCAGGCCATACGAAGCTAGTCTAGTAAGGTGCTCTTCAGACCAGTAAGGAGAGAATTGACGCCTCGGTCCCTGCGCGTTCAAAAACCGCGCCACATCTTCGAGATCACTTTTACACGCAACGGAAATGGTCGCATCCGAGCGAAGAGAGGGTTTGGGCCGATTGACCAGTATTGCGACCGTGCGGCAGTTCGCAACGGCATGGAAGATCGGAAAGGCCCGGCGGGGGTGCTGAACCAAGACGCCTGTTGCCTCTCGATTCCCGTCTACTATCGCCACAAGATACGCGGGGAGTGGATCAGCATCGTGCAATTGCCTGAGCTTTGAGAATCCTCGCGACACCAGCCATTGTCCGCGAAAGCGTGAATCAACGCGAAGCTGGCCCAGATATCCGAGGCGCTGCGCACTGCCATTGACAAACACCCGCCGTGTCGAACGACAAGCCAATCCAACAATCTCATCATGATCCGCCTCACGCGCCACGAGCACCCTGCAGTCTTCGCCAGTCGCATCGCAGCCCACCCAAAACTCCGGTTCGCGTTCGTATCTGACTCGAATTTTCCCTGGCATAGATTCCCTGCGCAACAAATTGCGAATCGCTGAATCATCGGCGAGCGTTGCAAAATCGATCTCCGGCCGCCTCATAGCGCCTGCAATGCAGTTTCGGCGATTTCGGGATTCTCGCGCTCGTGGTCATTTACTTTGAGCAACGGTCCGGTGTAGGATTCATCGCCCAAAGGAAAGTCTTTGCGCTTGAGCACCTCCGACCGGAAAAGAAGGTTGATCGCAAAGAATTGAAACCACATGTAGAAACTGCCGCCATTCACTTTCAAATCCAGGCCTCTCCACAAAATTGAGGGAATCGTGTAATAGGAGCTCCTGGCCTCGACGCAACGGTCTTTAACTTGTTCGGCTGTCATTCCTCTTGGTACAAAAGGAGCCATTCCATAGCGATACCCTGGATCGAGCCACCATTTATCGAAAAGCAACCGGCCTTCCTTTTGCAGGCGGCTGTAGAGGGGTGTTCCGGGGAAAGGCAACAGATGATTAAACGCGGCAAGAAAGAAACGATGACGGCGGGCGAAAACGAGTGTCTCGGTATACGTGTCTCGGTTGTCCTCATCGTAACCCAGAATAAACGTTACATAGAGCCGGATGCCGTGGCGGCGAAGATTGGCAAGCGCCTTCTCGTATCCACCATCCATGGTATTGAATGACTTTTTCATCTTGCGCAGGTTCATGGGATTGAGCGATTCGAAACCGATTAGCAAGGCCTGACATCCGCTTGCTTTGATCAGTTGGAGAAACTCTTCGTCATGCGCCGCATTGATGCTGGCTTGACTCACCCAGTGGATCTTCAGCGGGATCAATGCGCGAAAGAATTCCTTGGCTTGCTCCATATTGGACGTAATGTTATCGTCAACAAAAAAGATCAGCGGTTTATTGATGCTGCGCAC
>JBEKZJ010000081.1:0-23098 GCA_049509995.1 Occallatibacter sp. | reverse complement strand
ACCGCATCCGCGGCAAACACCTGCGGCTTCCTTCTTGCCTCCAAATCGAAAACGACTCGCACCAGCACCTCGCCCTCCTTGCGCATCGTGCGCGAGTCGTTTCCGATGTTGGCTAGCGGTAACCCGTCCCCAACCAGGTTTTGGACGTTCCCAGAGTCTCTGGCAGGCAGCGGACAGGGTCGCGGAAGGATCGGCGACCATCCCCGTAGCCCTTCTTGCCCGGCACCTCCCGATCGGCTATGCTTTGCGACGTGCTCTGCACATTTGAAGGAGGCGCTATGCAACGCCGTTCGTTTCTCAAAGCTGTCGCCGCGGTGGCGCCTGCCGCCGGTCTGCAAACTTTTCTCGTGACTCAGGCGCGTACCCAGACCCCTGCATCCCCGCCCTCAGGCTCACTTCATGTCGTTGGAGCCGGGGAGGACCGCTTCGGCCATCCCCATTCGTTGGGGTTCAGCTCAATTCTTTTTAAGGTGCCCACCAGTGAAACCGCCGGCGGCCTCTTCGTCATGGAGCACACCCATCTGCTCCCGGGCGGGCCTCCCCTGCACCTGCACCTGAATCAGGAGGAATGGTTCTACGTGATGGAGGGGGAGGTAGCCTTCCAGGTAGGCGAGCAAAGGCTACAACTGCACGCGGGGGAGTCTGTTCTGGCTCCGCGCCGCGTGCCGCACACTTTTTCCTCTGTTGGCGCGACGCCCGGCCGCCTGCTGATCGCTTTCTGTCCTGCCGGCAAAATGGAGCAGTATTTCCGCGACGCTGAAAATGCCAAGGCGTCCGCGGGGGATGCTGAGTTCATGCGACGATACGAGATGGAACTGGTTGGTCCTTCTCCGTTTTGGAAATCGTAGTCCGGGCCAAAACCATGCCTCGCAACATTGGGTCCACCGTTCGAGCAGCCAACGATCCGTCCGCGTGTCCGGATGATTTGCTTTCGGGCGGTGTCTGATGATCATGTCCCCTAAACCGAGAAGATCACTCATGGATGACCGCTAGCCAACCCGCTAGCCAACATCGGAAACGACTCGCGCACGATGCGCAAGGAGGGCGAGGTGCTGGTGCGAGTCGTTTTCGATTTGGAGGCAAGAAGGAAGCCGCAGGTGTTTGCCGCGGATGCGGTGAGCCTATGGAGATTCAATCAAAACTAGCCTGTAATCAACAAGTTAGCCAAGGAACAACGATTGCCGAAGAGACGCACTCTTCAAACCCATACACTTCGAGTATGGCACAACCGAGCGTCCGCGGCGCCTGCGGCTTCGTTCTAACCGGCTATACGGACATAACGCTTGCAGCGCGGGAGAGTAGGCTACTATGCACAATCCGGCTTTGTTCATGTCGATGTTGGCCCGATCCGGCACTGGTAAACGACCCTTCCGGGCAATTATGCATCTGGTTTTGAGCGATTTCGTCTCTGCGCGGGCGACTCACGCGATCTGCAAATAGACAATCCCCAAGCGTTCGGTTTTCGAGTTGACAAACGGGTCGTGACCCGTGTCACAGTATTTCTTTGGTGTGGGTGTATTCGATAGGTCGGATCGAATTTCCAAGATGTCTGGTCAGGCGTGGGGATGTCCGTGGAATTTTAGGGGTAGAGCGACCTTTGGGATTCAGGCGAGCTTCTAAGGTCGATCTGGAAGGAGAACATCCAGAAATGGTCAACCATCCGGCAGTGACACCGCTTCAGCGGTTTTTGTTCAACCAACTCCGCCGTTTCATTGGACAGGCGCCTATCCGATTGAGATTAGGTACAGGAACTTCCGCCTTGTCCGATGGCACAGGCTCAGAATGCGTTGTCATTTATGAAAGCAGCGCACTCGCGGGCATGATGCTCGACCCAGAGATAGGCTTTGGGGACGCGTACATGAGCGGTCGCGTTGAGATCGAAGGGGACCTGGTTCATGCTTTAGAGGTGCTCTTCCGCGCGATGCAGAGTTCGTCGAATCGGCGCTGGTTCGATCGGCTCGTTTCGAACTCGTTACAGCACATCCAGGCCAACACTTTGGACGGGTCTGCCTCGAACATTCATCACCACTACGACCTGGATACAGACTTCTACAAACTGTGGCTTGACCCGCAGCTTGTCTACACCTGCGCCTATTTCGCTACTCCCTCAGCAACGCTCGAAGAGGCGCAAATTGCCAAGTTGGATTACGTTTGCCGGAAACTTCAACTGCAACCGGGAGAGAGAGTCGTCGATGCCGGCTGCGGCTGGGGCGCGCTAGCAATCCATATGGCGAAGCATTACGGCGCGACTGTGCAAGCCTATAACATCTCACACGAACAGATCGAGTATGCGCGAGCCCGGGCCCAAAAGGACGGATTGGCAGGTCGGGTTGAATTCATCGAAGAAGACTATCGCAACATCTCCGGTGACTTCGACGTATTCGTCTCAATCGGTATGCTTGAGCACGTCGGCCGTGAGCACTATCACGAACTGGAAGAAGCGATTTTTCGGGCCATCGGGAATTCCGGGCGCGGACTGATTCACTTCATTGGACGAAATCGGCCGGCACATTTCAGTACCTGGATTCGCAAGCGTATATTCCCGGGCGCATATGTACCCGTCCTTCGAGAGGCCGTCGAGATCCTTGAGAAGCACGGATATGCGGTGTTGGACGTGGAGAATTTGAGGCAGCATTATGCACTGACGCTGGAGCACTGGTTGACCCGCTATGAGCGCTCGGCTGATCGCGTCATCGAGTTGTTCGGACCCGAGTTTTTCCGGGCGTGGAAACTCTATCTGGCTGGCTCGGTCGCAAGCTTTCGTATAGGTCAGCTTCAGCTCTTTCAAGTCGCCTTCGTGGGTTCTGCCTGCCAGCGTATTCCCTGGACGCGAGCCCATCTGTACGCCGAAGATTCCCGGGTTGAAGAGGAGTCTCGATGGAGTCAAGTAGCGTTTTGATCATCGGAGGCGGACCCGCCGGCTCTTCCTGTGCGAAAGCACTGCATGACGCTGGCCTCTGCGCCATCATCCTGGATAAGAGCACATTTCCCCGCAATAAGGTGTGTGGCGGCTGGATCACTCCCGCGGTACTAGACGACCTCAACATCGATCTGACAGCATACGCCACCGGACGCGTAATTCAACCCATCACCGGATTTCGAACCAGCCTCATGGGCGGGACTGAGATCGAGACCGAATACGGTCGCACGGTCAGCTACGGAATCCGCCGGTTTGAGTTCGACGACTACCTCCTCAATCGGTGCGGCGCACAGTTGAGGCTTGGAACTCCGCTGGAAAGCATCGTGCGTTCCGCCGACGGGTGGATCGTAAACGGGCAGATTCACGCGCGGCTCATCGTAGGTGCAGGTGGGCATTTTTGCCCTGTTGCTCGATTCCTTGGCGCCAAAACCAGCGAGGAAGCACCGGTAACCGCGCAAGAGGTGGAGTTTAAGATGAGCGCTGAGCAACTGAGCTCGTGTTCCATAAGCCGGAACCTTCCGGAGCTATTCTTCTGTGAAGACATGCTTGGCTATGGATGGTGCTTTCGCAAAGGAGACTTTCTCAACATTGGCCTGGGCAGGCTTGACCAGCGCTCTCTCCCCGTCCACGTCGCTGCGTTTGTACGCTTCCTGAAGGATACAGGGAAGGTCGCTTTTGATTTGCCACTCTCGATGCGCGGCCACGCCTACCTCATCCAGCGTGAGACGAAACGCAAGCTTGTTGAAGACGGCATCCTGTTGATTGGAGATGCCGCGGGTCTGGCGTACTCCCAAAGCGGCGAAGGAATTCTTCCTGCGGTCGAATCCGGTTTGTTAGCAGCAAAAGTGATTCTGGACGCCGGCGGACAGTACACACGCGATCGGCTCAGCAGCTACCGCGATCTGCTCGCCACTCGATTTGATAAGTCGCAAAGCGATTGGGCTACCCGCATTGGGCGCAGCCTTCCGCCGCGAGGGATGAAGTCTTTGGCAAGAATGCTCCTCCGTACACGATGGTTTTCACGTCACGTCGTTCTTGATCGTTGGTTTTTGCGCATACAGTAATTTCCAGCCGCGTTGTTGATAGCCCGCTAGCACTCTTGACCTTGGGCCGCCCATGACATCCTTTGAATATGCGGTTAACTTACATCTAGATCCCCCTTCAACTCGAGCGGAAGCACAGACGCAACATTTCGCGCTCACTGATCCGCCTGAGGCGCAAGAGGGAGAATTGCACAACGCCGAATCATCCGCATAGGGGCAGGGGTTCATCCATAGGAGCGGTCGTAAGCCGACAAGGTCCCGCGTACATTCTCACTTGATGCTAAATCGCCAAAGCGTGTTTCGAGGTTCCGCCGGTGTTGGAAACGTGGATCGGCTGGCAGCATTGGATGGTTGTCGCGGTTGGCGAAATTGATTGCTATCAACATCCACCAACGTCATGAACGACAAAGGACGTTGTCGTTCATCCTACTGAATTCCCGTCAGTCCACAAAATAACTTCAATTGTTCTTCCTTTTTTAATCGCAATCCTTCTGCATCCAGAAATCCGAGAAAGGTTCTCCCATCCACCCGGCGCTTTCGCATTTCCTGCCAGTGATCCTCCCTCGTCGCCGGTGGCCCAAGAACCATTTCCATAGAGGGCGTGAATGGGTCGCTACCGACGTTGCTTGATAGGATTAAGCCTGTAGGAAGATCCATCAACACTCTTTTCGTTAGCCGTCCCGCGGAGAATGGCTCGAGCGCTGGTAGAAGATTCAACGGTTATACCAGAGGCAAATGCCGGTCTTAAACGTGCCATCGAAGCGCACTCGACCGATTTCCTCGCACATTGTGGCCTTGGAAGGTTTTGTTGAATACCTCCGCAAGGAACAAATCTTGGGGTACTCGCCTGACGGGATTTGGACTATACTTCTATGCGATTTTTGAGAGGTGTGCGGCCCGGGGGGATTGCTGCGGGATTGGCCCGTCCGGCGGGGTTGCGGTAGCAGGGAGCCGGCCGCACTTCACGGGATTTCCAAAGACAATCGCATACCTCCAGAAGGGGCGAGAAAAGTATGTTCGGAATCTTCCCTTTTGTGGTTGTTCTTGCGTCGTTGCGGGTGGGACTGGCGGCCGGTCAGGCGCAGTCCACGGTCATTCCTCCGCAAACCGCGGTGGAGATTGAGTTACTGGATCATGTTTCATCGGAGAGTCTGAAGGTAGGCCAGCCGGTGCGGTTCAAAGTGGTGACGCCGGTGGTGGTGGAGGGGACGACGGTGATAGCGGCCGGCACACCCGTTGAAGGCGAGGTAAGAGCTGGGCGGGCGTCGGGAGCCTGGCAGCGGGCGGGGTGGTTCGACCTGGGGCTGAAGCCCTTGCTGCTGGCGGACGGCACCACGGTGAAATTGGATTTTGTGCGCCCCAAACTGCGCGGGGTGAAGGGGCAGCAGACGGCCGCGGCGATTGCCGGGGGCCTCTACCTGGCCTATTACTTCCCGCTGATTCCGGTGGCGCTGGTGGAGGGCGCAAAGCATGGAAAGCCCTACGACATCCGCGCAGGCGAGCGGTACCTGGTGCAGGTGATTTCGAGCGAGCCGCCAGCGCCGGCAGGAGCCCCGGCCAAGGAGCCCTAAAACCTCTACTGAGCCGGCGAAGCCGCAGCTTTCTCAGCGACGATGAATACGTGTACGGTCCAGCCGACGCGAGCGGCAAAGCCGATGGGGGCAAAGCCGTCGCGGTCGCAGGCGTCGACGAACTGCTGGGCGGTGGTTTCGTCGTGGGCATCGGCGACACGGTAGGAAAAGCTGGCTGCGTGATTTACCGGCCGTTCGACCAGGTTGGGCGGCCAGTCGAGGGATTTGGGCAGGACGCGGAAGCCTTGGTGGCCGAGTGCGTTGAGGTCGCGCTCGAGCTGCGCGGCATGGTTGACACCGAAGGTGCGGTACTCAAAGGGCCCGCCGCAGGAGGAGTCGCACTCTTCCATGGAGACCGCCGTGCCGCCGCCTTTGTTTGAAGGCTCATGGGCGCGGTAACGGTAGCCCTGGGCGGCCAGGGCGGAGATGTCTTTCATGAGATTGTCCTTGCGCAGTGCGTCTACCACGCGCGAGGGCCGGGGAGGGGCAGCGGGCTGGGCGGCGCCGATCTCGTGAATATAGATTGACTGGTTAAGGAACATGCCGACCGGGGTGAAGCCCTGCGCCTGAAGAGACTGCCGGGAGCTTTCGCGGGTCTTTCCCGTATAGCCCTCGAGGACGCGGTACTCGTAATTGCGCGGATGGGGTTGCTTCTCAAGGAACCATGAATCCGGGCGCCAGGCATAACCGAGGGCACCCTGCTGATTGAGGGCGTTGAGGAAACTGTTGGGCAGGCTGTCGTCAGGACGGGGCTGATAGCGCCAGGTGTCGGGCGGCGTGGCGTCGAGGCGCATGACGAGGAGGCGGGCGGAGAACAGGATTCTGTAGCCCTGGTCCGCGGCCTGGTTGACGGCTGCAACGGCATCCTGGGGCGGATGACCTTTCAGGACTTTGTACCTGGGCAAAGGGGAGTTTTGCGCGGCGAGAAGGGTGGAAGAGAGGAGGAAAAGACAAAGGACGATCATTCTTTGCATGGTGGATCCTCCGAGCTACCGGGTGAGAATCCATTTTTTCGATGGAAACCCCGGCGGCGGAATTCTACACCTAAAGCGGTGGGCGGGTCGGGCATGGGGACCAACACAAGAGCCGCGATCACCCAGCGAGCCGTGTGGCGAAAAGCCCTTGCCTGGGAACTGCCTGAATGTCGCATACGCGTCTCCTCGCTTTCCTTGTGCGGAAATCATTCGGGCTTGAGTACGGAACTCGGTGGGGTCAGGCAGTTGGTTCCGCGTGCTCCCCGCGTGAGACTTCTGCAACTGCCTGGCCGGGAATCTATCATGAACAGCCCGGGGTGCGGTTACCGTTTCCAGTTTCTTTGGAAAGTGACGCTCATGACGCGGTCACCGCACCCGGCAGGTCTGTTCGAGTGATGCTATCCCTTTGTTTTTCCATCCTGGGCAAGCATTTCTACGTCTTTGCCTGTATGTGTCTTGATCGATGCGATGATCTTCTGATAATCGCTTTTGTCCAGGCGAAGCACGAGGGACTTCGGAGCGTTCTGCTCGTGATAGTCGATATAGAGCCAGTGGCTCTTCGAATTGGTCAGCATGACAATTGCGCCAGCTCCCAGCGAGGCGATCATGACAATCGCTCCCTGTGTAATGCGATGCTTCTTCGTGAACTCGTACGAGAACTTGTCCACATTCTCGTAAGGAATGGTGATGACATCGCGATCGGAGACCCGGATCACGAGATCCTTGTCGTTGTCGCTCAGGATCAGTCGGGCGTCCGCCTGCTTTCCTTTTGCGTCGGTCAGCTTGCAGGTGTTGAAGGTGGTCTCTTCGGCAAAACCGATGTTATTCAGGCAGAGCAGAAGAATTGCAATCACGGTAATCAGCTTCTTCATGGTCGTACTCCTCGCTTTCAGGTGATGTTCTTTCCTGGCGGCCGTTCACACGTCCGGCAGGGACAGTCGTGTGGTTACGCACTTTCTTTGCGATCGTGCACTGTCACTTCGTCGGGATGGTGGAGGGAATTACGGCGGGGTTGGCACGGAGCAGGCCGTGGTAGAACTGCCACCTGCTTCTTGGTCGACTTTTCGTGTGTAGTGCTCAGGGCTGCTGAAAACGTGGTCCGCGTACACAGAGAGGTACTGACGCAGGTCGTCCGTTGATGTAGTCAACAGGACCACGTCGCCCTCGTCCAGAAATTGCAACGGAGGGTCCCCCTCCTTGTTCAGATTCTGAATGGTGTTGCAATCCAGTGCGGAATAGGCCAGATCGTCATCGGTAATGTCCAGCTTCACGATCACGCGGTTGGGGATGGTTCCCAGCGGAAGCTCGGCTTCCGTGCGATCGACTACCTGCTTCTGGAACACCATGTCCGCGAATAGCTCATGATTGAGCCGCACCAGGTTGGTCTGAAAGACCTGTGTGATCTTCGAACTTGGCTCGGATACGATCAGGCTGTATGCATAGCCGTCGGGTTTCTGAACGTACAACTGCGCATCGTCGCTGTCGCCGTTCGTCCACACTCCTTCCAGTGCTGGCTCCTCGACGGCGTCGCCGCTCGTGGCGAGAGGTTGATCGGTATAGACGCCTTTGCATCCAGACAGAGCGAGAGAAAAGACGGCAAGACACGGCAGCAGCATGGCTCTCATGGGCCCTCCTCGCTCTCGTGGCCCATTCGTTCCAACTCGGGACCATTACGGGCATCTACTCCCGATAAGCGTCATGCTGGCGGGGATATTACAGTCGAAAGCAAATATTCTTCAGGATTCAGTCGGGCTCATCGTTGGCGGAGCCGGTTAACAGCTGTCTTTATGGCAGAATACGAGCTGGCGCAGAGCATGAGTGTAATCCCTGTAATGAGCAGGGTGATTGGCCACCTGGAGAGATCGGAGAAGCAGCTGCCCCTCGCACTCCAGCCTATTGGCGATCGGACCAGCATCGTCGTGTTCGACACAGTCAAGACCGCACAGGCCAACTTCGGCGTTGCACCAGCCGGCATCGCGCCGGGAACCTACTCCATTGTCGCCTGCCTGGGCGCCACCGGCTCCTGGCAGGGCCGGGTCTGCTCCGGCGCGGTGAAGCTCACTGTCGAGGCGCAGCCCGGTAAACTCACTTCGGAGCAGCGGTTGACCCTTGACCGGCAAAAGGCGCGCTACGGGCTGCTTGCTGGCGACTACAACGCCATTGAGAGTTACGGGCGGGAACTCGTGAAGGCTGACCCCAAGTCAGGCCCGGGGCACATTTGCCTGGGTGAAGCAGCGCTCGGCAAGGACAAGACCGACGTTGCGCTCCGGGAGTTTGTGACCGCCCGCGCGCTCTACAAGCGACAGCAACCCGACGCAGGCGAGCAGCCGGTGTACCTCAATCTGCGCATCAACCAGTTGCTCAAGGAGAGGCAGGAGCAAAGCAGCGGCTCAAGCCAGCCTTGACGGTGGTCCCAGATAACCTCGTATCAGTGGACCGCCGAGGGCGACATGCTGACGGCGTTTTTCGCGCCGTCTACGCAGCTGGTGCAGTAGCAATGACGGGTGAACTGCGGGTGAGTGTATTTCTCTAATTTACATCTAACTTCTTTAGAATGTGGTTGCCAGAGACGGGATTGAACCGCCGCCGCCGGCCTTTTCAGGGCGTTAATAATTTGTGTTTCCAGCTACCTACACAACTTCGTGGGTTGCCTAAATACGCCGAAATACGTGTAAAACGCGCCGATCACGGGCGGACGAAAATGGGTGGAGATCTTCCACGCCGCGTTAAAGTTTTCGAGTCGAAGACGGAAATCGCTCCGGCTCCCCATTCAGGGCCCATCAATACCAGTTTGTCTGACTCCGACTGGTACAGAATTCGCCGGGCCCGTCAAAGAGCGCGCCGGACATAGTTGCGCTCTCATCGCGACCTCCTCATTCGCCGGTTAACGAAACCCTGGTCTGGGTCAGTCGATCTTCGTCTTTGAGTTTTACAGCTGCGCTATTTCACCGCACTACCGACCGTGATCGACCAGACAGGGCCGCCCGCCTTGAAGGGCAACGTCTGGTTCAACGTCAAGGCACCCGTCGTTGAGTCGATACCATAAACCTGGATACTGTTGGCGCTGATGTCTCCCCCGTAAATGAAATTACCGGTTGGGTCCGGGTTCAGGAACGTGATTACACCAGGCAGGAACGGAGATCCCGCGAAGGGCGTGAGTTCCCCAGTCAGAGGATCGATAGTGAAGCCGTATGTTCCTTTGGCCTGAGAGACATTGGCGCCGCCCCCATCCACGATGTACAGAAAACGCCCGCGGGCATCCAGCGCTATGGACATGGCGTCCTCGATTGCAGTTTGCCAGGGCGAACCTTGCAGGGCCGTCAAGTGACCGTCGCCGGCATCGATGGCAAAACCGAACAATGCATTGTTCGGGCAGATCTGTGCCCAGTATGCGCACCGAACCGGAACATAGAGGTATTTTCCGCTTGGGTCAGTGCTTAACTTCTCTGGATAGTTGCCCATCTGCAACCCGAGCGTCAGCGGGCTGCCCGGCACCTCAGTGAGCGAGCCGTCAGCGGGATTGATTTGAAATCCAGAGATAGCGCCACCCGAGGAGTCAGCGACGAAGAGGAACCTGCCCGCGGGATCGAGGGCAAAACCGTCAGGTCCCCAGGGTGTTGAACTGGTGATCTTCACGGGGTTCCAACTGCTGGAGGCCAGCGCGCCGGTATCAGTATCGACGGCCATGCCGAGGAGCGAATCGTAGCCATTTGTCATATAAAGGAACCGGCCGGACGGTTCGGGCAGAACCTCATAGGGTCCCGAATTCGCAGCCGGAGAGGCATACGGTGAGCCAGGAGCAGGTGTGAGCGCTCCGGTATTGGAATCGATGCTGTAACTGGAGAGCTTGTAAGTCCAATAATCGGCGACATACAAGAACTTTCCTGAAGGATGCGCGACCACGGAAATGCTGGCCCCGTCGGTGGTAAACGGAGATCCATTTGTTTCTGTCAGTGCTCCTGAGGCCGGGTTAACGGTATAGGCACCAACGTCGCTGGCCCCGGCTCCTGCAGCGTAGGCAAAGGTCGGTGTAATACTCAGAGGGTTCTTGCCAACGGTGAATGCCATCGACGCCGGTCCCGTCCGGGTACGGGTCGCCTGCGCCAGAGTGATTGCCCCATTCTGACGATCGATGTTAAATGTCCGCACGTCGTGCGAGCCGTTGTTGACCAGATAAAGGCTACTACCGGAAGGATCAGCAACAATCGCGAGTGGGAAAGTTCCGCCGTTGGCTGGTGCCGCCAGGGAAGTTAAGCTTCCCTTGTCAAGATCAACAGCAAAAGCACTGATGGTTCCTGTGTAGCCATCGTCGACACTGCCCTGGTTAGCCACATAGAGATACTGCCCACCAGGTTCAAGAACGAGGGATACCGGGCACACGCCTGCGGAAAAGGGCGAGCCGGCAACGGGCGTGAGCGCCCCGCCGGCTGCATCAATGGAAAACGCGGAAACACTATTCGCACCTACATTCGCCGTATAAAGATACTGCCCCGTAGGGTCCACGGCCAGTGCCGTTGGTCCTTGCCCGGTACTGAACGGCGAACCATTGATTGGAGTGAGGCTGCCTGCCGCTCCGATGGCAAATGCCGACACGTTATTGTCCTGTTGGTTGCCGGCGTAGAGGAAACGCCCGGTCGGGTCCACCGCGAGGCCCGTTGTTCCAAAGCCTGCGGAGAACGGGGAGCCCGTTACCGGGGTGAGTGCTCCACTAGCGCCGTCAATCGCCCAGGCATAGACGCTTCCTTCCGGATCCGTGAGGTAGAGGAATTTTCCCTGTGGCTCGATCGCCATGGAACGCGAGACGGAACCGGCCTTGAACGGAGAACCGGCGACGGCAGAGAGTTCCCCCGAGGTTGTGGCGATGGTGTAGGCCCACACCGAGCCAGTACGGTCGTCGATGAAGAAAAGGAACCGGTTGCCTGGGTCGATGAGCGCCGCTTTCGGGTTTGCCGGGCCCAGGTAAAGATACTCTTTTGCGCTCATCAAACTGCTGGCGGCATCCAGAGCAAACCTGGAGATAGTTGCATCGGACATATTCGTTACATAACCAAAGCGTGACGACAAGGCTGCAACGGTTGCAACTGTACTTCCGGTGATTCCCTGCAGAGTTGCCTTGACCGTGGTACTGCCGGTTTGGCGAGGAGTCCCGACTCCCTTGCGGGCGGCTGTATTGTTCAGCCAGACGACGCTGGTGTTCGCCGCGCTCCAGGTGACCGCCGAGGTCAGGTCCTTGGTACTACCGTCGCTGTATTTGCCGGTGGCGGTAAACGCCTGATTGGCGCCCAGGGTGAGCGTTGGGTTGGACGGCGCCACTGAGATTGAGGCCAATTGAGGGACGGAAGTCTGTTGACTACCGCCACCACCGCCGCAACCAGCCAAGAACATTACTCCCATGAGGGCCAACAACAGAAACCATCCGATATGGCCCACGAGTTTCTTAAGAGCAATCTCGAAAACCTGTGCGAATGGGATGACCGACATGATAGAAGTCGTGGACTTCACGCTTTGAAGTTGTGTTCCCCATGCAGTTTGTAGCCTTGATTGCAACATGTGTCCTCTCCTCTCTAAGAACCTATTCTTCGGCCTATGATCGGCCAGCAATTCACAACCGCCACTCGCTGATCGCATCCGGCGCACCGATGGATATTCGTCGCATAATTTGCGCTACTTATCGGGTCTTCGAGATTGCAGTCCTGTCGTGTTTCCTGCGCCGCATTCATGTGTCTTCACCACAAGTGCCATTCGGCCCTGTAAGTCAGTCACGCTGTCTCATTGGGTAACCTCAATGGTCGCTGTGGCGGCCTTATCCATGCTTTCAAACGAACAGCAATACTCCGTCATTCGCAGCGTTACGTGATACGTTCCGGGCGTTTGCGGTGCGTAGTAGGTGGCCAGGCTGGGGACATCGGTTGCGTCGTGGTACATGACGAAACCGTAGGGACAGCCGGTGAAGACCTTAGCTTGTGAATCCAACTTGCCACAATCATTATTAGAGTCGAGAGCCCTGGATTCCTGAATCCACCATTCCACGATGAGGCTCGCGGTAAATCCTGTCGCAGTGCCGGTCAGCGAAACGGTGTCGCCGACCTTAACAGAGGCTTGGGCCGGTGTCACTGTCACTTTGACTGAAGAAGAGGGGGGGAGGCCGCCTCCACAGCCCGCAAGCGCAAGCAAGAGAAGCATCGGCAACAGTAGGTGTTTCATCAGAGCGCTCAAATCTCAACTCCTTTTCGGCGCGGGATGTGCATAGTGTTTTCCGCAGCGTCTAGCCCGCTGAGTTATACAGTGCCGGATGCAACCCAGCCGACCATGTCGGAGCGTAGACATTCCGCCAAGGAAGCCGCGTGAATAACCGGTCCTTCGAAAGTCCACAAAAATGCGTGGGCCCGATGCGATCCGAAATCCACGCTCCAGATCCAAAGGCACAGGAAAGAATGGCTTAAATGGGCGTTCATATCAATGGACTAAAGATGAACTGGCGATAGATTCTTTATGAATTTGACTGGTTATCCATTTGGCTCAGGCAACCCCAAGGGGTAGTGGTCAGGCGCCTTTCTGGGTCTGGGCCGTGTCCACGATCTGCCGATAAGTGGTTGGTTCCGTTGTCATAGCCTGTTGGGCGAGGCGATAGAACAGTTTGCCCCGGCTGCAGGATTTGCCCCGGTTGAAGCGGAATGCGAACTCGTCAAGGTAATCCTGGAGATGCTCGGCCCGGACGGCTCTCTGGTGCGTCCCCGATAACCGTCGCGTCAGCAGCGAGAAGACGCGACGGACCCGCGGCAGCAGTTCCGACGCCTGTTCAGCGCGGTTCTTAAGATAGGTGATCCTGTGCCGGTAGTCGTTGGATCGCACTGACCAGGGGTGCCGTCGGCGCCCTGCGCAGCATCCAGAAACACCTGCAGAGTGGGGAGCTGTTTCAACCAGAAAGATGTCTGCCATGCCGCAGCGTAGTAGTGCCTCAGGGCCGAATCAATAGTTTGGTTACTTCCCCTGGCCGCAGCCGATCTCTTTATGCCCCTGCACCTTCGCCTTGCACGCAGCGAGGGTTTCAGGCGTGGGGCATAGCATCATGTGCTCGACATCGTTCGCCATCGTGTCCTTGCAGCCTGAAGACTTCAGATCGTTTAGAACCTGTGCGGTGGTCAGGAGCGAACCACGAGGCGCTTGCGCTATAACTAGCGGCGGGCCGTCAAGAACCGTCTTGCCCTGCATATAAAAGTCGCGTGAACAGATCGTGTGCGCGTGGCAGCCAAAGTCCACTCCGCCGGGCGGCAGCTCAACTGAGACCTGCGGGAACCAGATCGTCCAGTCCCAATAGTCTGACCAGACTGCTAGGTCGACAAACACTCGTGCATCGATCCCCGGTGTGATCTCAAACCCGAGGTTGTACACGGGGTTGGCAAGCGAAACATGAACGTTTCGCGCTTTGTCATCTGCAACGCCAATGGGCGTGAACCCGCCTGATTGCGTAAGTGAGGTCTGCCTTCCGGTTACATGGTCGATCAGGGTGAACCGCAGCCCGTCTGAATGTAATCCCACGTCAATGGCAGGAAAGATCTGGCCTCCCACAACGTCATAGTTCCCCTCCCCGCCCAGCAGATCGAAATCGTCAAAAATGATCTGCGCGCCGTTCAGATCTTGTGTGCCGGGCGCTGGCGGTGCGAACTGGCCATTCGTAAACGGCGCAGGAAGCCCCTCCGTAAAGTCCTTCCCGATACTTACTCCAATGCCGTCGCTCCCAACCCCGGTCAAGTCGTAGTTCATGCCCGCATCTGCCATCACCTGAGCCACAAGTTCCTTGCCATCGAAGATCTGATCATTCCCAAGCCCGGCCGCCTTGTACTGATCGGGCGAGCCGTTGATCGGCACAAAGTCCACTACCACGCCTGCCGAGTCAGAACTGTCCTGATGCAAAGTGTACTGGTAGTCCAGATGCGTCTGGATGGGGAAGCGCAGGCCAAAACCGTAACTGAAGCCCGCATAGAGATCAACTTCTAAGGTGAGTGAGCAGGAAAAGAAATAGCAAGGGTTGATCGTTTTTGTCCAGTCAAGGCTCCACTCGTAGTCTTTTCCGAGCGTAAAGCCAGTCAGGTAAATGTAGGTTCCCAGGTCCTTGTCTGTTTTAACACTCTTCTTCAGCTCCACTGCGGGTCCCAGCGCGGCTCCAGCAGCCTGAGGATGGTTCATCAATGCCGCACCCCCGGCGGCAGGTGCCGGTATCAATTGGCGCAGGTGGGCAACCTCCTGTTCGTCAGGGGCAATCTTCATCGCACCGATCTCCGGTGTGCGAGCCACATTGTCGAGCTTGGGCACAAACAGCGTCTGCTCCACGCGCTGCTCGCCGCTGTTAATCATCTCACCCTTGATCTGGTCGTCGTCTAAACGGCCCACGCGATCCACTTCCGCTGCGCCAAACTTTGCCACGAATTGCCGTCGCTTTGCGGGGTCGGCAAGCTGCTTGCGCAATTCCGCGATGTGCCCGTTGATCTCGATATCCTGCTGCTTCACCTTCTCCTGGTAGACAGCAATCGCGTGTTGCCGCTTGCCTGCATCCGCCACGTAGCGGGGACTGCCCAGAGTGGAAAACGCCTGTATGCGCTCGGAAATCGGCACGCTCTGAAAGCAGCCTACCCCTGCCGCTTCGAGCTGGGCGCGCGCCGATGGGTCATTGCACTTGCCAGGCAGAATCTGGTAGTCCAGCAGCTGATGAATTACCAGGCCCTGCTGAACTTCGGTCACCTGCGTCTCGTCGGTGCGAACCTCAACATCCTGCGGCAGCGCGCGCAGCTTTTGCGCTACGTTGAAGAGTGCACGTGGATTATTGAGCATCGGCGTAAAGTCCAGCTTGGCCGTGCCAAGTGTAACTTGCGGATTGCTGCGTAGGGCAGACAGCTCATGCAGCTTCACTACCCCAAGCCGCTGCATGGTCGTTGCATGGGGCTCTCCGCGCAGAATCACGGAGCCAGGCAAGTTGCGCTGTTGCGCATTGACCCGCGGTGAAATCACGCCGGGGGCTGACTGCGCGGCGGCCTGACTCGAAGGAACGGCCAGCGCAAAAGCTGCCACGGCGAGCACGAATATTGAAGGCTTGATTGAATCTCTTTTCATCGTCGATCTCCTGAGTGCAACCAGGTGAATGTTTTGACGGGTTACTGGCGCAGCGAAGCCGCGCACACGGATTGTGCACGTGAGGCTATAGCGTCACGGGAAATGCGATTCCCTAGACGCCGGTCGGCTGCCAATGAATCAAGCATCGTGCAGAATCGCACGAATGGGCGACAAGAGCAATGGATCGGAGGTGAACTTACGATGGACTTTTGGTAGATCGCCTGGATTTCTTATGACTTCTTACCAGCTTTTCCCGGCCGAAACCCCTGATCGCCAGAGTGGTGGAAGCTCTGCGGCAATGATCCGAATGGACCTAATCAAACGGGAGTTCCCCCGGCTTTGCCGGGGTGGCAGTAGCAGTTTGACATTTGCGGGAGTCCGTCCAGGAAACTCCGAGAGGTGAGCCGCCAAGCACACTTCAAGGAGAATCCTGGATGGACGAATATGAGAGCTTAAGCCACTCGAAGTGGGAGTGCAAGTACCACGTAAAGACCGGAGATCCAGTCCAGAACAGCCTGCTATGCAGCTGCCGGAAATCGCCGTCCCACCCACTCTCATCGTCCTGTTTGGCCGCCACCCGGCGAATCATGTCTGCCGCTTTCTATCCTGGCCCAGCCTGATGATGCAGTTCGCCCGCACGGCTGGCCCGATGAGGTGGAGTGATCTGAATGGTCTTTTGTGACTGGTCAGGGAATTCTTCTTCTGCCTGGCTTGGGTGGCCCCTCGAACTTTGGCGATCGAGAGGCCGCTTCCTTTTGCAGGCTTAATAGAGGCTGGAGTAGCCGACCTATCCTAGCGCCGTGAACTGCTCGAAAGTGATTGTGTTTGCCTCGTTCAACTTCGCCGCCAATTGCTTCACAAGCGGTTTGGAGAAGGACTCCCATTGCGCGTTCGTCAATGGGTACATTTGTCCCGAGTAGTGAAGATGCAGGCCCGGCCACCCGCCGGCCTTCCCTTGCCAATCGAGCACCGATTCGAAAACTCCCAGAGACTCGCCTCGCCCAATCATCTGCTCGTATTTCTGGGCAAGCGATGGAATCTTGTTTGCAGTGATGAACTCTGAGATCTGTTTGGCGTAAGCATCCCAGCCAGCAGGAGGATGCGGGCCGGACAATATCCTTGGGCCTGTGATCTTTGATACTGCCACCAGGAGGCCCGCCATCGATTCGAAATCGTGCGGAGTTATTTGCGTTGCCATGCGGTTCCCCTTTCTGTCGAGTGAGTGTTGGTTGAATTGCTCGTGTGGTGTGAGATGAATGTCATACAGGATGTGCGAGGCATGACGCGGGGTCCGATGCCCAACGTACGTCCTGCTTGCCGAGATGATGCAGAAAAATGGGCCCTAGTTCTGTTTCCAGCGTTTGGAAGATTCGGGTGGCCAATCGCAGCGCCGTTCGTTCCGACATGCACAGGAATGGGCTCACGCGGTTGTAATAGCCGCTCATGAAGTAGTTGGAACACCCGCACCAGTGCACACAGTAGTCCCTGACGCTGCATTGCAGACAGGACTCGTTTGCGGCTGCCCCAGGCGCGAAGTGATTCGGTAGAGCCCCTATCTGGACCAGGCCGTTCACTGTCCCGACAACATGGTTCTCCGCATCGACACCGGCAAGCCGCTCGCAGGCGTAGATCTGCCCGGTAGGAGAAAAAGCAAATTCGCCTTCCCCCATCCTGCACTTCTCGGTCTTTTGGTACCCGCCGCGCAGCATCACGGTGATCTTGTTATCCAGAAGACTGATGAAATGTGGCCGCCCTTCCCGGTAGTACTTCATGTAGCGATCCGCCAGTGCCTGGTAGACATCCGGGACTTTCTGCGCGTCATTCTCTGTCCATTTCGCGGAAAAATCGGGGCTGAAGTGCACTTGGCGCACACCGAGAGAAGAGAAATATTCCAGCGTTTCCGGCATGGCCGAAAGCGTCCCCGGGCCGAATACGGCGTTGATTACGACCCTGCCTTGAGCGGCCAGGCTCATGCGAATTGCTTCTTCGACCCGGCGCGAACTCCCGGCGCCATCGGCAAAGTGCCTATGCCTGTCCTGGATGGCAGGTGGTCCGTCGCAACTGATACACATTGCGATTCGATGGCGGCCGAAGAAGTCCAGGATCTCCGCAGTGACCAATGTCCCATTCGTAGTAATGCTGAGCTTCACTCGCTTGGGATCGTACTGCGGGTGCGACTCGATCCGGCTGGTAATCTCCTTCAGCAAAGGAAAGGCCAGCAGAGGCTCGCCGCCAAAGAAGCCAATCTCGACATCTTCGCTCTGCGGAGTGTGGCTGAGGGCGAACTTTACCGCCAGATCCGCCACTTCTAACGGCATGAAAGCCTTCGCCTTGCGTACGTAACAATAGTCGCAGGCGAGGTTGCATCGCAGAGTGAGAAACAGGGTGTATTTCACGACAGCCTCCGCGTATAACGACTTCGTCGGCGCGAGGAACAATGCGGAGACCGACACCGCAGTCTCCGCATTGTTCGTTGAACGTTCTTTCGACACTACGGGCAAACGCCAGAGCTGCCGGCGCTGTAAATGTTCTGGACCTGGGTTGCGGTCAGGGCGGTGTTGTAAACCTGGACTTCGTCGATCAGACCGTTGAAGGGCCGGTTCTGGTTCACCTCTTGCCCGATGGCGAACCACGACCCGGAGTAGGAAGCCGTGCCATTCCACGCCATGGTGGTTCCTGCAGGTTGGAGCGCACCGTTGTAGTAGATCTGGCCAAGACCGTTCGCCGCCCGAGTAGCCGTAACCAAGGTCCACTGGTTGAGCGGCACTTGCGTCGCTGCGTTGGTTATGTGCCAGTTGGACCCGTCTCCGATGTTGAAAGCGATATGGCCGGGCGGGATGCCGGTCATGCTGTCGGGGTTGGTGCGCCCATCGTAGAAGATGGATGCGCCGGCGTAATTGCCGTCGTGCTGGCTTCCAACAATCAGCCCCAGCGCGCCGTTGCCGTTGTCGGCGGGATAGCCCGTAACGTAGATCCAGGCCGACAGCGTAATGGCATTCTGGATTTGCAGGTCAGTCGGAACCGGTTGTCCGATGAGCACATACTGGTTGTTGCCGTTGAGGCTGAAGGCATCGCCAACTTCGCCGAGAGCAAAGCCGGCGCCATTCTCCAGGGTTCCGTTGTTATTGCCCATGTGGTCAGTGGCGTCGTCATTGCCCTTCCACCAGGAGACCAGGCTGGATTGCTGCGAATAACAGGCCGGGCCGGCGGCCACCGTGGCCGAGCAGGAGGCGCTGGTGCCTCCATACTGGCCGTTGCAGGTCCAGGTCCAGGAACCGGGGTTGGTGATAGCCGAGGTCGTGCCGGCCGAGCAGAGATTGGCTGCTGACGGGGGTGACGAGAACGACCCGCCGTTGGCTGAACCGCAGGCGCCGTTCACCGCACTTGCCGTGCCGGTGGTGAAGGTGGATTCCACTCCGTATTGGGTGTTCGGGTTTCCGGCGATGTCGTAGAGGTACCAGTTGTTGGGCCAGTAGACAATATCGTAGATCGTCGATTGAGCCAGCGGCGCGGTTGGAGTAAGGGTCACAGTCTTGAAATCCGCCGAGAGGCTGAGGGTTGCTGGAATTACGACCGACGTTTGGTTGTGCAAGCGCAGGTAGATCTGGCTGGAGGTGATGAGCACCGGGTTCATCGCCTCGCTGAAGGTCACCGACATCGCCGTATTAACCGCGACACCTGTGGTGCTGTTCGCCGGAACAACGGCCGTGACGGCTGGGCTGGTGAAGTCGTAGCTCGATCCGGTGGTGAAGGTGCTGGTGACCGGGGTGATGGCGTTGCCGCTCAAGTCGGTAACGCCGGAGATGTTGTAGGAGTACTGGGTGTTGGGCGCCAGGGCCCAGGGCAGTTGCACCCAGGCAATCGTATTTCCGTACTCGGGGTAGACGGCGATCGGTATCGGGCTGCCGCCGGCCGGAGTCAGGGTGATGTTCTCCAGCGTGTCTGCCGCCACCGGCTCGTTGAAGAGCAGGCCGAGGCTGGAGCCGTACCAAGGGCCATTGTTTGTGTTGAGCGGCACGTTGGTGAAGCCGTTGGGCGGGTTGGCCTGCAACAGCACGGGGCCGGCGCTGCTTGGGCCGTTGCCGGTGTAGAAGCCGGCCGCGGCGTAAGACTGCCCGTTGCCAGTCAGATCGATGGCGCCGCTGCAGTAGTAAACGTACTGCGAGTTGGCGAAGAGCGGCGCCAACGGTGTCATGGTGACCGACATCAGGTCTGCGGACCAGGCGTAGGCCACCGGAACGCTGGCGTTGCTCACGTAGCTGTGGATGTAGGTGTTAGAAGCCGTGACGCTGCTCGGATCCATCGGCTCCGAATAACGGCAGCTGAAGGAAGCGGTGGTGGAAATCCCGGCCTGCCAGGAGCTGAAGTCGAGCGCGGCGGTTGGAGTGGAGTAGTCGGGCAGGGCCGCGGCGGTGAATTGTGCGGTCGAAGGAGTGAAGGTGTTGCCTGCGTAGTCCAGCAGCCCGTTGACGCTGACCTGAATCGTGCTTGATGGCGGCAGCGGATTGACCGGCGTGAAGTTGGCGCCGACATAGTCGCCGCTGCTCAAGTTGAATGACCATGTGCCGGGGATGGGAATGCCGCCGGCGGTGATCTGCACATTGGCGGAGTTGATCGTGGTCACATCAATGGGCTTGGAGAACTGCAGGCGGATGTAGGCATTGGTGCCCACATTCACGGCGCCGTCGGGCGGCCCGATGGTGACCGTGCCGGAGGTCGAGTCAGGACCGGCGCCGGTGGTGAAGTAGGTGGTCCAGCAGGAACTCTGAGCCGCCACTCCATTGACGCCCTTGACGTTGGCGTTGGTGCAGAAACCGTAGAACGTGGACGCATTCCAGGGCGAGCTGGGCGAGATGCGAACCACATTCGTTGTGCCTGGAGCCAGGCCGACCGTGAACGCCGGCGTAGCCGGGCCGCTGTTGCGATACACGTTGCCGCTCAACGTGGCGGGATCGATGGGCAGGCTGTACTGGATGTCGATCTCGCCGTTGGTCGGCATCGACGGTGAACTGCAGCACGGCGGGCTGACCGCGACGATCTGCGGCGAGGCGATGGCCGCATTCACGGCAGGCGCGGTATAGAAGTAGCCGCTGGTGCCGTTGAAGTAGTCGCCGTACACATCCAGCACATTGCCCGACAAGAACCACTGCACCGTGGCACCGTTCGGGAACGGCGTGGTGGGCGAGAACTGGATCTCGTAACCGCTGGCCACAGACTGCACGGTTCCGGCATCGACGTTGCCGTTTACGGTGACGGTCAAATTGCCCGGAAGCGTGGAGGGGTCGACCGGGCGGTTCATGTATAGGGTCAGCAGCGTATTGGTTGGAACTCCGGATGCGTTGTTTCCAGGAGAGGTGCCTTGCACGCTGCCGCTGCCGGTGGCGGGATTGACGGCCGTGGTGAAGGTGCTGATGAAGTTGCCAGCCAGCGCATTGCCCGATTCGTCGGCGACTCCGCCGGCGGGTATCGCAATGGTGTAGGTGGTGCCGTCCGACAGGGCACCCACGTTGAAGGTCAGGGTGCGGCCATCCGCCGACAGAGTAACGCTGCCGTTGGTTTGCAGATCCTGGCCGGCGTACAGTAACGTGTTGTAGCCGCTCGTTGTGCCGGGGTTGATGGCCTTGTTGAAGGTGACCGAAACCGGCAAATCGTGGCGCACATTGGTGGCACCGTTGGAAGGGCTCACCGAGAGCACCTGCAATGCCGTGGTATCCGGCGAGCCGGTGGTCACGGTGAAGCTCACCAGCTGCTGCCCATAGCAGGCGCCGTTCAGGAACACATCGCCCAGGATGTCGGTCGGTCCGCCGCACTCGCCCACGGTGACGTTCGCCCCGGCCGGCCACGGACTGACCGGAGTGATAGTGAGCAGGTTGCCGTTGACCGAGTAGGTACCGGCCAGGGGGCGGTTGCTGTTCCAGGTATCCATCACCATCAGCGTGCTGCTGTTGACCGTGGAGGGAACGAGGATCTGGCTGAAGGAGAGGATGATCGGCTGCGTTGCGGGGACGTTGGTCGCACCGTTGGTAATGTTGGAACTGGTGAAGGTGAGGCCGCCGCCGGATGCGGCTGCACCGGTGGTGAATGTGGTGGTGGAAGGCACCACGGCGTTGCCGTTGGCGTCGGTGAAGCCGTTGACCTTCACCTTGTAGGTGGTGCTCGCCGACAGGGCGCCGGCGGGCGCGAAGATGAGTTCCTGAACATTGGGCATGCCCACGGTTCCCGACACCGGGGTAGAGCCGTTCAGCAGTTGAATCGAGCTCTGCGTCCAGCTGGTGGGATCCATGATGCTGTTTACCGAAACGATGACCTTGGCGTTCAGCGGTATGCCGGTGGCGCCGTTCGCGGGGCTGACGCTGACCGTCGGACCGGTGGTGTCCGTACCGCCGTTGGTCCAGAAGTACACATCGGCTTGAGTGCCGTTGTTGCCGTCCTGGTCCTGGAAGCCGCAGCAGGCCTGGAAATGGTACTTGGTGTATGGCAGCAGCGCGACCTGCGGCTGTGTGGACACGGTCTTCCCGTCCGTAGACGGCGTGATGACCAGCGGAATCCACTGGCCTGTGTCGGCAAGGTATATGCGGAAGCTGCTGCTGTTGACCGTGATCGGATTGAGAGGCTTGTTGAAGATCAGCTCGGGAGTCAAATTGGTTCCCACCGTGGAGTTGTTCGGCGGATTCGAGCTGATGGCGCTGGGGCTGGCGATGTCGTAGGTTGCGCCGGTAGTGAACGTGTTGGTCGCGGTGGCGACCGTGTTGCCGGCCGGATCCTTGACGCCGGAGATGGTCATCGCGTAGGTGGTGTTTGGCGCCAGCGGTGTCCGCAACACCAGTTGCAGAATCGTGTTGGCCGCGCTCATGACCGGCGTGGTGGACACCGTTGAGCCGCCCTGCGAAAGGGTAACGCCGGCAAGGAAGTTGGGATCGACGGGCGCGCTGAACTGCGCCTCGACGATCGCGTTTGTGCCAAGGCCGGTGGCGCCGCTCAACGGGTTGAAGTTGATGACCGTGGGAGCGGTGGAGGAGCTGCTGAACCCGGCGTAGAAGGTGACCTGGTAGGAGGAGACCGTGTTGCCCGCAAAGTCCGTGCCGCTGTTGACGTAGAGGTAGTACGTGCGGCCTGCGGCCAGTGGAGAGCTCGGCAGCAGATAGGCAACCGTCTGGGCCGAGTTCCAGGAGAGCGTGGCAGGAACGCGGATGCCCAGCAGTGTGTCATAGATATAGAGGTCGCCGTCGCTGCCGGTGCTGAAGGTGGATACATCCATCGACTCGCTGAACTGAATGGTGATTGCCGAGTTGGTTGGGATGCTCTCGCTGCTGGCGACGCTGCTCCAGACCACGGTGGGTGTCGCGAAGTCCGGCCCTGGCCCCGTCTGGAAGGTCGAGCTGAAGGTGACGGAGTTGCCAACCTGGTCGAGAACGCCGTTGAGGATCATGGTCAAGCTGGTGTTGGCCGGCAGCGGGGCGTTGGGCACGAACTCCACCCTGG
>JBEKZJ010000080.1:0-28249 GCA_049509995.1 Occallatibacter sp. | reverse complement strand
TGAGCGCCGCACGGATGCGGGGAAAGCACCAGTGCGGCCGCCAGGATGGGCCTCGAGAGTTGATTCCGGGGTACCCACATACCTTTTCGTTCCTCCAACTGCTTGGACGAATCCGTCCTCAGTTTGTTTGCGACGAGACGATGCGCGATTGTGGGGCCGATACGATTTTGTATCCGGCCGGGACCGTGAAGAGGCTGCTGTCCGGCGGGGTTGCGGTTGAGATGTTTTCGTATTGCGAAGTCGTGGTGCCGCCGAGTGGATCGGTGATGACAGTGACCAGGGGAAGCCGGAGATCGGAGGATCTCCACACCTGGATCGTTTTGATAATGGGAGCAGTGTTTCCAAGTGCTGAATTGGCCGGGATGGTCATCGTTCGCTGAACCCCGCGAACGCTGTAGCCGGCAATCGCCTTGACGCCAAGATCGGTGTTCGGTGAACTGTTCCTTGCGTCGGGGCTGTTACCGCTAGCCTTGGGTTGAGAAAGAGCAACTGCTGGTGTTTTACCGTTTGCGGGCGCTGGTGGAGCGTTCTGCACCTGCGCAACCTTCCCGACCGTATCAAGCACGGTGACGGTGTGTAAGCTGTTGTCGACAATGACCACTCGGTTGGGCTCCTCTACCCGCGTGCTGCCATCCGCGCGTCGATAGAACTTCATCTTTCTTTCCTGGCGCAGCGTATTGCCGTCAGACAGCGTGCGCACGCTGACGACATCGATATCGGCGCTCAGCGGAACTGTCTGAAGTGCCGAGGTTTGACCGATCAACGGTGCGATTCCCAAGCCTGTCATCGCAGCGAAGGTGAGTATGAACCGTTTCATCAGTTGCATATTCTTCTCCTTTTGAATGAGTTGTGCTGCTTGAATGCAGTGAAAAATCAAGTAGGACGTTGCTGGGCCGCGACCGGCTTAATACGACACATCGTCCGCTATGAGAAGTTCGACGGTTCCATTTCCCTCGAAGAAGTCTCCCGTCGATGCATCGACCCCTGTGACCACATACGCACCCAGGGAAAGCCATGGATACTGGTAGAAGTCGATGTTGCCGTCTGGATCGACGACGTCAATGAACGACCGGTCGCCGTCGTCGTAAAACACTTGTGGCCATGCGTAAAACTGGGTTTGAAGGCCTTGGTAGGTGAAGGTTCCCATGGTGATCGAACCTTCGTATTCCTCGAGTGGATCTTCGAGAACAAACGATCTGCTCGTTTGAATACAACTCGGAGGCAAGGTGAGTGTGGTTTCCTGGACCGGACCAGTTGTCGAACTCCCGTCGTACCATACGTCTCCGTAGTCGTCGATTGTCCAGTAATCCGTGGACTCAATCAGAACATCCGGGACGTCGCCGCCTGCAAAGTCCGCGTCGTTGCCAAGTGCATACCCCACAACACAGTTTGTGCCACTGGATGGCGGTGGGGCGCAGTCCAAGCAACGTCGAGGGATTGGACACCGGAGTAGCGCGCAGGGCCTGCCTGGTGTGCAAACAGGGTTGGTGCATTGCGAGGTGACGGTCTGCGCTTGCGCCTCGTGCTGGTAGGCGGAAAGGCAGAGAACAGCTGCGCTCATCAAGCAGCATCTCGTGAAGAGCTGCCGCAGTTGGGTTGATCGTGATGCTGCAGATACAGTCGAGCCTTGCCAGAAGGCCAATGCGGTTCTCATGAATCTCTCCTGGACGCGGTTGCTCGGGGCATCCGTGTCGAGAGAGAACTTGAGGCAGAACACAGATTCCGTCAATTCGCATATGGCCTTTAGTCGGCCATAGAAGTGGCGCCTCCATATCAAAGGTTCAGAGCTCCAAGATGGGGGCGCAGCGGACGACACATGCGGGGACATTGCTGGTCCAGGAAAGGTCAGGCTCGGGCCAAGAACCTATTTACAACCGCTTTGGCGACCCGCAACCGTTTGCCAGTCCACCTGCCTGGAGGAGAATGCGCTGCAAAGAACCCCGTCTGTCGGAGTCCAGGGACGGCCTTCGCGGAACGGGAATTGGTCAAACGCACAATGACATATCGGGAACGATCATTGGTCAAATGCGTCTTGACCAATTTGCGCTTCAATGAGTCAAACGCACAACGACACAACCGGAACGGTTATTGGTCAAACGTTCCCCGAGAGGCCGTACCAATCCGGCCACGGTTGGAATCTGAATGGGGTCTGAAACGGCAACCAGCAGTCGGCTCGTGGCGGCTACAACACACGGCCACGCCAATCCACAGGCGCGCAAAAAAATGCCCCGGTTCTGACGCCGAGGCATTGCAGGCGGATGACATGAGCTATTGGCTTGCCACTCTGTGCAACCCTGTCTGGCTCTCATCATGCCTGGTGAAGACGATGTAGATCTTCGTATCGGCCGGGACCGAGACCACGACACGGCTGGTGAGATTCAGGCTCATCAATTCGGAGTCGCCTGCATCGCCGATGTTTTCCGATACTCTTTCGCGCAGCAGGTCCCCTTCTGAGAACGCCGCGCTCGAGTTGTTGCCGACCAGCGCAGCGGCCAAGGAGCCGATGCCGGACGCCGCGCGGATCAGGAAGTTCTTCCCTGTGTTCTTCCCGTACACCGTGCCTTTGATCGGCCCGAGATCAAGCCCAGCGCCAATGGCCTCGATTTTCTCTCGTTGCCCGTCCAGCAACTCGATCTCATCGAACTTGACTCCGACGAAACCGGACCGGTCTGCCTGTTGCAACTGGCCGTAGACACGAGCGCCGGCCGGGACAACGATGCGGTCGCCGATCGCGTAGGTATATTCGACAACGGCCACAACCGGAGCCTGAACCGCGCTTGAAATCTGCGTTTCGAGCTTCGCCTCAATCCGCGCCCCTGGCGTCATTTCCAGCACCGGCGCTGCATCCGCCGTAGCGTGATTAGCAGCGATTGAAGCCTGTGACTGGGCTGGGGCGCGCACAAATACCAGCGATGCTTCCTTCAAAGCATTCTGCGATTGCTGCGTCTGAGCGGAAGAAGCGTGGTTGGCTTCGCCATACGGCTGTGGCTCCTCCCATTTCTGCTGTGTATCAGAAAACGATGGTATGGCGCCCAAGGTGTTGGCACCGGGCGCGCTCCCTGCGCGGGGCTTTCGAGGCATCGCCGCTCCTGCGCTTTCCCCTGCGCCCGGCGCCGGAGTACTCGTGCGCTTGATGTCGCCTGGACGAACCTGCCCGCTCGTATTTTCCTGAACGTCGTTGCGTACGGTCTCCATCAGAGGCGTGACGCTCCCCTTGGATTGGCCTGGGGCTTGCTGCTGTGCCTGATTGTTTGCCCTCTTCCCGGTCGCCTTCTTCATCGATGAAGAATGGTTGACCAAAGAGGTAAAGGCAAAGAAGAGCACGGCAACCAGCAACCCGCCGCCGAGCAGGATCAGCTTGCGCTTTTCAATACCGGTTTTGCCGTTGATACCTTCCCTCGTCGCGTGGGCTCCGCTATGTGGCGGATCCGCAAGAACTTCGGTCAGCTCGGGCTCAGTTGGAATCGGAGGCCGCTGACGGGGAGATTCCGTCGCCGGTCCTTCAGCAGACTCTTCGATTTGTACGGGGGCGATTCTCGATCCGTTCGTTTCGTTGCTATTCATGGCGTCTCCTTTGTGTCGGGCCTGGGTCTACCGTGCTCCGCCGGCGATGGGCGGCGTAAAGGGCAGACGGATCAGTATCGGCCGGTCCACCCGGTCGGCCTGGGCAATCTGGAGGAAGAGCTTCTCTGTCGATTGCTTGAAGTTCGGGCGGTCGAAGACGACGACTCCATCGGCGCGCGCACCCGCCTCGATCCTCGTCGCGCTCAGTCGGTAGTCGCGAATCAATAACTGATCGGCTGTCAGACTCTTCCCCTCCTTTTTCTTTTTCTTGACCGCACGGCCGCTGATTTGGATCTGCGGCGGCACGACCTCTACCGGCTGATCGGATGGATTGAGGATCGAGAACGAAACGACCGTCTCATTGCTCCATTGCCGGATGTCGCCGAGTGAGGTTTCGATCTGCTTGCCCTCCCATTTCATCCAACCTGGAGCGTTGATGCGCATCTGCTGCTCATACTCTTCGTCGACTGTCGAGAGCGGTTTTACATCTGCAGGAATTCGTGGCGAAGCAGGGGATGGCGTAGTTCCTGTGAGTTCGACTTTCACGTGTTCTGCGCCTCCGCCGGCAGGAATCAAGAAGCTCCTGGAAGTGCGGTATTCAAGCAAGAAGTCGACCGGCAGAGCTGATCCGCTCCCGCCAACTCCGTCGCTGACCAACTCGATCGTCACATGCTGGCCAGACCTGGTCGCAATCAGGAGATTCGATTGGGCAGCCTCCTTCGTGATCGGCTTGACGTACACATAATCCGGCTCACCTTCGTTGAGTTCCGCCTTGAAGGAGCCAGGACTGCCGAGAATCACTGATGTGATTTCCTCCGGCATATGAATCACCGACTCGAACTCCGGCCGCAGGTGAAGCGTCGTCACCTCGGACGGGTTGATGGTTATCGTCTCGACACGGGGCTTGACGGCATTGTCGACTGCTATCAGGCGCAGTGGAAAGAGCATTGCGATAGGGATTAACCAACGAATTCTCATCTCGGTTTACCTCCTGGGTAGTGAACCTGTCGCGGACTTGCGCGCAAGATAGTGGCGTCGAACCGACTCGACGTAAGCGACGACATCCGGGTTGCTGTAGTCGAATTGCCTCTTTCCAACCCATCGATCTCCGGCGTAATAGGCCGCGGCCACAAGCCTCAGATCACCGTGGAACTCCCACATCAGCGTGGTCACATAACGCGTTCCCGCCGCAATGTTCTGTTCCGCGTCGAAGGGCTGAAACGCGCCAAAGCGCCGCGCTGTTGCGGGCATCAACTGCATCAATCCCATAGCGCCGCTACTCGAAACGGCCCGTGGATTCCAGCGCGACTCGACATCAATCAGCGCGGCAACCAACTCCGCAGACACGCCGTAATGGCTGGCATATTGCTGAACCCAGCCCTCGGCCTGCGCCATGTTCACCTGTCCCCAGCCAGCCTGCGGAGCCATCAGAAGAACCACAAGAAGACACTTCATCCCGCGCCTCCTGCGAGCCCAAGGTCCCGCGCATAACGCGCCCCATCGACAAGCAAGCTTTGGAATCCCTCGCGTAGAAGAAGATGGCGGCGGTCTTTTTCGGTCTTGGCCAGGAAGGGCAGCAGCACGTCCCGCTGCTCCTCCGTTACGTGATCGGCGCCCAGCAACTGCAACGCATTGGCAAAGTCGATCATCTCCGAGACCGACGGCGGCTTCTCCAGCGAATAGTTGCGGAACGAACGTGCAATGCCGGCAATCTCGCGGTGAAAACCCATGGTTGCTTCCGGTGTCCGGCTAGCGATGATCTCCGCCTCCCGCTCCGGCGTCGGATGCTCGACCCGCACATACAGGCTGCGCCGCCGGATCGGGTCGCCCAAGCGCCGCTCTTCATTGCTGGTGAGGACCACGAACGGAATGCTCCTGGCTTCAACCGTCCCAAACTCGGGAATCGAGAGCTGCCACGCGGATAGGATTTCCAACAGGAGCGCCTCAAAACCCTCGTCTACCTTATCGAGTTCATCGATCAACAGCACGCATGGCTTCTCGCATTCGAGAGCGCGCATGAGCGGGCCGGGCCGAAAGAAGTCGCGGCCCTTGAGGTTGGCCTGCAACTCGCGCCAGCTCCCCGCCTTTCCATTCGTGTCCTGCCCCTTCGAGAACTCCAAGTAGAGCCGCTGGAGGCTCTCGTCGAACCGCCCAATCGCCTTGTCTTCAGTGACGCCGCGGTAGCATTGGAGCCGCTCAATATGCGTACCTGCCGCTTGTGCAACTGATACGGCTAATTGCGTTTTGCCTGAAGTAACCGGTTGCCTTGAGCCGGTCCATGAGGTCATCGAATGACTCAAACATCCCGTCCCCCTTATTCCTCGGTGACAGGATGGTTCAGGTTCGCAACTCGGTCAAATTCGAATGGATCGCCTTCCCTGGATGAGCGGGTAGACGGACGGTCTTTTTCATGGCCTCTCTAAGCACTCCTCCTCTGCCCAGTAGTGCGAGGTCATTTGACCGAATCGATCACCTGTTTTACACATAGCTCTCACGATTTCCACAGAACGTGGAAAAGCGGACCGTTATTGGCCGTGCAGATCAACATCAGCTCTCGTCCAAGCCAACCCAAGAATTCGAGGTGATTTATGACCAATGCAGCGATCCAACTACTTGGCATTACTGAAGATCTCGCGACGACTGTACGTCCTTCTGATATGGAAGCTCCTGAGGACGTTCCGGAATTGGAGGCCCGAAGCCAGCTCCATATCCTCCAAAATTCAACCTCCGGACTGCGCACGGCCTCTCAGCCAGAAACTTCGCGCCGTTCGGCAGCACCCGATCTCGTGGGCGATCGCCAGGCTCTGGAGCATCGCTTGGTTCCGCAAACGCCCGGACATGATCGACTCTTGAATGCCCGTCAGGTGGCTGAAAAGCTGGGAGTTTCGGAGCGATGGGTGCGAGACCATACGACCCGACGTGCCCCGCAAATCAGAGCAGTTAAACTGGGGACCCTTATCCGGTATCGGTGGGTTGACGTTGAAGTCTTCATGGCAAACCTTGATACATCCCGGACTTCCCAGCGCCCGCGATTTGGTGTATGAAGGAATTGTTCTCCACGACCAGGACCGGAAGCAGAAAACGGAGAACCATATGGCAATGAAGTACCAGCAGGGCACCGTCTACCTTTGCGGGCAGAAGGTGAAGATGTGGTACGGCAAGTACCTGATTTACGGCAAGGACCAGGATGGAAAGGAGGTTCGCAAGCACCGCAACGTACGGATCTGTCCCAAGGCGAATACGCCCAAATGGAAAGCCGAGCAGTTGCTGCGGGAAATCATTCTGAAGGAAGCCGGTGCCTCTGTTTCGCCCCGGACGCTTCTTGCAGATGATTCAGTCACTTTTCGCTGGTTCGTCAATGAGCGGTACATTCCGATGCGGCGAGGAAAGTGGAGTCCCGCTTACCGAAAAACGAACACTTATCAGCTTGAGCACTATTTGGTCTCGCAGTTTGGAGACCTTCCACTCCGTAAACTGGATGCTTTTGGAATCCAGATTTGGCTGAACGGACTGGCGGACAAGGGCTATTCGCAAGCCGTGGTCCACCAGTGCTTCTCCAATATACGGGCGATTACCCACACGGCCAAGAAGCAAAAATTCATGGCCGAGGATCCCGGAGAAGACGTGACCATGCCTCAGACCAAGCCGGTAGAAAGACCCGTGATGATGCGGGAACAGATACTGGCGCTGATTGGAGCCATCGAGGATGCACACGATCTATGCCTGCTGCACGTCGGCATTTTTTGCGGACTGCGTGCCAGCGAAATCATGGGGCTGCAGTGGAAGTCCTGGACCGGAGAGGCGCTCATGCCTCACGGCATGGGGTACGACGGGAAGTTCTATGCGGGGAGACTTAAGACCCGGCAAAGCAAGGCGCCAATTCCGGTGCCGGAGCAGGTACGGCCAGTCATTGAAACGTGGCGCAGTATCTGCAATGACACGTCACCCGAAGCCTTGATGTTCCCCACCTTCGGGCGCGGGAAACGAAAGGGCCAGGCGGTGCCGCGCTGGGGCAAGAATTTCCTCAAGTGGAGAATCATCCCGATCGCCAAGAAACTAGGCATCCCAGATCGCCTCGTCACTTTTCAGGTAATGCGGCGTACGCTGGGAACCGACATGCAGGAACACGGAACGCTGAAGGACACCCAGAGTATGTTGCGGCACGCGAGTATCCAGACGACCGGGGACGTGTACGTACAGTCGATCGACAAGCGCGTCCTCCAGGCGGTCAATTCGCGCACAGATGCAGTGCTCGAGGGCTGGACGGCGCCAGTTGGAACGTTGGGCCTGAAAGGACGGAATCTTCGCAGTCCGCGGGGTCCGAAAGCAATTCGGCGAAGTTCGGCGAAGCCTGAAGAAGAGGAGCTTGTAAGTGCTTGATTCTATGGTGGACGCGGTAGGAATCGAACCTACAACCTGTCGGTTAAGAGTTGCAGGGGAGCCAATTTCTACTGATTACTGCGGTTGTATCTGGAGTGCTCGGAACCCTGTGTTTATGCGGGTTCCGCCTCCGTTGCGGTTGCTCTCAATATATGCGGTTTGCTGTCCAGAGTCCCCGGTATTTTCCCCGGTATGATTTCCAGCCGATTCCCCACTTTGGCAGTTGACGCGGCGCGGCCACTTGCCCCATCAGCCGATAGCGTGAGCCGTCCGGCGCTCGCCGATGGTTCGCCTCAGAACAGTTCCACCGCAAAGCGGACACAGCACAGGATGGAGCGCAAACGCACAGAAAGCCTCTGTGAGCGATTGCAGACACTCTGGCCTGCCTTGGGGAGCCTTGCCGACGTGGTGAGGGTTCTGGAGGGTGGTGCGATATCGCACCTCTGGCCGCGTGGGTTCTGGCGGGCTGCCCTGGCCGACTTGCCGGAGTTGCCGAAGTTGTCCCAGGGTACGGGGTGTGAGGGCATGGACGCCTTTTTTCGCTCTCACGGCTCCAAAAACTTTTGGGGAATTGGGAGACGAAGGTGCAACTTAGTGGCGGGTTTGTTCGAGCAGTTTTTCGATGCTGATAGTCGAGATGCGAATGGTCCCGCCGGGTACGAGCTGCGAGGCTGAGAGCAGACCGGAATCGAGGTAACGATGCACTGTTCGCGTGCAACACTGGAGATATGCTGCGGCCTGCCCCACGGTGAACCAGTCACGGTCTAGCGATTGCGGCGCGGTTGCTTTGGGCATCTCTTCCCTCCGCTCTGTTTTCCCATTCCTGTCAGCAAATGTCAACAGATGTCGATAGAATGAGGCCCTTTTTCAGCCCGATTCGTGGAGCAGATTCGTTTTTTTTCAAATCCGGAGTGAGGCGCTCAAGGGGTGTTTACTATTTGGTAATAGTGCGTATGCGATTCACAACCCCTTCAGCAGTTCCGAGAGCGAAGTCTCCAGAGCACGAGCAATCTTGCTGAGGGTTCGCAATCCCGGTTCGCGTGTTCCGCGCTCCAAGTCTGAAATATGGACCTCGTGGACGCCGGACTGCTCGGCAAGGTCGATCTGTCGCCAGTTCCGGGCGCGGCGCAACTTCCTGATCCGTTCGCCCGTCGCCGCACAGATGTCCTTTGCCATCCGTCCATGATCGGATTAGCCTTTGCGCTATATTTAGCGCATACGCTCTTTGGCGTCAGAAAGGCGGTAATCATGCGGTCGTTGCGTCTTGCGCTCCTACTTGCGCTTTCCGTGCCCACCTTGGCAATCACGGCGTCTGCCAAAAACGATTGGCAGTCCGACTTCAATCAATGGGTGCTTTCGAGCCAAACAAACCCAAGCTGCAAGATTCTCTACACAACCGGCATCTACCGCCCGGATTTAGGAGACAAACCGCAATGGGGCTTCATGAGCGAGAAGATGTTCCGGTGGTTTTCGAAAGAGGGCGTAAAGCTCGCGCCCTCAATCTGCCCAGCTACTAGAAAAGACATGGACAAGGTGAAATACCGCGTGCTGATTTCCGAAACTCCCATGAAGACGGTTAGCCAGACCATCCACGGCTCGGAAACGCGCATGACCACCCAGCCATTCAGCGCCGACGTTTCTTCTCATACCACCTATTCCGACGGCAGCAGCGCGAACGGCACTGCGACGGTACAAGGCCAGCAAACCTCAACCATCGTTGTTCCAACCGAGACGACCGTCTCGCAATCTTCGGTTGCCTTGTACATGTACGCCTATCGAGTAAAAGGGAGCCAACTGGAACTGATTTCGACAGATAGCGTGGTATTCAGCCGTGTAACGGCCAGCGGGTCTGGAGATGATGCCGCAACAGCGGAGTTGGGTGCTGGAATTGGCAACCTGATAAGGGCGTCTGGGGATCGGCACCGGGCGGACAAGTTATTTGAGGAAGCACTGAAAGCTATTCGCGCAGATGTGCTAGTCAATGCGTCCAGGCAGAATGACCTCCCCGAAAACCATGCCGCAGAGAGAGCGTCTGCCGATATGCCGCAAGTTGCCGTCCCGGTAGCTTTGGCTGTGCCATCCGCCGCGCCAGTTCCTGCCCAGGCCCCGGTGAGCATCGACTCTGCCGAGTCGGCCCAAAGTATCGCCACGCTCAAAGAGCAAGCTGCCAGCGGGGATGCCACAGCGCAATACAACCTCGGCATGGCGTACTACAACGGGCAGGGCGTACCCCAGGACTTCGCACAAGCGATCGTCTGGTTTAGGAAGGCCGCAGACCAAGGCAACATTGATGCACAATTCTATCTCGGAGTTTCCTACGCCAACGGGATGGGTGTGTCGCGTGATTACGCGCAGGCGGCGATCTGGTTTCGCAAGGCTGCCGAGCAGGGTCAGACCCCTGCGCAGTGCGTCTTAGGCTTGATGTATGCCGCTGGCCTGGGTGTGCCGCAGGACTATTTGCAAGCGGCAACATGGCTCCGCAAGGCCGCCGAGCAGGGAGATGCCAAAGCACAAGATAACCTTGCAAATCTGTACAAGGATGGCCAAGGGGTGTCGAGGGACTACGCGCAGGCGGCTGTTTGGTTTCGCAAGGCCGCCGAGCAGGGCGATGTAAATGCGCAACAGCGCCTCGGCGAGTTTTACGGACTCGGTAGAGGCGTACCACAGGATTATGCCGAAGCCTATTTCTGGTTCGACATTGCCGCATCGAGAAAAGTCGAAGGAGTGAAGCAAGAAGACATTGCCAAAGAAAGGGACGGAGCGGCCGATCTCCTGACGCCAGCGGATCTATCCCGCGCACAGGAGCGGGCGCGGAAATGGTTTGAAGATCACCCTGCAAAGCCGTAGAGACTTGAATGTACCGCCCATCGCGTTTGCTGTCTGCTAGTGAGGCGCCGGGACTTGAGGCGCCGGGACTATCGAAAGGGGAAACCTGCCGCCGGCCGGGTGCGGGCGCGTCCTGGCGGATTCCGGAGTGTTGGGCGGCGCTTCAAGGAGCTATCATTGCGCAATCCAAAAACCTTCAACCGTAGGGGGATTCATGGAAAACGAGCGTCTCATTCCCGCCGTGGCGCATCTCTGCGAAGTCGCCATAAAGCTACTTGAAGCAACCCAAAACCAATCACTCATGAGCAACGCTATTCTGAAAGCGCTGGAGGCACGGAAAGAGCTTCCGGACTTTCATGCATCTTATGAAGCAGGCTTTCAGGAAGTGTCATACGGCGATGTAGCTCGGAGAATCGTTCGAGAGCGAGACGTGATTGAGTCAGGACTTCGGACAGTGTTGAAGGAGCTAAACTCTCTGTAGGTATTTCCGCGACGTTTGCTTGCATATTCGACACACTCCATGCGAAGATTCGCTTGAGTGTACGGGATTCACCAAGGCCCCGCCTGCCAGCGGGGCTTTTGCTGTCACATGGTAGCACTGTGAACGGTTCAGGGTTTCACTGAACCGCCGGAATGGTTGCGAACTCGGCATCAGCAAGCGCCTATCCTCCGGGCGGCAGCAGCTCGCGGCCATCCCCACGCGCGCCCTGAAAATACCATCAGGGGACTTCGACCGCGCAGGACGCGCCGCAAACCGCCGGGTGAGGCTGTGGACGTTTTTCGCGCTGACAGCGGCTTGTAGGGAAGCTAGGACGCAGCAGGCAGGGGATTAGAGCAACGGCATACACTTGGATTGGGTGGGGGCTTACTCCAAACTAAAGATTGAAGCATCAAGCGGCAGGGTGTCTGTCTCACTAAAGCCGGGTATCTCACTAAGGCAATCACCTGTATTACTAAGTGATGTATCACTATGCTGTTCGTCTCTCTCTTCTACAGTCTCTTTTTCATTCTCGTGATACATCCCCGGCGCGACTGTCTCACTAAGCACCCGGAAACTTGCAGCCTGCCGATGGGCTATTGCCCGCCGCTCCGGAATCAGCCATCCTGCGGCGACTGCCTGCCTGCGAAGACGTGCGATCAGAGTCCAGTGACATGCAAAGGCCCGCGCGATGCGTTCGACGGGCAAGATTACCGGCTCATGGCCGCGAAGCCTCTGTAGGACCGCGCAGAGAGCGCCGAAGCGGTCTGTATGGCTCCGATAGGTTCCCCCCTCGATCACTTCCATTGCAGCCTCTAGGATGTCCGGGCCGCCCGCCGGATAGCGTTTCGCTATATCCGCCGCGATAGATCGCACCTTTGACTCCGGCAATGGGGGTGAGCACTTCGCCTTGTTCTCCATCACCAATGCAGCCGAGATAGCTTGCGCGCTCATCCCCCGCCGTTGCATGGTCCCTGCCGCAGAAACCAGCGTGCTTGTGCGGCTGCCCTTCGTCACGGCGTCTCGGCTTGCCTGTGCCGTTGCTCTGGGCTTCGTCTGGTGCGCAGTTAGCCTTTCGATTACCCATGCGGGCGCGTCTGCGATTGTGGCCGATGGTTCGACAAAGTGATACACCTTGCCGCTGGCATGAGTGGACCCGGCGGCCACAACAAAACCACCTGTACCGCGCGCGTCGATGTGCGGGCCAATTTTGCCGGATTGATCGTTGCGAACATCTACGCCTGGCGGCATTCGGTAGTAAAAATGTGTTTCCCCACCCGCACGGCCTGTAATCACCGTGAGCGTATGCGGAAACGTCAAGCCTTGCCGCTTTAGCTCTGCCACGGATGCGCGGCCCGCTTCGCCGTCCACATCGACAACAAAGACACCGCTCGGCTGGCCGGTCGCAATGCCGATATTGGCATCCGGCCAGCGCGTCCACCATTCGCGGATGGTTTCGGCGTCCCGACTGGCGTCTTTCAGGCCGTGGGCAGTCCGCGGATGCTTGGCCGGACTCTCGCACTCCGCCCGCCTGCAAGAGCAGCCGTGCGCCGCCGAAGAATGGAGCGGGATCACGGTCCAGCCGCGTTCCGCGTACTCAAGCGCCGCTGTCGGCAGATCGGGCGAGGGATTCACCGCCGCTCCAGCGAGGGCATCGTTCCGCGATCAATGATGTTCTGGATGGTTTCATCCGAGATTCGGACGGCGCGGCCAATCTTGCAGTAGTCGATGGCTCGGCGATAAATCCACGATCTTAGGCACTTGACGGACACTCCGAGTTGCTCGGCGGCCTGTGGAAGCGTGTTCAATTTCGGTCTTTGCGGCGATGCGGGCATTTGATCCTCCAGAAATGCGGTTTGCTCTACGTTCCAAGTAAATACTATTGAATATCTAAAGCGCCTGTCGATATTATTTACTTGCCTTTAATTGCGAATACGTGCTATCAATAGTCCATGAAGCGATTCCAACAGCCCCGGACGCCGTACCTGCCAACAGTCGCATTCGCCGAAAACCCTCCGCGGTACGTGTCAGGAGAACAGAGCAAGGATGACCTCGAACGGTTCTGCGAATTGCTCAATTCGAGCGAACAGCCGGAATTGAGGGAGCACCTGCGGCAGCTTGTAAAGGCGTGGCAGGATTCCGGTCCCGATCTCGAAAAGATGATGTGGGGAAGTCACAAGGATTTGCTCACATCGCTGCAAATCCTTTGTGTCGGCCGCTGGATGCCCTCTAATAGCGGACGGGCATTCATGAACGTCCATCCCGAAACTGGACGGCTTGCGGATCATGTGGGGCAGGAGCGCGTGAATCAAGAGATGCCGGACGGTTCATGGAAGCTCACTCCCGAAACCGAAGCATGGATCGCATTCGGTTTCTTCACTCTGAATCCGCATTGTGAAGAGCTTGCCGGTCCCTGCGCACGGTGCGGCAGGTATTACGTCAAGAAACGCGCTTCGCAAAAGGTCTACTGCTCCCGCCGGTGCGGAAATGCTGCTACGGCGATAGCGCGAACCCATGAGCGAATCGCAAGTGAGCGCAGGACCAAGATCGCCCGTGCATCGGCCGCGATCAAGAAATGGAAATCGACCGCCACCCGGCAGGATTGGAAACAGTGGGTTGCGAAGAAAACAGGGATTGACCCGCGCTTTTTGACTCGCGCAGTCACCAAAGGCGACCTTGTGCCGCCGAAAAGGGGGAAGTGAGCTATGGCAGTGTTCCGCTACAAAGGCAGCAAGGTTTGGACAATGGATTTTCTCTTCCACGCGCAGCGCATCAGGGAGAGCACAGGAACGCGCTCCAAGACGCTTGCGTTGAAGATCGAAGATAAGAGGCGCCGGGCGCTGGAAGAGGGCGCAGCGGGCATCAGGAAGCAACGGCAACCCCTCTTGCTCTCAGTTGCAGCCGATGAATGGCTGGACATGAAGAAGGCCACGCTTGCGCCGCGCTCCGTGAAGATCGAACAGGCCAACCTTGCCCATCTGCTCCCGGAGTTGGGCCGCAAGCTGATTTGCGATATTGAGGCGCGGGAGATTGCCCGGTATCAGCAAATGCGGCTCGATGAAGAGGCTTCGCCAAAGACAGTCAATCTGGAGATCGGGACGCTGCGGGCGATTCTGAAACGCTCCGGCCAGTGGGCGCGGTTGCAGCCGGAAGTGAAGATGCTGGCCACACGGGATGATATTGGGCGGGCCATCAGCACGGAAGAGGAAGCGGCGCTGCTACAGGCTTGCGGGAAGTCCCGCTCACGCTCTCTGGTTCCATTCGTCACCCTGGCGATTGAAACCGGGGCGCGGTACGGCGTGATTCGGACGCTGCAATGGGCAGTGTGGACTTTGAGAATCGCTGCCTGAAATGGGGCAAAGACAAGACCGCAGCCGGGACCGGCCGGGTGATTCCTCTGAGCCAACGGGCAATGGCCGCTTTGACGTTTTGGGCGACACACTTCCCGGAGCGCAAGCCGGAACACTACGTCTTCCCGTCAGAGCGGTACGGCGCGGGTGGAGACGAATTCAGCCCGAAGGCGTACCACGTTGACCCGTCCAAGCCCATCGGGAGCATCAAGGAAGCGTGGGAAGCGGCCAGACTGCGGGCAGCAAAGATTCTCAAAGGCGAGACGGAAGAGGCGGACCCCGAAGAGAAGATCGCGCCCCTTGCTTGCCGGTTTCACGATCTGAGGCACACCGCCGTTTCCCGGATGCTGAATGCCGGAACCCCGATTGCCAAGGTTGCGAAGATCGTAGGCTGGAGCACGTCCACAATGGTGCTCATGGCTGCCCGGTACGGTCACTTCTCTTTGAATGAACTGCGGGGCGCGGTGGAGAGCATCAACGGGGCCGGAATTGAAGCGGGGTCCCCGGTATTTTCCCCGGTATCGGATGGAAGCGTGGAAGCGAAGCGACCTAACTAATTGATTGTATTGGTGGACGCGGTAGGAATCGAACCTACAACCTGTCGGTTAAGAGCCGAATGCTCTGCCAGTTGAGCTACGCGTCCAGACAATCGGGATTCGCCGTGCGGCGAAGGTCTTTGCACACGCCTGGTGCAGGCACCAAATTCCTCTTGCCACTTGAAGAATATAGCACAGACCGGGAGTGGATTCCAAAGCCGCGGCGAAAACGCGCAACCTGCCCTTTCACGCCTCTTCGGATCACCGGACCTGCAAGAGCGAACGGGCGGAAAAGCGCTCTAGAAGCTGAAGGCCAGGCCGCCGCTGATGCCGCGCTGGTCCTGGGCAAACACCAGCAGGGAGCCGTCGCTCAGCAGGTAGGGCCGGTAGCCCTCGGCGAGCAGATTGCGCACATCGAGCAGCGCTTCAAAGCCGCCTGTTCCCTCGCGGCGCAGATGAATGGGTTGGCGGAGGTGAAGGTTCAGATAGGGTTCAGCGGCTTGCACGGCGAACGGCGCAACAGCGGTGAGGGTGCCTTCGGGTTGCCAGCGGTAGCTCGCCCGCCAGCGGGTTCCAGTCCCGTCCAGGGTGCCGGAGAGCCAGATCGAGTACGCCTGCGCGCGGCGGGGATGAGCCGAGGCAAGCACCTGGGCCAGCCCCATGGCTCCTGGGGACGCCGGCAGCACCAGCGCATCGCCATTGGCATAGCTGATGCGGATCTGGTTTCCACCGGGAAGCCTGCGTTCTGCGCTGGCCAGCATTCCGGCTGTGGAGAAACCCGGCCCCGCAGCGCGAACGAGCCCGCTGGCGGGGTCGTAAAGCAACTGGGCAGCCACTGGAGACGCGGCTAAACTGCCGGCGGCAAAGTGGCCCACGGCTTCGATGACCGGGTTGTCGATGTGGTCGGCGTACACCAGGACGGTCATGCCGGCCTTCTCGCTGCGGCGCTCCCAGCCAATCTCCTGGTGCAGGCCATGCTCCAGAGCCAGTTCCCCGTTGCGCACGGAAAGCGCCGGCAGCCATGCCCGGGCCTGGGTGTCGTCGGAATCCTGCGAGGCGGGCATGGAGGTGGCCATCCGGTAGCGAATGGTGCGGTCGCCGTCGCGCCAGCCGACGGTGGCAAACGGCAGCGCCGCGGCCACCGTGTGGGGGGAATGCTCTGCGAAGCGCGCCACCACCTGCGTCGAGCCCGCCTCGCCCTCCACCTCGTCGCCCAGATTCAGTGTCTCCCAGGAGCGGATCGCAGCCTCGTCCAACCCCTCGCTCCCGCCGTCCTCAACCTCCGGATGAATGGCGACGGCAGCCACCGATTGAACCGAACCGGCAAAACCCAGATCCTGGCGGAAGCCCAGCATCGATTCCATGCCCGCAGCCGTGTTGGGGGCAAAATCCACCTGCGCCAGCAGTTCGCGGCTGTTGGCCGGTGTCTCTTCCACCGCCGCGGAAAGGCGTTCGCCGCTCTCGCCAAACGTTCCCTCCTTCCCGGTAGCCACAAGGCGCGCCTTCAGCTTCGGCGCTGCCCCGGAACCGTCGGACACCACCACCAGCGGACCATCTTCAAGCCAGCGCAGAAGGGGGCGGTTGGCAGCCGAGCGCAACGTCCAGGCCCAGTCGTCCTGTTGTGCATTCACCGCGCGCGGTTCTGACGGAAGCCACTGCATCGCTTCGTAAAGCGTGTTCAGGGTCAGGTTCACCACGGCGCTGGTGCGGACGCGGACGTTTTCGCGCAGCGCAGGCAGAAAGAATGTGCCCATTGCCTTGACCGCATAGCGGCCGGGAAGCACCGGCGCAATGGTGAAGTGGCCTTTGTCGTTGGTGTAGACGCTGGTCACCAGCGTCAGGTCGGGGCGCAGCAACTGGACCACCGCGCCTATCTGCGGCACTCCGGCCGAGTCGCGCACCTGACCCAAAACCGACCCGGGGGCTGCTCCATTGACCGGAACGCTTCCCACCGCGATCAGCGCTGCGAAAAAGACGAGATGCACCCTGCGCATTATCATCATCAGTGACCCGGCGGCGTCCCTGGCTAGACTTTTGCGAATCGTTCCTGCTCCGGTTTCCGAATCTCGCGTCCGGTAACCCTGTTGCGGGGGATGAATACTATTCCACGACAAAAGGTGCCGATTGCGCAATCTCTTGTTTTGAGATTGTGTCATTTATTTTGATCGTCACCTTGTATTTTCCTGGCTGCAGGCCGGCCATGGGGAGAGTTTTCTCCACCGTTAACTGGTCGCTGTGCGCACCCAGGTCTTTCGAGGCTATCTCCTTTTCAAAAACCACCGTATTCGTTGCCGCATCGACGATCTGGTAGGTCACCGTGGCCTGGTTGCTCTTGGTGGCATCGTCGATGCCCAGATTGTACACCTGCATCCAGAAGTTCAGTTGCTGGCTGCGCTTGAAGGTCACCGGCGTGGCCGCGTTGGGGCTCACGCGCGGACAAATATGGGTGTTGCCGATGACGCAGCTGCCTGCGCCCAGATCGTGCGAAGAAACGGTGTTCATCTCGTCGCCGAGAATCAGCGAGGAGGTGGCCAGCTTCTCGTCGTGGTAGGTGGGCACCTCGAGACTGTGGCCAAACAGACCCACGTGGTCCGGGTTATTCACGTCCTTGATCGCAATATCCAGCCGATAGAGACCGGGAAGCAGGGGAAGAGCCTTCCAGTAGACCGACTTGCGGTCCAGCGTCTTCTCCAGCAGTTCGGCCGGCTCCTCCACCTGCACCGTGTCTTCCTGGCTCTGCACCGTCTTGTGGGTCAGGGTCGTCACCTTGATCAGGATGTTTACAAATCCCTTTGACACGCCGTCCTTGGTCACGAACGTGATGTCGCGATTCCTCAGTTGCACGGTGATGGGAACCAGCACTGTGCTATCCGTCACTTTCACGAAATCGGTGCGGACGTCGAAGGGAAACACCGGGCCGGCGAGCAGCTTGTGCTCGGAGATGAAGTTGTCCAGGTCGCTGAACTTGATCGGCGGGGGAGCGAAGATCTTGGCCGCCAGCTCGATGCGGTCGAACTCCTTGGACGCCTGCGAGGACGACAGCGGGCCGGTGCCCAGGTTTTCCAGACCGCCCTTGAAGCGGTCGGCCTTCTTGGCCATGCCCATCTCTTCCCATTGCGTCTGGCCGGCGCCGGGGACGTGCAACAGCGCATCCTTCTCGCTGCGGTCGATGGTGAAGTGGTAGTCGCCGCACTGGCAGGTGTCCACAAACTCCAGGTCGATGTTCTCGCCGATGCCTTCCAGATAGCGGTAATGCCAAACTTCAAAGGGGAAGGTCGATGTCTCGCCGCCTCCCTCATCCATCGGCCGCTGATAGCTGCCCCCGGAGGGATGGGAATCGATAGAATCCGGCTTGCCGAAGGAGATGTAGATATGGCCCCGGTCCGTCTTCCAGCCGGGTTTGCCGGCGGCAAAATGCTCGTTGGCGTAAGCGATGCGCCGGTAGTGCTCTTCGCGGAACTCGTTCTCCGGGGAGTCCGGACTGGGGTTGCGGCGCAGCCAGAACTGCTCAATAAAGGCATCCCGCTCCTCATCGTTGCTCAAGGTCTTGAAGGCCTTGGCTTCCTCGTCCGAGATGATCCACACCACGTCCTGATTGAGCCAGGTCTTGTAGGCGCCTTTCAACTCCTGCCGGACGGCCTTCTGGGCGGCAAACTTCTCCTTGTCGGAGCGTTCGCGCTTCAGGGGGTCCGGTTCCTGGCCTGCTCCCTGGTTTTGTCCGGTGGCCGGCTGGGCCTGTTGCTGGGCCGCTGCGGGCGGCGTGGCCGTCTGCTGGGCCGGGAGTCCGGCAGCGGGGGTGAACACCAGGCCGCAACCCAGTGCGGCAAACAGAAATGTACGACCGTTGATCGTCATTGCCTTCAAAACTCCTGCGAACCTCTATTCTACGGGTCCCAGTGGCGCTGGGCAAGATTCCGTATGGAGTTGGCTGCCCTTTTGGACGCGCAATCGCCGCCAAGGTAACCCGGAAAGCCTCCGGTGAACGCGGAAAATGCGGCCCTCGATTGCGAATTGCGGGAACGGCGCCTTTTCTATAATCTCAAATTGATAGAATCAGGTGAGAATTATGAAGAAAAGCAAGTTGGAGACAGCGGAGAGTTTAGCCAAGGGACACTTTCGCGTGGAGCCGAACCTCAAGCACATTCATCTCATCGAACCGATGGACGACCAGGATCCGAACGACCCCATCAGGCTCCTGGAGGTTGTCGAGGGTACACTCGCAATAGGTATCCAACCGATCGGATTTACTGCCGACCCCGCACGCGGCATCGACTACCCTTCCATGATCGTGGAGATTTCTCCAGATGAGTACAAATCCGTCCGCAACGGTAAAGTTCGATTCGCGGACCGCGATTGGACCATCGGCAGGGAATTGCTGGCCGGTTGAGGAACTTGCGATCATGGCGGCGACGAACCAACAGTGGGCGAGAGGCTACGCGCATCAAGCGCTCTCCGATCTGCGCGCCCGCGAAACACTTGTGAACGCGAGAGCAGAAAAATGCCACCGTCTCCATTTCCTCCAGATGGCAGCGGAAAAAGTATGCAAGGCCCATCTCTTAGCTGCCGCACGTGGGCCCGATAGTGTGAGAGAGATTAGAAGGAGCCACGCGTATATCGCGGGTCCTCTTCCTCAAATCGCGCGACATTTCTATGGGAAGCTCAATGACAACAATGAGATAAGTCGTTGGGAAATCTCGGAGATAAAGCGCCTTGCCCGCGAGATACAACTGCTGGCCCCAGCCTGCAAGGAAGGGGACGTTCGCGAAGACAATAGTGAATATCCATGGGAGGGCGCGAAGGGAGATATCTGCATCCCCTGCGAGTACAGCTTCCCCAATCTCGACGATGGAAATAGAGCCATCATTCGATTGATCAACCTGATTCGTGCCGCTGCTGCAACATTCAGTCAATAAGCGGGGATGGTCCATCCCTGGAGACTGTCCCACCGCCAAATGCTGCAATTCTTGAAAAACCGCCTGCGGAAGCAACACCTGTCCGAAGAGGGCAGGCAAGAGGCCAACCTCATCGATCAAAACCAGATAGTTCAACGGAGAGGTATCGGCAACGACGATCATCCGCGCCGTTCAAACCCCGCTCGATCCTTCTCGAGGTCCTCGACGCTGTAGGCGTGGTCCCAAACCTCATGCTCCTTGAGGAAACCATCCAGCTCCGAGCCAGTCTCAAACCCCAGAAGTTGGCGGGTCCGATAGGCAGACAACGCGCCGGACCGATACCCTTCGATGGCAAATGCTTCCAAAGCCGCACGTGCGGGATTGGGCTGCCGGGCCAGGTCGTCGGGGAGTTGGACGGTGATCTGCATGGCCTGAGCGTAGCAAAACACGCAGAATAATGCCAATCTTCCAAGTCGTCCACCGGCGTTGCCGACCCACGGAGGGATGAAACTGCGTCCGACGATGCCGCCGCGAACTTGCTAACTCGCTATCCCCGCTTCAGCGGGGGCTAACTCGCTGCATTTGCCCAAACACGCTGTTTCTGTTTGGATTGTTGAACTTGCAGCACAATCGAAATCCTGTTTCTTTGTAGGAAGAACGGAGAATAGCGCCCCGGGGGAATCCAATGGGACGGCTTCCTGAGCAGTTTCTGAGTCCCTGCGGGCCCCTCAGCCGTCCAAAAAACAAGCGCAATCCCTTCGCTGCGGCCTTCCATGGCGCTTGCTCGGCTTCCGCGCAGCTCGCACAGGACCTGCGACCCGGATCTTCCGCAAGGAAAATCCACCCGGCTTGCGCGGGCAGCCTCCAGGCCGCCATGGCGACACCGGGAGCGGATTTGGCAGCCGTGGGGAACTCAACCGGCAATAATTGCGTAAACTGGAATCGGAGAGAGACCTGGAGCACGAACCGCACATGAAAAAGATCCTCTTGATTGTTCTCGCCGTAGTGGTGGCCGCCGGGCTTGTGGCCTTGTTCATCTACAGGCAGCAGGCTGGCTACACCAAGGTTCTGACCGCTAAGATCGTAAAGCAGGACCTGGCCACGGTCGTCAGCGGCACCGGCCAGATCAAGGCCAAGAACTACGTCAACCTCGGCGCCACCGCCATGGGCCGCGTCACCCACTTCTATGTGAAGGAGGGGGATATGGTCAAGAAGGGCGAGACGGTTGCCACCATCGAGCACGTGCAGCAGGAGGCGAACGTTCAAGGCCAGCAGGCTGCCATCGCCGCCGCCAAGACTGACATTGCCTCTAATATTGCTGCGGAAAAGACCGCCGAGGCCAACGTCGACCACGCCAAGGCCGATCTGGAACAGAAGAAGCTCGATTGGGATCGCGCCCAGGCCCTCTACAAGGCCGGCATCATGGCCAAGCAGGATTTCGACGCCAAGAAGGCCGCCTACGACCTGGATGTGGCCTCCGTGGCGCAGGCCATTGCGCAACTCAACCAGGCCAAGGCGCAGACCGATTCGGCTCGCGGGCACCTGGGAACTCAGGTGGCCACCCTCACCTTCAACCAGGACCTGCTCAACCGCACGGTCGCCATCGCTCCCTTTGACGGCATCGTGACCAACGAGCCCATGCGCGAAGGCGAAACGGTGGTCGAGGGCATCCAGAACGCCGAAGGCTCCACGCTGATGACCATCGCCGACATGAGCGTGGTCACCGCCGAGGTCAAGGTGGACGAGACCGACATCGTCAACATAAAGCTCGACCAGCCCGCCGAAGTCACGGTAGACGCCATTCCCGGCAAGGTCTTCAAGGGACACGTAACCCTGGTCGGCGACCAGGCGCTGCTGCGCTCCACCGGCGTCGCCACCTCGCAATCCACCACCGGCACCGAAGAGGCCAAGGACTTCAAGGTCGTGGTCACGCTCGACAGCCCCTCAACCGACCTGCGCCCCGGACTCTCCACCACCGCCAAGATCACCACCGCGCACAAGTCCAATGTGCTCTCGCTGCCCATCCAGGCGCTCACCATGCACAACCCGGATGACGACAAGCCCAAGGGCCCGGGCGGCGTGCAGGCCGCATCCAGTTCGTCCACCCCGGCCGCCAAGAGCGCCTCGGTTCAAGGCGTCTACGTGGTGGACAAGGACAAGACCGGCAAGTTGCGCGCCAAGTTCGTTCCCGTTACCACCGGCATCACCGGCGCCACCGACATCGAGGTGCTGACCGGCCTCACCGAAGGGCAGGAGATCGTAACCGGCCCCTTCAAGACCCTGCGCGCCCTGAAGAGTGGTTCGCTGGTCAAGCGCGACACCGCCAAACCGGCCGTACCCGCTTCCGGCTCGTCCTCTTGATCGCAGTTCCATCGCAGCCAGGGAGACTTGCCAACGGGGCTTCCCACAATTCCCAGGCAGCCGGCACCGGATGGACTGCACTGGGCGGGCAACACCGGACAGAAAAAACCGCAACGCAACCAACGGGCAAAGGATGAGATTCGGATGGCTCTGGAAAGCATCGGCAGCGAGCAACTTGCGCAATCGGCGGCCAGCCCGCAAAGGGATATCATCGTACTCGAGGATTTGTGGCGCACCTACGACATGGGTATGGAGCAGCAGGTCCAGGCCCTGCGCGGCATCTCCATGCGCATCAAGCACAACGAGTACGTGGCCATCATGGGCCCTTCGGGCTCCGGCAAGTCCACGCTGATGAACCTCATCGGCTGCCTCGATACCCCTTCCAGGGGCCGCTACTGGCTCAACGGCCAGTTGGTCAGCGAACTGGACGACGACCAGCTCGCCCGCATCCGCAACAAGGAGATCGGTTTCGTCTTTCAGACCTTCAACCTGCTCGCCCGCGCCACTTCCCTGCATAACGTCGAGTTGCCGCTGATCTACAACGGCACGCCCGCGGCCGCGCGCATCGCCCGCGCCAAGGAATCGCTCGCCGACGTCGGCCTGGAATCGCGCATGAACCACAAGCCCAACGAGCTCTCCGGCGGACAGCGCCAGCGCGTGGCCATCGCCCGCGCGCTGGTCAACCACCCCTCCATCATCCTGGCCGACGAGCCCACCGGCAACCTGGACTCCAAGACCGGCCTGGAAATCATGGCCCTCTTCGACACTTTGCACGCCCATGGCAACACCATCGTGGTGGTCACCCACGAGTCGGACATCGCCGATTTCGCCCATCGCGTGGTGCACATCCGCGACGGCCAGGTCTTCTCCGACGAGCCCTCCAAACGCTTCCGGTAGAGCCCACGCAAAGGCCCAAAAAAAGACCAGGCATCTCCCCACCCGCGCCGCGGAGATGCCTCCATCTCTCCGGTTCATGTTTTTTTCGCCCCCGCCGATAAGACTTCTGTTGGCCACTGACTGCTTATTTGGCCAGGGAGGCGAGGCACGTTGAGAACCATGCAGACCGCCGCTCAGTTCCAGCCCCAACCCTCCGTCTCCGGCCTCACCCTCGTTGGGATTGAGTCGCCGCCCGCCCTGCAGATTGTGGGCATCAGCGCCGCCTGGCGCAAGTTGCTCGTGCAGGCTGAGATGGCCGCGCCCCACGTGCAGGTGGCCGCCATTGAAGGCGAGCACGGCTCCGGCAAGCAGACCCTGGCACGCTATCTCTTCAGCCGCTCTCAACTGGCCGCGTCCACCTTTCAGCGCCGCGATGCCCGCGAATGGCTGGTCACCGACGCCGATCCGGCCACCCTCGCCGGCTTCACTTATCTCGATCGCGTCGACCTGCTCGCGCCTCCGGGCCAGGGCCTGCTCCTCGGCGTACTCAAAGCCATGCAGGACCGCCCGCCCGGCCGCGCCGTAGTGCTGGCCTCCTCGCAGACCCCCCTGCGCCAAATGGCCGGCCAGGGACTCATCCTCCCCGACCTGGCCTTCCGTCTCTCCGCCGTCCGTTTCGCCATTCCCCCTTTGCGCCAGCGCCGCGAAGATATCGCCCCGCTCGCCCAGTCCCTGCTCGACCGCCTCTGCGCCCGCTATCAGCAGCGCCCCGTGCTGCTGGGGCCCGGCGCGCTCGCCCGCCTTCTCCAGCACAACTGGCCCGGCAATGTGCGCGAACTCGCCTCGGTCCTCGAAACGGCCCTGCTTGAAGCCGTCAATGGCGTCATCCGCCCCGACGACCTGGCCCTCCCCACCGGCCAGGAGATACCCCCGCCCGAGCAGCATCCTGCCAGTCCAACCGGCAACCTCTCTCTCGATGCCGTCATCCGCCATCACGTGCAGTACGTACTCGACCTCAACCGCGGCAACAAGCTCCGCACCGCCCGCCAGCTCCAGATCAGCCGCTCCACCCTCTACCGCATCCTCGGCAACGAAACCATCCTCGCCCACTGACCGCCGCGGCGCCCGAAATGTTCGCCTGCAAGGTGCGGCGCGCCCGCGCAATGTTCGCCTGGAGGGGTTGCGTTTCGCGGCGAATGCTCGCCCAGGCGGTTGCAGTGTTATACCATTGGACGTACAATTAAGGAGCGCCTTTGAAAAGGGCGCAATCGCAGTGGAGAAAAATGCCATGCCTCAGGCCGCAGCTTCAGCAGGAACAGGAGAGAGCCGCACCCGCGGCGCGCGGCTCGGATTTCGCGTCGATGCCGAGACCAAGGGACTGGTGGAGCGTGCTGCCGCGCTGGAGCGGCGGAGCCTCACCGATTTTTGCCTGACGGCGCTCGCCGAGGCCACGCGGGAAACCATTACGCGGCACGCGAGCCTTGTGCTTTCCGAGCGCGACCGGGCGGCATTCTTCGATGCCCTGATTCATGCTCCCAAGGCCAACGCGCGCCTGCGGCGCGCGTTCCGGTCGGCAGAGGAACGGGTTCTCCGCTGATGGAGCGGACGCGCCAGGATCTCTACCGGCTCGAAGCGCTCGGGAAGCAGCATGACCGGGCCGCGTTCTGCTGCGGGGTGGAAAGTCTCGACACCTATTTGAAGACCCAGGCCTCGCAGGATATGCGGCGCAAGGCCAACGCTGTCTTCGTGCTGGTTCCGCAGGATTCGCCGGGAAGGATTGCGGGGTACTTTACGCTGTGCGCCTATGGCCTTTCGCCGGGAGCCATTCCCGAGGCGGCGCGGAAGCATATTCCGCGCTATCCGCAAGTAAGCGCGACGCTGCTCGGCCGCCTGGCCGTGAGCGCGGACCTTCAAGGGCACGGGCTGGGCGCGATTCTTCTGGCGCAGGCGCTGCACAAGGCTTATGAAAATGCCGCCGTTGTCGGCTCCTCGATGGTTGTGGTGGACGCGATCGACGAGCGGGCAGCGCGTTTCTACCGCGCCCACGGCTTCATTCCCCTCCCCGAGTCGATGCGCCTGATCCTGCCCTTGCGGACGATTGGCGCGCTGATGCCGGAGTAGGGACTGAGGGAAAAGGGAATAGGGAACGGGAAGCGAACCGGCGAGTCAGCGGGTCGGCGGGCGGGTTCGGGCGCGGCGGGAGAAGGCGGGCCAGCCAGATCGCGTCCGCAATGCTGGGGTTTGTATCAGGGCACGACCGGGGTACCGGGGCACCCTCTGGGTCGGGGTCGCGTGCCGCAAATGCCGCAAAATCAACGCGGGCTTTAGCCCCGGAGGGACGCCTTTCGCCGCTTTCGCACCAAATCCCGAGTTCCTCCGCAGCCTCTTCAACCCCGCCAGAATTTGCGTCCAAATCCCCCTTCGCGCTCCCACAAACGCTGTCATCTTCAGCGCACCGCCCCGTCTGTCGGCGAACCACAAGACGATTTTGTGCAAACTGAGAATTCCCCCGGCGCCATGGGCGTTTGCCGATACCGATCCTGCCCGCTGTGCTGAACATCCACTGACCCTGGCGTACCGGGACGCAGGCACACTTTCCCATGCGAGTCCATTGCGAGCCCGGTTCACGGTTGCTGTTAACTGAGGGGTAACTGACGGTTTGCCGACGATACATCCAGAACCAGAACTTCAATCCAATGTATTCATTGATCCCGGTCCCACCTGGGTCACCGCTCACCTCTAGTACATGGACTCCTCTGATGCAAGCAGGCCGCCCCATGGCTGCTTCTCGCCGACGAATGTGCTCGCCTTCATCATCGAAGCTCGATTGCTGATCGGCGTGTTTAGACCCGACATTGTAAGCACAAATTGCCGGCCGCTCTCATTGACCGCGTAGTAGACGATGCCTGGCTTCTCAGGCGTCGCGGAGTACGGGACGCCTTGATTCAGCACTAGTCGCAGCTCGAACGGAAGCTTCTTCCCACCCTGTTCATAAGGAGAAGTCTCGAACGCAAGATCACCGACAGCAACACGGAGCGCCTCGTCTGTGGTCGGGAAGCTCCCGGTACTGTCGCCGCGCCGCTTAAGGATTTGGTCAATCCGCTCTAGGTGTCTCCCATCCGCAGTGCGTTCCGCATCAGCAAACGGCAGCTCTTCAAGACCAAGGAATCCTTGGGAGTCCCGGTCGGCTGCCGGGGCCGACGCACAACTTATCGGTTCTAAGATCAGGAACGCTCCCAGCGTAATCACTCCGAACAACGGCCATCGCCGACAGAGAGCGAGGGCCGCACAAGTGCATGCCAACCAAGATGGTGCGAAGAGAGCAGAAATGATGGTGTAGCCCGTCCACCAATGCGGCACAACGAACTCGTTCGAGCCAGCATGGCTGACATGCCGCCAGTAGTTAATAGCGGAAAAGGTCTCGTGCAACTCCGCCCCGGAGATGACCACAAGGAAGAGTGCCAGCACGAGAGCCGCTTGCTGCCTTCCATCGAGCTTCATTGCGGAACGTCCTCAATTAGCATACGCAGAGGCTCTATCGTGAGTTCTCGCGAAATCAAGTCGATGCTTTCTTACCATGGGCTCCCTCGATGCCCTATATCGGCGAGAGACAGCAACGGTGTGCTCTCATCTGACGGTTCCGGGAGGATGGCCGGCCACTCGGCACTGCCGGTTTGGCGACGACACAGCCAAGAATTGTGATCGTGAGCATATCCGCGTTCTTCCCACCTGCTACGATGGTTACTCGACACTACCAGCGAGGCAGAGAAATGAAGAAGCGCGGTGCGGGATTGATATTAAGCCTCCTGCTCTTTGCACTACTTGACGAACTGCTTGGGATCTTGATCCCCGACAAAGTCCTAAATGTTGCATTCGCGGTGGTGGCGACGGTGATGCTCATCGGCCTGGCGTTGGTGGCATACGGAACCTTTGCGCGAAATCGATGGGGCGTCAATCTTCAACAAGTCAACTGCCCACGCTGCCACGCGCCCGTTCCAAGAGCGCGCAAACCCAGATTGCGTCGCGAGATGCTCTGGGGTGGGGGAACTTGCGACAAATGCGGCTGTGAGATGGACAAGTGGGGTAACCCAATCACTACCTGAACGTAGCCTGTGGATGTACAGTGACCGGTCCGTTATTCAGCCATCGCGGGCGTGTAACCGGCTATCCGGAAGTTACTACTTGTTAACCGCTCAGCACGCCTCCGGCGTGCTGAGAACACCGGGTGCAGCACTGGCCTGCGCGCACCGTTCTTCATTGCGTCGAGGGGAGGGTTTTGGAAAGGCGTGGGTTTGCCCCGGGGCGGTCTCTTCGCTTGGCGAAGAGGCCGCCTCTCGACGGCGCTCCTAACGAGGAGCGCGGGTTATAGGTGGGTTGATTCAGGCTACCGGTTCAAGAGGCTGAGGGCTCGTCTCCTCTTCTCACAGCGGCGGTCCCTGCCATTGCGGCTCCATCGCCAACCGCTCAGCCAGGCTCGGCCCGAGCCGCTTCTTCACCGGCTCCGGCAACGGCTTCTTGCCCTCCGCAAGCCCCACCAGCGTTTTGGCGCTGGCCAGGCTTCCCTTGAGCGCATTCGCCGACAGCAGACTGGCAAGCTCCTTCGAGTTCCGCCACACCAGCTTGTCCGCCTCCCGCCGCAGCCGCTCTACGCCGTCCTTGCGCGCCGTTTTCCCCCGGCTCGCCCGTTCACATTTCCTGTTATTGGTTATGCTGCCTGTTTGCCTGCTCGCCTCGTCTGTCTCCAACTCCCGTGTTACGGCCATCTCTCCGTCATTTCCGGCCAACGCTCCACGGACCCTCGCGCCCGCAGAAAAGGAGCATGTGCGGCAATCCCGCTCCGGAATCGCCCCCCCGAAAATGCATTGTCAGAATGGTGTCTCATGATTTCTAAAAATGCCGGTACCTTTCGTCTCCCCTGCGCACGCGCGCCGCGGAGATGGCCTTTAGAACATCAGGAAGGCCCACTCCCACCTTCCGCCCTTGTCT
>JBEKZJ010000008.1:0-63655 GCA_049509995.1 Occallatibacter sp. | reverse complement strand
CAGATGGCTTCGTCAATAGGCTTCAGGATGTTCGGTTTCCGTCCTTCCTGCTATTCAAGCTACGGGGCTTGGACTTTTACCCCGGTGGGACTTGCTCCCACTGATCATGCCAGCCTTCGCTGAACGCACGCTTTCCCGTCACTCGCCCGTAATCGGCAGCAGGCGGTATCGTAACGTCCAACTTCCCGGGCATCGGAATGACACGTCGATTTGCCAACCCCAATTATTTTAATATTGACGATTTCTACATCACGGGGTACGTTGTTTGAAGATGTTGCCGGCCAAGCGGGTAGACAGGCTGACCGGCAGCTGATGGAGGTTGATTTATGGCAAAGTGCGATGCGAAGTACGTTGGATTGTCGCTGGGTGATGCACGCGCGGCCCTCGCGACGCAAGTCAAAAGCGGAACCCGGCAAGATGGTACGAAGCTTCACCCAAAAGTTCAGGAAACGCTTGCTCAACTCAGTGGCAAATTAGAGCAAGCCGAACTGATTGAAGCAACCCACTACGTCGTTTGTTGGAGCGAGGGCTGCGTCATTGTAATAGACCATCCTTTCCCTGATCCCGGGCCGATTCGTACTCAACAGTAGCGCACCACCTGGAATGGGTATATCGCACGTCAATTGATCGCTGTTGTGCGTGTGGAATATCGCAGGCATCTATCCGGCCTTGTTAGGTTGGATAGGTGCCTGTCCAGCATGGATGGGTTCATCATCCTGGAGGATAAGTGTGCTCCGAACTCCCGCTTCAATCTAACTGTGCGGTCTACCTGTCACCCTCCATGCGGGCGGATTGAAAAATGTTGACCGTTGTCGGGGCGTCTGCAAATGAACGGCCAAACAATCCATCTTGAGTCCAAGTCGACCGTCGAACGAGCCGGGAAGTGGCTTGAATGCTTCCTGAGAACCCGCTTGTTTGAACTCAACCAGCAAGAGCTGTGCGTCGGGCTGATTGGCCTCTCCTGCGCTAGTCGCGCTTTAGGAAGTTGCCCGGCAACAACAGACTTCTCTGCTACCGTTGGGAGTTTGATCGGTGCCCTCCTGGGAAAGTGGACATCGTATCAGGACGAATCCCGCCATGGATTTATTGACGATCCCGTAACTCGGCTTCTGTCCGCGGTATTTGCCGCTCCCGATAACACTGAGACTGCTGCATACCGGCATGCGGTTCAGGAGCAATGGCATGCCCTCGAGGAACAAGTAACCCTCGCCAGCGCACACCACCGGGTCCTGACCTGCAGGCTGCTGGCCGCGCTCCTCGACGAATCCCCGGAATTGCCGGACCTCTCATTGCTTTCCGGCTTCGTGCCCATGTCCTCCTTCTCGCACTACTTGGCCGACGCCGCCTCGATCCAGGAAACACTCGAAGTTCTGACCACCCTGACCGCTCATGGCCGTCTCCTGCCGGAACTCACTCAGCCCGAAGTTGATTTTGTACAGAAAACACTGCCGTTTTGGACGTTTTACTACATCAAAGAGCGCGACCTTGATAGCGTTTGCCCACTTGCCAGGACACTGAAATACCTGCATCTCGAAGCTTTATCCGAGTACGGAGAAGCGATTCGCTATATTCTTCGACAGGCCAGGGAGGACGGAAGCTTTTGCACCCAGGACATGTCATGCAAATGTCAGTCCTATCTCTTACCTGAATCGATCGACGTGGATAGAGAGATGCGTCTTCCGCTTACCGTCGCGAGCATATGGACCTTGCTCGAGTGTCTTCACAGCAGCGAGTCGCCCTTCCATCACCCTTTTGGGGTACTGATCGATGATTAATGCGAACAAGATGACTGCCGGCGAGACTCAGGAAATTATTTCAGCTTCTCGGGAGGCGGAGCTGAGAGCGTTGCAGTGGCTAACCGACCGGCTTGATTACTTCAACCCGTTCCGAGCTCCCGATGCGCAAACGCTGAATAAAACGATCAAGCCCCTGGCCGAGCTTGCGCTCACCTGCGAAGTCGCCAATGATAGCGCTGCCGCGGATCGACTGCCCATTTACCGGAACTTCGCGCGCTTCATCTGGGACGAAGTCTTCTCCGTCGAGGCTTTCCGGGAGAATCTTCTGGAACGCGCGTCGGGTGGCTATGCATTCTCGATCTATGCTTCATTGCGAAAATGTGGATTTGAACATCTTGCCTACCGGCAAAAGCTCCAGGAACTGATTGACAATCGCTACGCGCTCGGTTATGAACAGCTACCCTTTGTCAAGCTGAATCTTCTGCACAATCTGAAGACGGCCGGTTTTACTTGGACAAAGCCTTCTTTCAAGCAGGTTTATGCCACTTCTCAATTAGCTTCGCATCCGGATCTATACCACGTGACGGTACTGGACGCATATGCGATTACACACGTCCTGTTTTTCCTCACTGATTTCGGGCGCGTTGAAGCAGACTGTCTGTCTGATGCGGATCGTAGTTATCTTCGCCGTGCTTTGCCTCGTCTGACCGAGTATTACATTCGACGTCGCGACTGGGACCTGAGCGCCGAGTTTCTGGTTTGCCTCAAGTCCGCTGGACTTGAAGATCTTTCCGTCTATCGCGACGCATGGCTTCTTCTGCTGGCCTCGCAAAACGAGGACGGCTCCTTCACAGGGCCAGATCGACTGAACCAGGCCGATGGAGATCCTGTAACTGCAAAAGGGGCAGAAACCTCGGCTGCCGGGGAAAAGTGGAATTCCTTCGGCAAGAACTATCACACCACCCTTGTTGCGCTGCTGGCATTAATGGTCGCATTGCCCCCTACATAGATGTCCGTCTGATAAGAACTTGATTATTAATTGTCTAAGCGCAGGAGCGTTGCTCACGGCTATCGTATTCAAGCTGGTACCGTGACTCGGTGATTTCGTAATCGCGCCCACAAGCTCGGGTGCCCCAGGTCTTCCGCCGTGGCGGACCGCGGCGGAAGACCTCTGAGATCCCGGATGCCGGCAACCCAGAAGCCGCTTCCCGCCGGCTGCCCCGCGTTCCTCCCCCTGATCGCCACCCGGTATAGCATTAAACCCCGACATTATGCACCTTGATTGTGCGCAAAATCGCCCCAAAAACGTGCCAAAAGCACTCGTTTTTCGCGTTTTTGGTCCGGTTCCAGCCGGACATTCCGCTTTCCTCCGGCGGCTTCCAGGCGGCCTTTCCGCATTTTCCGCCGGCCCGCAGGCCTGCTTTTTCCCATTCTGCAATTCAGTCTTTTTCGTCGGCCTGCGGGTAGACTCTCTCACTCCCTTTGTCTACCTGCGGGGCAGCATCTTCGAATTTCGGAAATCGGATTCTTTTGTGACTACAGGACGGCATCTTTCTCCCCTTGCTCCCTCCCGCCCCGGCGGTGCTACCCTTTCCGGTGGAGTAAGAACAGGAGGGAATTGTGCGTATTTCATTTGCAAGACTTGCCGCAATCTCGCTCGCAATCGGACTCAGTGTTGGATTAACGGCGCAGACGCCGGCGCCGGCGGCTGGACAAGCCGCTAAACAGGCCGTGGCGGCAGCATCTTCGCCGCCGGCAGTGCAAGCGAAACCGGCCGGGGAGGTTACCGATCCGGTGGCCGATCCCAAGGCTATAGTCACGGTGGGCAAGGCGCGGTTTACCGTGCTGACGCCTGAATTGATCCGCATGGAGTGGGCGGCGGACGGGAAGTTCGAGGATCATGCTTCTTTTGTCTTTCTCAATCGCCGGCTGCCGGTCCCGAAGTTCGAAAAGACGGTGACCATGGACGGCCAGAATCAGGTCATCACCATCAAGACCGCTGCGCTGACGCTGACGTATTCGCCCGGCGCGGCTGACCCATCCGCTCCGGATGGGCGGTTTACGGCCGGGAACCTCTCCATTCGAATGACCGTGGAAGACAAGGCGGTGGTGTGGCATCCGGGGCTCACGGACCCTGTAAACCTGCAAGGAACCACGCGCACCCTGGACGGCGCGCTGGGCTCGAAGACCCAGGAGCCGATCGGTGAAGGGTTGGTTTCGCGCTCCGGATGGGTGCTGGTGGATGATTCGACGCGGCCGCTGTTTGACTCGTCGGACTTCCGGTTCCTGGAGGGCGAGAAGAGCCCCTGGCCGTGGGTGATCGAACGCCCGGCCGGCGAGCGGCAGGATTGGTACTTCTTCGGCTACGGACACGACTACCGGAAAGCGCTGGGCGACTATGTGAAGGTGGCCGGACGCATCCCGCTGCCGCCCCGCTTTGCCTTCGGCGCGTGGTGGTCGCGCTACTGGGATTACAGCGACCAGGAACTCGACGAGCTGGTGCGCGGCTTCCACGAGAACGACGTGCCGCTGGACGTATTTGTCATCGATATGGGCTGGCACATCAGCAAGGAACAGCTCACGGCCGCGGGAGAGGTGGATCAGTCGGGCCATGATCTGGGCTGGACCGGCTATACGTGGAACAAGCTGCTGTTTCCTGACCCGGGCGATTTTCTGGCCAGGCTGCACGCCGAGGGGCTGAAAACGACGCTGAATCTGCATCCGGCGTCGGGAGTGGAGCCGTGGGAAGCGGCCTATCCGGCGATGGCCAAAGCCATGGGCATCGATCCGGAGACGAAGAAATATGTGCCCTTCGATATTACCGACAAGAAGTTTGCGACCAACTACATGAACTTGGTGCACCATCCGCTGGAGAAACAGGGCATCGACTTCTGGTGGCTGGACTGGCAGCAGGAGCAGTACACCAGGATGCCGGGCGTGATGCCGACGTGGTGGCTGAACTACGTCCACTTCACTGACCAGCAGCGCGAGGGCAAGCGGCCCCTGCTCTTCCACCGCTGGGGCGGCCTGGGCAACCACCGCTACCAGATTGGATTTTCAGGCGACACGATTTCGGTGTGGGAATCGCTGGCCTTCCAGCCGTGGTTTACCTCTACGGCGGCCAACGTGGGCTACGCATACTGGAGCCACGACATCGGCGGGCACATGCCGGGCGCCGTGGAGCCGGAGCTTTACACGCGCTGGGTGCAGTTCGGCGCCTTCAGCCCCATCCTGCGCACCCACACCACCAAGAATGCTGAGTCGGAGCGGCGCATCTGGGCCTATCCCGAGCCGTACTCGTCGATCCTGCGCTCGACCTTCCAGTTGCGCTATGCGCTCGAGCCTTATCTCTATACGGAGGCGCGGCGTACCTACGACACCGGCGTGGCTTTCTTTCGTCCGCTTTACTACGACTGGCCGGAAGAGGCCGCGGCGTACGAGAGCAAGGGCGAGTACCTGTTTGGCGACCAGATGCTGGTAGCGCCGGTGACGGCTCCGGCCGACAAGGCCAGCGGCCTGGCGACGGAGAAGGTGTGGCTGCCCAGGGGCGAGTGGATCGAATGGCAGACGGGCAAGCACCTGACCGGGCCGGCCGTGGTCGAGCGCAGCTTCTCCATCGACCAGACGCCGGTTTACCTGCGCCCGGGGGCGATTGTGCCCATGCAGCCGCACATGCGGTATACGGGCGAGAAGCCGGTGGACCCGCTGATTGTGACCATTTGGCGGCTCAATCCGGGCACCAGTTCCAGTTACTCGGTTTATGAGGACTCAGGCGTGTCAGTTGAGTACCAGCGCGGCGTGTTTGCGCGCACGCCCATCAAAGCCACCCAAACCGCCGACACCCTGCGGGTGGAGATTGGGCCGGCAGAGGGCAGTTATCCGGGGATGCTGAAGACGCGGGGATTTGAGGTGCGGCTGCCTGCCGACTGGCCGCCCGCGACGGTGACGGTGAACGGCGTGGCGGTGAAGCATGCCGGGGTGACGGGCAAGGGGGGGTGGAGCTTCGAGGGCAACACGCTGACGACGGTGGTTCCCGTGCCGAGCGGGAGCGTGGCGGCCAAGGTGACGGTGGAGGTGCGGCGGGCCGCGGGGCTGATGGCACGGCGCGGCGAGCTGGATGGGTTTGCCGGGGCCATGACGCGGCTGCGCGGGGCTTACGACGCGATGAACCAGACCTGGCCGGTCTCCGAACCACCGGATGTGCTGATCGACGCCATGCAGACGGGCGACCGGCTGAGCTACCACCCGGAGCGCGGCGTGGAGGAGATTGCACACTTCCACGAGGTGCTGCCCAAGGCGCAGGCTGCGCTCAAGGAGATCGATGCCGGCTTTGCCCAGCACCTGGACGACTTTGTGAAGCGGTTGATGGCCAGCAACTGGCGGCCACCGGGCATGGATTTGGAGAAGCAGAAGCAGCCTCGGCTGGACGCGGTGGCAAGGGCGGACCGGCAGGTGGAGGAAGCTGGGAAGTAAGCTCATCGGCAGACCGGAAACAATACGTGGGGAGCGGTGCCTCGTGCTATGCTCCCCACCATGAATGCTCTGTCTCTTGCCACCATGCTGCTGGCCGCCGCCAGCGCCTGTGCTCTGGCGCAGCCGGTTGCGGCTCAGTCCGCCCCAGCCACTCAGGCCTCCACGACGCCCGCGAGGAAGACCTGGTTTATACGCTTGATCCCACCCCGGCCCACCTTCGATAAGGACTTGAGCGAGGCGGAAGCGAAGATCATGGAGCAGCACTTCGTCTACTTGAAGGGACTGTATGAAAAGGGCGTCTGTCTCTTCGCGGGACCGGTTCTGGATCCCAAAGGGGTTTATGGCGTGATGGTTATCGAGGCTGCGAGCGAAGATGAGGCCCGCGCGATAGCTGACGCCGACCCCAGCGTGAAGGCGGGCGTGAACCGGATTGAGATCGCTGAGATGCGAGTCGCTTTCCCGCCCAAGGCCCACTAACTTTATTCGACGAGGACCGCGATGCCCATTCCATGCCTTGATCGCAGAGGATTTCTGACCGCGTGCAGCAGCGTTGGAATTACGTCGGCGCTGTTGCCGGGGATTCTGTACACGCTGGCGGCGGAGGCGCAGGAGGCCGCACCGGGAACGAAGCCCAATGAGCCGGCGAAGATTACGGCGGAGATGATCGACCAGGCAGCGGCGCTGGCCGGGGTTGGTCCTTTCACGGCGGATCAGAAGAAGATGATGCTGGAGGGGCTGAACGACCAGCGGGGGTCGAACGAGCCGATCTGGGAGCTGAAGCTGGCGAACTCGGTGCCGCCGGCGTTTGTGTTTCATCCGCTGCCGGCAGCAAAAGAGAGCGAAGGGGCCGCTCCCGATTGCGAGTCCGTCAAAGGGTTCATCGATCTGCCAGATAGCTCTCTTGCCTGTATTGGCGAAATCGGGGAGGATCGGGCCGCCGTGCTCGTTGCTCCCCCGCGAATCGAGGATCTCGCGTTCTCCACGGTGAAAGAACTGAGCGAGCTCCTAGCCGCTTGTAAGATTACATCGCTCGCCCTGACGCAAATGTACATTGCACGCCTGAAGCGCTATGACCCTAAGCTGCACTTCGTGATTACCTTGACGGAAGAAAGAGCACTCAAGCAAGCGAAGGAGACGGACAAGGAAATTGGCGCGGGAAAATGCCGCGGGCTGCTGCATGGGATTCCGTGGGGCGCGAAAGATCTGCTCGCCGTCAAAGGCTATCCAACCACCTGGGGCGCGGGCGGCTTCGAGAAGCAGTCGTTCGATGAGGATGCGACCGTGGTGCAGCGGTTGGATGCAGCCGGCGCCGTGCTCGTGGCCAAGTTCACGCTCGGCGCGCTGGCCATGGGCGACAAATGGTTTGGCGGGCGGACGCGCAACCCGTGGAATATGGGACAGGGTTCGAGCGGCTCTTCGGCGGGCTCGGCCAGCGCCGTCGCGGCCGGATGTGTTGCGTTTGCCATCGGCTCGGAGACGCTGGGGTCCATCTCGTCTCCATGCACCCGCTGCGGCGTGACCGGCCTCAGGCCCACTTTCGGACTGGTGCCGCGCACGGGAGCGATGGCGCTGAGCTGGACGATGGACAAGCTGGGGCCCATCACGCGCTCGGCACAGGATTGCGCGCTGGTTCTGGAGGTGATTCATGGGCCGGACGGCAAGGATGCGTCGGTTGCGCCGGCCGACTTCCGCTGGGATTCTGGTTTGGATTGGAAGAAGCTGCGCATCGGCTACCTGAAGAGCGAGTTTGACCCGCCGGAGCCGCTGAAGCTGCACGAAGCCGCGGCAAATGAGACCGCCGAAGAGAAGCAAAAGCGCGAGGAGCGCAACGCGCAGATGAAGGAGGGACGGGCGCGTCGCGATTACGACCGGCGGTACGAGCTGGCGGCGCTGGATAAGCTGCGCGCGATGGGGGTCAAGCTGATTCCTGTGGAGCTGCCGAAGCTGCCTTACGACGCCATGGTGCCCCTGTTGACTGCCGAGGCCGCGGCGGCGTTCGACGATCTGACGAAGTCGGGCCGCGATGCGCTGCTCACCGAGCAGGGCGTGGAGGAATGGCCGAACGCCTTCCGCATTGCGCGGCTCTACCCGGCGGTCGAGTACATCCAGGCGAACCGGGCGCGGACGCTGGCCATCCGGCAGGTTTCGGCGCTGTTTGAGCAGGTGGATGTGATTGTGACGCCGTCAACCGAAACGCAGTTGACGGCTACCAACCTGACCGGGCACCCGGCGCTGATTCTGCCCAACGGGCTGCGCGGCGCCGACGCACCGAAGCCGCCCGCGATCGACGACGGCGACCACGACGACATCGGTGGGCCGGGGACGCCGGTCTCGCTGACATTTCTGGCCGGCCACTACCAGGACGCGAAGCTGGCGGCGTTTGCGTGGGCGTACCAGCAGGCCACGAAGTTCCACAAGCTGCACCCGAAGCTGGACTGAAGGGTGAAGCTGCGGGTTGAGGTATTCGAGCAGTGCGGAACCGGTCATCGGATGGCGGTCCAGGCCGCCTCGGCCTGGGAGTAAATGCTCTGGCCGAGTTCGGCCTTGAGGTTTCCATCCGAGCGGATGGGCTGGTTGCTGACTTTGTCCTGCAACCAGAGGCTGGCGAAGTTCTTGATTGCCAGGACCTGGTCCTGCTCCACGGCGTCCAAGGCCAGGTTGGCCAGTGTACCGAAGGCGTTGTCGTCCAGACCCTCAGGCAGGGTCCAGTTGCCGTCGGCGTCGCGCACCGGCGCAACCATCGGATTCATTCTTACGATACGGCTATCGACCGGGGCGGGCAGGCCTGGGGAGCCCCCAGCAAGAACGTGAGCCACGAAGCTGGCGGCGTCCGGCGGATCATCGACGATGGCGTTCGCGAGTTTCTCCACGTCGTGCAAAACGCCGGGGTTCTCAAGTGGTGCATAGAAAACCTCCGCCGGGGCGCCTGCCGGGGCCGGCGGCAGGCACACAGTTCCGGTGCCGATGGCCAGCGCGACGATAGAGTCTGGCGCCTGGCCGAGTACGATGGCCTCGGTCACACCGGCAAGAACCGGGTTATTGCACCCGCTGATGGCTCCGTCCCAGTAGCGTCTACCCGGTTCGCTGGGAAACTCGGCCGGTTTGTCAAAGAACAGCACCGGCGCGTTGGTTGAGGCGTGAATCGCCTCGGCCAGCCGCACCTGCGCCGGGTCGCCGTCTCCCCATGCCGGGCCACTGGCCGACGCGGAGCGGAAAAAGCGGCTGCGGCTGCGGTCGTAATCGAAGCCCGCGATGAGAAGGTGAACAGCCTTCCCGGTTTGGCTGCTGTGGATGTCGGCCGCGGCCTGGGGCAGAAGCCAGCCGCCGCGCTGGGGCAGGGCCGCCTGCAACCCCTTCAGCTTCTCTTCGGTCTTGTACTTGGGCGTGTCTGGCAGGTGCGGCTTCTCCACGAAGACGCTTTTGCGCTTTTCTTCGCTTAGGAAGAAATTGAGCAACGTGGTCAGGGACATATCTTCCACGAGGCCACCGAGGACGATACTTCCGCCGGAGTTGGCGGCCGCCAGATCGAAGTCTCGCAGCACCTCGTGGCCGGTAGCATTGCCGCCATACAGATCGATAAGGGCCATTACCTGGATCAACGCCCAGGAGCCCCCGCCATCCAACGATAGAATTCGGAACTTCGCCATCACGCCTCCTTACCGGTTTCCGGGAGGGGCTACCCTCCGGGAACTTTGTCTGTCTTTGTATCACCAAAACGCAGGCTTGCGCATCAATCCGTTCCGATCTTAGCAAAGAGGCGCAGGAGATGCGTTAGCATCCGTTCATGGCGCTGGTTGAGGTGGATGGGGTCTCAAAGAGCTATCCCCGGCGGGCGGGGCTGCGGACGGAGATGCAGCACGTCGTCGAGGATGTGTCGTTGACGATCGAGTCCGGAGAGACGCTGGGGCTCGTGGGCGAGTCGGGGTCGGGCAAGACCACGCTGGCGCGCATGATTCTGGGGCTGGCGGAGCCGAGCCGCGGGACGGTGCGCGTGGAGGGCATCGACGTGGCGCGGGCCTCGCGGGCGGAGTTGCGGCGGCTGCGGCGGCACATGCAGCCGGTGTTTCAGGACCCCTACGCGGCGCTGAATCCGCGCATGAACGTGCTGCAGATTGTGACCGAGCCGTGGGTGATTCATGGCCGCGAGGCGGGGATGGCGCGGGGCCGGAGCGCGTTACGAGCCAAGGCCGTGGAACTGCTGGGCGAAGTGGGGCTGGATGAGTCGGCGCTGGGGCGGCATCCGCACGAATTTTCAGGCGGGCAACGGCAGCGGATCAACATTGCGCGCGCGCTGGCGCTCAGGCCGAAGCTGCTGATTCTGGATGAGCCCGTTTCGTCGCTGGATGTGAGCGTGGGAGCGCAGATTGTGAACCTGCTGCGGCGGTTGCAGCGCGAACACGGGCTGACCTACCTTTTTATCTCGCATTCCATGCCGCTGGTGCGCTACCTGAGCACGCGCATTGCGGTGATGGAGCGGGGACGGCTGGTGGAGACGGGCGAGGCCGTGGCGTTGTGCGCCAACCCTCAGGAGAAGTACACGCGACGTCTGATCGCGGCCACGCCGGAGTTGCCTGCCGGCGTGGCCTGAGGGATTCGAAGACGATTGCGGTTCGAGGTTCGTGGTCTCCCACCCTTTTCGCAAAGAACGCTAAAAGGATGGGGCACCCAGCCCTACTGCGGTTGCGGCTGGGCCGGAGTTGCGGGCGGCGCCGGGGCTGCCGGGGCGCCTGGTGCTGATGTTGCGGGCGGCGGTGCCGGAGCAGCGTTGGGGGCTGCCGGTTGGGCCGGCGCAGCTGGAGTTGGCGCAGAGGCCGGAGGCGCGGGTTTTGGCGGTGCAGCCGGTGCCGGAGCAGCGTTCGGAGCCGCTGGGGCAGCAGGCGTTGCGGGAGCGGCCGCTTTGGGCGCTGCGCCTGGCGCCGGCGGTGCTGTCGCAGGTGCAGGCGCACCGGGCTGAGCCGGGGTCGGCGGCGCTCCGGGAGTTCCGGGCTTCGGCGGCATTGGCCGTCCGCCGGGCATTCCCATCGGCGGGTGGCCCTGCGGCGCCGGCAGGTCGGTCACATCCACCAGTTCGACGTCGAAGATGAGATCGGCCTTGGGAGGAATCCCCGGATGGGCGGCGTCGGGCCCGGGACGGCCTTTGGCGCCATAGGCCAGTTGCCAAGGGATGAAGATGCGGCGCTTGCCGCCGATCTTCATGCCGGTGAATCCCTGGTCGAAGCCGGGAATCAGGCGGCCCATGCCTTGGGGAAAGGACATGGGCTGCGGATCGCCCTGCTTGGGCTTGCCGTCGTCGCCGAGCACCGGTTTGCCGTCTTTGTCTTTGAGTGGCTGTCCGGGGTGGTCGTAGGAGGAGTCGAACTTGTGCCCGTCGGCGGCCAGCCAGCCGGTGTAATGGACCTTGTACATCTTATTGGGCTCGGCCTCGGCGCCAGCGCCGATTTTGAAGTCCTCGTAGCGCAGGGAAAAGGCTGTCTTGACGATGCCTTTCACCATGGGCACTCCGGGAGGCAGCTTGACGCCAGCCGATGCGGCAGCCCGATGGGGTGCAGTGACCACGGGGGAGGCGGGCTTGGCAGGGGTTTGGGCGCTTGCGACGGCGGCGCTTGCCGCCAGGAACAGAATCAGAATGGTGTGTTTCATTGAGTATTGAAGCTCCATGGGTTCTTGACGGGAGTGTATCAGGCTCACCCGTTCCGCATCACCTCGCCAGCAAACCCGCCAGCAGTGCCGTCCTTGGCGCCAGATATTCCACCAAGATGGATTCGTGGCGGGCGTGCGCGCCCTCGCCGACGGCGCCCATGCCGTCGAGGGTGGGAATGCCGAGCGCGGAGGTGAGGTTGCCGTCTGAGGCGCCACCGGTGGCGGCTTCTTCCAGCGTGAAACCGAGTTCGGCGGCAAGGGCCCTGGCCTGGCGGTAGAGCTGAACTGTCGAGCGGGTCCGCTCCATGGGCGGGCGGTTGACGCCACCCGTGACGGCCAGCGCGCAGCGCTTGTCCACCGGCTTGAGAGCGGCAAACTTGCGCTCGATGCGCGGACCGTCGGCCTTGCGGGCGATGCGAACATCGACCTCGGCCCAGGCCTCGGCGGGAATGACGTTGTTCCTGGAGCCGCCGCCGACAAGGCCCACACTCACCGTGAGGCCGCGCGCGAGATCGGTCCAACCGCTCACTGTTTCCACCACGCGGGCCAGCTCGCGGATGGCGCTCGACCCTTTCTCAAAGTCCACGCCGGCGTGGGCTGCCACTCCCTGCACGTCGATGCGCCAGTTTCCGGTTCCCTTGCGGGCGGTCTTGCAGGCTAGGCCCTGGGCCGGCTCCAACACATAGACACCGGCGGATTCGACGGCAAGCCGCTCGGTGATGGGCCGCGAAACGGGGCTGCCGACCTCCTCGTCGCTGTTGAGCAGGAGTACAATTCCCCGATTCAGAAGGGCGGCCTCGGTGAGCATCTCGAGGGCGGTGAAGGCCATGGCGACGCCGGCTTTCATATCCAGGGCGCCGGGACCCCACAGGCGACCTTCGCCCAGGTGGCATGGCATGGACTTGAGCGTGCCCAGTGGCCAGACCGTATCCAGGTGACCGAGGAGGAGGATCGGTTTCGCAGAGGCGGATTCTGTCCGGGGGCCGAAACGCGCCTCGAAGACGTCGCCAAAGGCGCGCTGGCGGTGCAGCTTCACGCGTCCTCCTAAGGCCCTGGCGCATGCCGCGGCCAAGGCGACGCAGGCATCGACGGCAGCTTTGTCGTCGGAGGGCGACTCGGCCTGCACCAGTTTCCGGAGCAGATCGAGCAAGGCGGGTTGCTTGCGCCGCGCTCCGGCCAGCAGGGCGCGCATGGGAATGAGGAGGTCGGGAGCGGTGGGCATCCGTGTGCCTTTCAGGGAGTCCTTCGAGCGGCGAAACCAGAGATTCTCTGATTCTACGACGGTTAAGGCGCGTGTCGGCGCTCGATTGGCATCCTGATTGCAAAAGCAGGGAATTAGTCTATGAGGCGCAGAGTGTGGCTAAAATGCCACAGGACGGAGAAGGCACTTCGCGTCTAATCTAACGATTGCGCTCAGTTTTTGCGCAGTTGGAGAGCTAGTATTGGCTAGTCCGGCCCATCTGGAACAGACGATTGCGGCCCCCATCGCATTTGAGGGGGTGGGGCTCCATTCCGGCGCACCGGTTGCGATGCGGCTTTTGCCTGCGCCGGCTGGGTCAGGCATCGTCTTCCGGCGCACGGACCTGGACAACTTTGAGATTGCGGCCAATGGGCGCAACGTGGCCAAGGTGAGCTACGCGACCAGCCTGATGCGCCAGGGCGTGCTGATCTCGACGACCGAACACCTGCTCTCCGCGCTGATCGGCATGGGCGTGGACAACGTGATCATCGAGCTGGACAACCTGGAGCTACCCATTCTGGACGGCAGCGCGTTGCCCTACGTGCAGGCCTTTTTGAACGTGGGCATCCGCACCCAGCGGCGGCGGCGGGAGACCATCCGCGTGCTGCACCCCGTGGAGGTCCGCGAGGGCAACAAGTTTATCGGCATCTATCCGGGCAAGGGCTACAGCATCCAGTACGCCATCGACTTTCCGGCGCCCATCGGCCAGCAGAGCGCCAGTGTGGACCTGGCCGCGGAGACCTACGGCGAGTCCATTGCCCCGGCCCGCACGTTCGGTTACAAGGCCGACGAGCAGCGGCTGCGGGACATGGGGTTGATCCGCGGCGCCAGTGCCGAGAATGCCATCATTCTGGGAGCGCGAGGGCCGGAGAACGGTCCGCTGCGCTTTGCCGACGAGTATGTGCGGCACAAGGTGCTGGACCTGATCGGCGATCTGGCGCTGGCCGGGCGGCGCATCGAGGGCCACGTGGTGGCCGAGCGCGCCGGCCACGCCATGCACACTGCATTGGTCTCGCGTTTGCTGAAGGACCGCTCGGCCTGGGAACTGGCCCACGTGCCGGTGGAAACGGCGCCCGCCGGAGAGACTGCCCCGTCAACCCTGACCGGCGGCACTCTTTCCAGCCCGGCCTTGATGGGTGCATAGACGCGGCGTCAGTTGTCAGTGGTCAACTGCGACCCAGGGGCTGGTGCATTCGCTGAATACAGCTACAGGGTTTCTGCTGATCGGTCCGCTGGCGGACGCTGTTGCGGGCTGGTGTTCGCCTTCTTTGGGCAGAACCAGAAGAGCTGAGCCAGGGCGCCTGCCCGTTGAACTGATCCGGCTGTTACGCAAACAGAATGCACATGGGCGCGGGGGCGGCAAAGCTCTTGCCCTGTTCGGCCAGCACGCCGGTCTCGGGGTTGCGGGCGAAGACGCTGATCAGGTTCGAATCCTGGTTGGCGACCAGCATCCAGCGCTCGGTGGGGTCGAGCACAAAATTGCGCGGAATCTTTCCGCCGCAGTTGGAGCGGCCGATGGGCGTGAGAGCGCCGGTCCTGGCGTCGGCGCGGAAGCCATAGAGAAAATCGTTGTCACGATTGGCGAAGTAAACGAACCGTCCATCTTTGCAGATGACCGTATCGCAGGCGCGGGTGGGGCCGTGATAGCCCTCTGGCAGCAGCTCGATGCGCTTGACTAAGGTCAGGCTGCCGTCGGCTTTGCTCCACTCCAGGACGTCCACGGTCGAATCCAGCTCATTGACGGAGTAAGCGGTGTGGCCGTTGGGGTGAAAGTGGAGGGTGCGGGGGCCTGCGCCCGGTCTGGCATGGTAAGTTCCGGCGGGGGTGAGCAAGGCGGTGGCTGCGTTGAGGCTGTAGATGTGGATCACGTCGCCGCCCAGGTCGTTGATGTAGGCGAATCGGTTGTCGGGCGAGTAGGAAGCGAAGTGAGCGTGGGCGCTCTGCTGGCGATCGGCGTTGGGGCCGTGGACGGTGTAGTGCTCCGTCCAGACGGCGGGGCTCAGTTGGCCCGCATCGATGAGAAAACTGGCCGCGCTGCCACCGCCGTAGTCGGCGGAGAGCAGAACGTGGCCGGTGTGGTCCAGGGCCACGTGGCAGGTGCCGTCGCTCGCTGAATTCCGAGCGGAAAGCGGATGCAACTCGCCGTTCTGGACGCGAAAACTGGCTACTTCGCCGGTCGGCTTGCCGTTGAAGGAATCGACTTCAGAGGCGGCATAAAGAAATTCGCGGCCAGGCGAGAAGGTGATCCAATCCACGTTGGCTAGTTTGGCGGCTACGCCGGCCGGGGAGAGCTCGGCGGTGGCCGGGTCCCAGTCATAGGCCAGGATTCCGTCCGGCGTACCGGAGCCGATGAAGACGCGCTGGGTTCGGGTTGCGGCGAGCGAGGGCGATGCGGCGGCAAGTGTGGCGGCGGAGGCGGTCATCAGAAAGTCCCTGCGTGAAAGCTTTTCCATGGCAGAAGAGATTGTCGCCGATGGGGCACTAGGTGCGCTAGCCAGCAGTAGGTTTGAATCAGAGTGGCCGTTTCGGCTTAATATCCTCGGGTAGAGGTTCGCCCGACCTCAATCTCTGATGGCGTGCGTCTCGCGCCTCAATTCCGTCTCTTAAGACGTGGAGCAGTACCTTTGCTCCACGATTCGATAGGGTCCATTCATATGCAACTTCTGCGCTCATGTAATGCGACTCGACCGCGTTCAGCACGTTAGCTATCGCCCGCAGAGCTTTTTTCACACTCGCTCTGCTCGCAGCAGCGAGCGGCGCTGCGCTTCCGCCAAGCGCCAGTTTCAGATCGCGATGTGCGATGCGCCGATTCCGCCAATCCTTGGCAAATCTGCACTCGCGTTCAGCGACCTCGACCAGGGCTTCAATCTCTGAACGGATCGCTGAGTCGACCACCTGCGGCAAGGCGAGGAGCGTCACGTTCTCCTTGCCCACTTTCCCAAACGTGGCTGACGTGTCTGTTAGGCGGGCGATGTGGAGGAGAGAAACTTCCCAGAGCCTGTCCTGCACCATTCGAAAGAAGCCAGGGGCAGACTGATTGAGTATGCGTATTCGCTCCGGGTTAGTGCCAAAGAGCTCGCTGAATTCAGCCCATTGAAGGTGGAGCAAGGTACATTCGTTTACGAGAAGCGAATAAAAACGCCCCAGTTTCTGCCCCATTGCGTTGATTCGGTCTTTCTCGGCCTCTTCAGCTGTGAAATTCTGAGCCATCCGCGACCCCCAGCTAGAAATCTTACTCCCGATACTGAGTGGAACCCAGAGCAGGAACGCGGGCGGTGCGGCACCGGACCTCTGCTTTAAGCTCTGAGTGAAGGGGTCCTGCTTGTCGCACTTTAACAGCTTTGTCCGCATTCCGGCGCTGGCCATTCGCCAGCATCTGCGGCCGCTTGCACCGCTCGGCGTACTGGACGAAGACGGTTTGCGCATGCGCGTCTGGCCCAACGATATCGACATCAACATGCACATGAACAACGCCCGCTACTTGAGCATCATGGACTACGCGCGCACCCACCTGCTGGCGCGCACCGGGCTGCTGGAGCACATCATCCGCTCGCGCTGGCAGCCGATGGTGGGCGCGGTGTGGATCACTTGCCGGCGGTCCCTGCCGCTGTTTTCGGGCTTTGCGCTCACGTCCCGGCTAGTTTGCTGGGACGAGCGGTGGTTCTACATGGAGCAGACCTTTACCGGGCGCGAGGGTCTGGCCGCGGTGGGGTGGGTAAAGGGGATCCTGCGCGATGCACGGGGCAGCGTGGAACCCCAAGCGGTGATTGAGGGTGTTACGGCCGGCGTGGTCAGCCCGCCCATGCCGGAGGCCATTGCGGCATGGAACGAGCTGACCCGCGAGAAGCTTGCAGGCGGGTAATCCCCAGCCCCGACTCGCCCGCCTGATCCGCGAAACGGCTCAGCGAGTCAGGGTGAAGATGACGTTGATCGTGGTCTCCACTTCAACAGGTTGGCCGTTGAGCAGATAGGGCCGGTAGAGCCAGGTCTTGACGGCATCGAGAGCGGCCTGTTGCAGCATCGCCGGGCCGCTGACCACGCGCGGATTCTCGATGGTTCCGGCTTTGGAGATGGTGGCTGCCAGGATCACAGTGCCTTGAATTCCGGCTGCCTTGGGAATGGATGGATATACCGGAATGGTCTTCTGCAACAGCAGCGCAGCGACCACCGTGGACGGGAGACGCAGCGGAGCCTTGGGTTCCGGACGGACGACGGGGAGGACGGTTTGCCCGGGAAAGACCTGACCGGGACCGCCGGGACCGCCGGCATCCGATCCCCAGCCTGCTATATCCACGTTGGGCAACGTTTCCGGCTTCCCGACCTGCAAGATGTGCAGAGGGATCACGGACGGCGCAAAAATTCTGCCAGCCTCCATCTCGGGATGGAAGGAAGAGGTGTGAACCGGTTGAGGCTTCGGCGGCTCTGGAGTCGTTGGCGGCGGCGGCACTTCCATGAGGAAGGCGATGACTTGGCGCGGCAACGCTTCAGGGTAGATGAGCGGAATGAGGATCAACGCCAGCAGGATGGAACCGTTGAAGATGAAGGCCGCGATCATCCAGCCGCGGCTGCGGGTGCGGATTCTGCCTGTGGATTCGAAGGTGGAGTCTTCAAACATGGCTTGCCTCCCTTTGTTGCAGCGAATCAGCCGCGCCGGCCGGGAGGTGAGGAGTGGTCTTCTGCAAAGCGCAGGCGGGCTGGCCGCCCTGCGCACTAAGCTGGCGCGGGGAGCGGGGCTCAAGGCACTCCGTTCATCCCAATCGGAACCACTGTGCTTGTGTAGACACCGGGGCGGAACGAATGGTTCCCGGCGGAGAGCAAACAGTGTGCCCCCTGCGTTACACTCCAGAGGATTCCAGAACGGCAAACGTTGGAGTTGGTATGAAACTGTTTCACTTGTTTTTCCTTGCAGCAGCCGCAATCGCAAATTCAAACGCTCAAGCGCCGGACGTTGGCGCAGCGCCCAACCCAGGACCCAATCCAGAGGCCACGCTCAGGTACATTCACGGCGCGTGGGACACCCTCACGCGGTCGATGACCGACTGCCACTCGCTGGTGGACATCAAGATCACCGCCAACCCGGTGCTATATGTACCCGCTGAGATGACGGTGCCGGCGGAACTGAAGGCAGTGCAGGAGAAATGCCACGTCAAGGTCGTGGCGCTTCCCCGGCGCATTGAGAAGCTGGGAGACGTGCGTCCCGAGGAACTGCGCGCGGCCGGGCTGCTCTACCTGCCCAACCCCTATGTGGTTCCCGGCGGACGCTTCAACGAAATGTATGGGTGGGACAGTTACTTCATTGTTCTGGGACTGGAAGCCGACCATCGGGAGGCATTGGCCAAGGGCATGGTGGATAACTTCCTGTTTGAGATCGAGCACTATGGGGCAGTGCTCAACGCCAACCGCACCTACTACCTGACGCGCTCGCAACCTCCGTTTCTTACCTCGATGATCCGGGCAGTCTATGAGAATCTCGCCAGCTTCCCGGCTACTCCGGCGGGGCGGACCGAGGCGCGGCAGTGGCTGGAGCGTGCCTACACGCTGGCGGAGAAGGACTACTCCACATGGATGCGACCGGAACATCGGGCAGGGACAACGGGCCTGACGCGCTTCTTTGACTTTGCCAGCGGGCCGGTGCCCGAGATGGCCGACGACAGCACGTACTATCCCGACGTGATTCGCTGGCTGGCGGCGCATCCCAGGGAGGGCGGCGAAGGCTTGCTGGTGAGAGGTTCCGAGCATCCAGACGCGACGGAGGCGGCGAAACTCAAGCAGACCAGTTGCGACGTGCATGCAAGCGTGGTCTGCGAGAGAGCGTGGGCTGAAGGCTACCGGCTGACCCGGGATTTCTACCAGGGCGACCGTGCCATGCGCGAGTCGGGCTTCGATCCCAGCTTCCGCTTTGGCCCCTTCGACGGAGCGACGCACCACTACGCGCCGGTGTGCCTGAACAGCCTGCTCTACCGCTATGAGCGGGATCTGGCCCACTTTGCCCACCTGCTGGCCAAGCCTCAGGACGCCTTCCGCTGGGAACGGGGCGCCAAGACGCTGGACGCCGCCATCCAGCGCTATCTTTGGCGACCCAGGGAAGGCGTGTTTGCGGACTATGACTTTGTCCACGCCAGGGCGTCGAGTTATGCGTATATCTCGTCGCTGTATCCTTTGTGGGCGGGGGTGGCAACGCGCGAGGAAGCCGGGCAGATGGTGGACAAACTCAATCTCTTCGAGCGGCCCGGCGGGCTGTCGATGAGCAATTTCAACTCCGGAATGCAATGGGATGAACCGTTCGGATGGGCGCCGACGAATTGGATCGCAGTAGCCGGCCTCGAGGCCTTGGGCTTTCGCGAGGACGCCCGGCGCATAGCCCGCGCGTTCGACGCTACCATCGACGTGGGCTTTGCCAAGGACGGGACCATCCGCGAAAAGTTCAACGTGGTCTCCGGAAGTTCCAACGTTCAGGTAAGCACCGGATACAAGGCAAACCAGATTGGTTTTGGCTGGAGCAATGCCGTGTATCTGAAGATGAAAGAAGTTATGCAGACGCCTGTGACGGCTCCTGCGAATTAGCAGGTTTCAGGAAAAGCCGCAGGAGACCGCGTTCGGTCAAAGAGAAGGGCCACTTCCACAAATCGGGCGCCCGCTTCTGACCGCTGCCGCCGCCCGGAGCTTCTACAACAACCGCAACGGCTGGGGCTCGATGTCTCCACCGTCGCAGCCCATCCCCAGGGCGGCCTGTGCCCTTGAGCGATTCCTCAAGAATCGTGGCCGGGACCGCCAGACGACCCGCACTCTTTCCACAGCTCTTCCCAATTCCAGATCCCGGACGCCACCTTGATCGGCAACGGGAATCCGAGCTGATGCGCGAGCATGCACACCTGCCCGCGATGGTGGGCTTCGTGAGAAAGCATGTAGCACAGCATCTCCGGGCCAACCGGCCAAGGTTGAGCCCATCCGTCTCTCAAAAACTTCTCGACGCGGCCCCCTCCACCGCCGAGCGCTTCAGCGAGCATCTCCGCGCAGCGAGCGGCGCTCTCGGCCAATCCCGCTTGGGCCTGCTCGGGCGTGCAGCGCGCGCGGTTGAGCTCAAGTGGAACCTTCAGGTGCGGAGCCGTAAGCCTGACCCACTTGCAGCGGACATTGTGCATGTGCGTGAAGATCGCCGCAATGGTGCGGGTGTTGCCGGGCGGTTTGGCTGGTGGTTTGGCCTTCCAGGCGGCAGGGTCAAGATGTTCGATAATAACCTGGTTCATGCGATCGTTGGCGGTGAAGATCTGGACCGCGGCTTGAGCGAAACCAGAGTTAACGTGCCCTGGCAAAGGGTGTGCGAGGTGGCTTTTTCTTAAGGAAAAAGCCACTTCGCATGGTGCTTCCTGGGTGCTGCTACTCTGGTTTCGCTGTCGGCCGAGTTGAGTGTGAACCTTGTGTTGACGCGCGGTCACGGCTCCCTACTCCTTGACCTATAGTACTTCCCGGCCGTCGGCCATCCGGAGAGCGCCGGGATAAACCGGCATGTTGCAGGGGATGAAAGAGCCCCACAGGAAAGGAATTAGCGAATCCATCCTGGTCTCGAGTGTGGAAGCGGCCCTCTTCGGGACTGCGTGGTTGTTGTTATTCCGGGAGGGTCAACTTGCCCTTGATTTTGAAGGTCCGGGTTACGACCGGCACACCGGCATGCGGCTGTCCGCCGCCTACCGAGATTGAGTACTCGCCCTCGGCGACGATGGGCTCTCCGGCTTCAGTGACCACGCTGAGGTCGCGGGGCTGAAGCTCAAAGCGCACCTTTTGCGAGGCTCCAGCTTCCAGATGGACACGCTGGAAGGCCCGCAATGCCCGCAACGGCGCGCCCGGAACGTCCGGAAATTCGAGATAGAGCTGAGCCACTTCGTCGCCTGGCCTGCGCCCGGTATTGGTCACCGTGACTTCAACGGCCACCGGGCTGCCTGCAGGCACCGCAACGGTGGGACCGGTAAGTCCGCCATAGGAGAAGGTGGTGTAACTGAGGCCGTATCCGAAGGGATAGAGCGGAATTCCCGTGAAATAGCGATAGGTGCGGCCTTTCATCGCGTAATCTTCGAAGGGCGGCAACTGGCTCACATCCTTGTAGAAGGTAACGGGCAGCCGGCCGGCGGGGTTGTTGCGGCCGGAGAGCGTTTCAGCCACAGCCGCGCCGCCCTCTTCGCCCGGATACCAGGCTTCGAGGATGGCGTTGGCGTGGGCCTTGGCCCAGTTGACACCGAGGGCGCTGCCGTTGGTGAGCACCACTACCAGCGGCTTGCCGGCGGTGGCCACCGCTTCAAGCAGTTCCTGCTCAGGCCTGGGCAGGTCGATGCTGGTGCGGTCGCCGCCTTTGAAGCCTTCTTCGCTGACCTGCATCTCTTCGCCTTCGAGTTCGCTGGTGATGCCGACGACAGCGACGACGACATCAGCGTCACGGGCGGCGGCGACAGCGGCGGGGTCGGGCTTGAGGTTGACTTTGGACCAGACGAGGCGGGCAGCGGGATCAGACTTTTCGCCAGGTGCGTACTCAATCTGCACCAGCGCCGGCTTGCCCGCATCGAGATGAACGCGGCCGAGTTTGGTTTCGACGCCGTTTGAGTCCCAGGCGGAGGTCACGTCCTTGCCGTCAAGGCGGATGCGGAAGAATCCGTTGGACGCGAGCCCAAGGTTATAGTCGCCGGTCTCCTGTGCGGTGAGCATCGCCTCCCAGCGAATGACGAGCGGCCTGACGCCGGCGACCTCAATGGGCAGGGGAGCGGCAGCGGCATCGACAGATGGCTCGATGCGGGTGGCCAACGCGACGGGCTTGGCGGCCGGATTGTTCATGGAGCCCAGGTCCAGTTTGGCGTAACTGGCCCTGACGCCGGGCTTGCCGTCGGTGGAGAGCGCAGAGGCCGGAACCGGCGTTGCGTCATGGCCCAGAAACTGCGTTCCGGCAACATAGTTGATGGTGGCGTTGGGGAACTCGGCGCGCAGGCCCTCAAGCACGGAGATGGTGTGGGAGGGAGTGCCATTGTAGTTACCCAGCAGCACCTTGGTCTGATCGGCCAACGGACCGACGACGGCGATTTTGATGCCCGAGGAGCGAAGCGGCAGCACGCCGTCGTTCTTCAAGAGCACCATGGACTCATTGGCCAATTTGCGGGCCATGGCGCGATGTTCGGCGCTGTCGAGCAGCTTTTCGTCGATCTTGGAGTAAGGCACCATCTCGGGCGGATCGAACATGCCCAGCTTCATGCGCGCGGTAAACAGGCGCGTGACAGCCACGTCGATGTCGCTCTCCTTGAGGAAGCCCTGCTTGACGGCATCGAGATAGGGTTTGTAGTCGTGGTCGTCTGTCACCTTGAAAGTGAAGTCGATGCACTCGTTGTCCATGCCGCGCTCAAGCGATATGGCCGAAGACTCGGCCTGGGTGGGCTTGAAGTGGTGGCCGTCGAAGATGTCGGTGACCGCACCGCAGTCCGACACCACGTAGCCCTTGAAGCCCCATTTGCCGCGGAGTTGGTCCTCAAGCAGGAATTCGTTGGCGCAGGCGGGCTGGCCGTTGATGTTGTTGTAGGCGCACATCACGGAACCGGCCTTGGCCTCGGTGACCGTGGCGCGGAAGGCAGGCAGATAGGTGTCAAGCTCGTCGTGCTTGCTGACCGTGACGTCGGCGTTGTGGCGCGTGGGCTCCGGGCCGCTGTGTACGGCAAAGTGCTTGGGGGTGGAGATGACGCGGTAATAGTGCGGATCGTCGCCCTGCATGCCGGTAACAAAGGCCACGCCCATGCGGGCGGTCAGGAACGGGTCTTCGCCGTAAGTCTCCTGGCCGCGGCCCCAGCGGGGATCGCGGAAGATGTTGATGTTGGGCGCCCAGAAGTCGAGGCCCTCAAAGATGTTGCTATGGCCGTCGCGCACCGCCTGCACATGCTTGATGCGCCCCTCGGTGCCGATGACCACCGCCATTTCGTGGATGGCCGGGACGTCGAAGGTGGCAGCCAGGCCGATGGGCTCGGGAAACTCCGTGGTGCCGTCGCGCAACACGCCGTGCAGCGACTCGCTCCACCAGTCGTAGGCCGGCACGTTGAGCCGCGGAATGGCCCGCGCCTGGTTCACCAGCTGTGTGGCCTTCTCTTCCAGCGTCATCCGCTGCACCAGATCGGCGGCACGCTGCTCGACCGGCAAGCTGGGATCGAGATACGCGGGTTTCGGAGCTTCCTGTGCTTGAGCGTAGGAGAGCCATGCGGAGCAGACGATTGCGAAAGCGGCCAGACGACTTGCGAACTTCTTCATTACATCCCCCAAACTGGCGGTCGAAATTGCTCCCTCGGAAGATTGGACGACAGGAGTTTTTCGCAACCGCTCTACGGAAGGCAACGCTAAAGCGCGGGGGGCCGAATGTCAAGCGCGCGGGAAGGGGAGATCGGCCGAGATAAATCGCTTCATTCAGCGCCATCGATAGTACGGCGGGTAGGGAGGATGGACGTAGACCACACAGGGCGCGGGAGCCGTGATGGCCCAGATCAGGGCTATGACCCACCCGATAAAGGTCCAGCCCAGAAATAGGTTCAGCATGGTGATGCCCGTGCGCTCGGGCAGGTGACGGGCGCCGGCAATGATGGCGGGCAGAAAGTACAGCGCGAGAAAGAATGCCAGGTGGATCATGGCTCGAAACCTCCTGCAGTGTGGCCCGGTCCCTAGAGGGTGCGACGCCCTCGGCGGGAGAGCGGCACCGTTCCACATTTTATACGGTGTAACCTTTTTGGAAGTTCCCTCGTAAAGCGGAATAGAGGCGGGCGATGGCAAGGGACGCGCAGCCAGGAGCGGATGAACGGGAAAGCCGGAAGCATCTTCTCGCGTTCCGGCAAGGCGATGTGGACGCCTTCGAGACGCTCTTCCGCAGGCACCAGGGCGCGGTCTACGGCTGGGTTTTGCGTATAGTGCGCAACCCGGCCACCGCGGACGAACTGACCGTGGAGACCTTCTGGCGCGTTTACAGGGCCCACGCGCGCTTTGAGCCGGCGCATGGGTTCGAGGGCTGGGCGCGGCGCATAGCCACCCGGGCGGCGCTGGATTGGATGCGGGGCAGGCGGGCTGAGGTTGAACTGACCGGGGAGCTTTTGACCGATCCCGCGGCTCCGGCCGTTGCCGATCCGGCCGTCTCCGCGGAGATTCGCTTGAAGACCGCGCTGGCCTTCGCGCGGCTGCCGCCCAAGTTGCGCATTGCGGCCACGCTGGCGGTGGTCGAGGAACAATCGCAAAGGGAAGTGGCCGAGGCGCTGGGAATCTCGCTTGCAGCCGTGAAACTGCGCGTGTTTCGCGCGCTTCGATTGCTCAGAAAGGACCTGGAACGACAGGGGATCAGACCATGAATGCACACGATGAGGACCGCCTGAAGAAGCTGTTGCGCGAGGCTCTGCCGCCGGTGGAGGGAGAGCCCGAACCCGGCCGCGACCTGTGGCCTGCCGTACTGAAGCGGCTGGACGAAAAGTCGGCTGCGCCGCCCTGGTTCGACTGGGCATTGCTGGCCGGTCTTGTGGGCCTCGTCGCCTTCTTTCCGGCGTCAATCCCCGTGCTTCTTTACTACCTGTGAAATGCGCGGACGCAGGCGCCCGCCAACCAACTCGCCTGCAAGGAGGAAGCTATGAATAACCATCCCTATCTTCGCGCTTACCTGACCGGCATCTTTGTGCCGACGTTCATCCTGCCGTTGCTGTTGACCGTCTTCATTGTGGCGCGGATCGTGCTCAAGCTCCCGATTCCCATTGAGCAGGGGCTGGTTTTCCCCATGGCGCTGGTGCCCGTATTGTGGGGTCTGTGGAACATGCTGTATCTGTGTACAAATGCGCGCACACATCTGCCCATCGGTTTGCACGGAGCGATCCTTCCCTTGCTCCTGATGCCGGCTGGGGCGTTGCTCGGCAGTTGCCTGGGAGTGCTGGCGATCGGGCCTCACGGCGTTACCTGGTTCCAGGCCTGCGAGATTCCGTACACGCTCATCGCGCCGTGCTTCCTGGCCGCGCTGGCCGGCTACTACCTGGTGTGGAAGTACATTGTCGGTTTTGTGAATCGGGTGCTGGGGATTGCGTGAGGGGCGGCGGTTCCCTGTTTCACATGGGAGGCAAACATGTTTGTTATCTTCCGGGCGATTACATACGCGACCCTTTTTATCGGGTTTGTGCTCATCTATCTGCCGTCCCGGTTCTTATCCTGGTCGGGCATTGTCCGCCCGGCAGCGATTGGTTGGCCGCAGATGGTGGGGATGATCGTAGGGAGCGCCGGGGCGGTGGCCGCGTTGTGGTGCGTAGGCGCTTTCGCATGGCTTGGAAAAGGTACTCCGGCGCCGTTCGACCCGCCGCGCCGGTTGGTCATTCGCGGGCCCTACCGGTTCGTCCGGAATCCGATGTACATGGGAGCGGGACTGGCGCTGGCAGGGGCCGCGCTGTTCTACAAGTCGGTGTCCCTTCTGGTTTACGGAGGCATATTCCTGCTGGTCTCTCATCTCTTCGTCATGTTGTACGAGGAACCAACGCTGCGGCGAACCTTTGGACCAGAGTATGAAGCGTATTGCCATCGCGTCAGGCGATGGTGGCCGGGCGTATGAGGCGCCCGGTAGAAACGCTCTACGCGCCGGGCTCGAAGAAGTCATCGAGGCCGGCGCGGTGGGCATGGGCGGCCATGGAGGATTGAATCACCAGTGCCAAGGCCAGCGCATTGCGGCCCTGGCGGGCGGTGACGCGGGGCTCGCGGCGGGTACGCACGGAATCAAGGAACGATTCGATCTCCAGGCGCAGGGGCTCGCCCGGCGTGACGGGCGGCTTGGCGAAGTTGAGGCCGGGGTTGGGAGTTGCGCCGGAAGCGGCAGCAAGCTTGGCCAGCGTGGCAGGGTCGAGTTTGCCGGCTGCAAGAGCCGCTCGCATCTCCGCAGGAAGGCTTGCGGCGGCTGCGGTGGCGCCGGCTGCGGCAGGGGCAGCTCCAGGGTCGAGACGGATCACGAGCAGGTCCTGGCGGGCATAGTCGATGGAGACGTACTGGCGGGGCTCGAAGAAGCGCAGCTTGCGCACCCGTTCCGTAGAGACGCGCGAGGCGGTGAAGTTGGCCACGCAGCCGGACTCGAACTCGACGCGCACGTTGGCGATGTCCACTTTGGGCGAGAGAATCGGCAGGCCGACGGCGCGCACCTCGCGGACGGGCGAATTGGCGAAGGTGAGCACGATGTCCAGGTCGTGAATCATCAGGTCCAGCACCACGTCTACATCCAGCGCGCGGGGCGTGAAGACCGAAAGCCGGTGAGCCTCAAAGAACATGGGGCGGCGCAGTTGCGGCTCGACGGCCAGGACCGCGGGGTTGAAGCGCTCCAGGTGGCCGGGCTGGACGATGAGGCTGCCTTTGCCGCCTCGGCCCGTCCCTGCAATCCGGATCAGATCGTCGGCCTCGGCGAGGCTCGCGGCGAGGGGCTTTTCGACCAACACGTCGAGGCCTGCATCGAGCAGGGCCGAGGCTACGGCATGATGATGGACGGTGGGCACGGCGACGGTGGCTGCGTCGAGACGAAGATCGGCGGCGAGCAGTTCATCGACCGTGGAGAAGACAGGGATTGCATATTTAGCCGAGGTGTCGGTGGCACGGCTCGAATCCGGCTCGACGGCTGCGACCAGAGCAACGCCCAGGCCGGCGGTTTCCAGCTCGCGGTAGACGCGGAGATGGTTACGGCCGAAGGCGCCGGCACCGGCAACGGCGACACGGAGAGTGGGTGAGCCGGCTATTGCGCAGCCTCTGTTTCCGGCCCTTTGCCTTCAACGGCCTTCAGGCAGCGGCTGTAGAGATCGAGCAACTGGCAAACGTTTTCCTCCGGCTTGGGGGCGGCGGCTCCGCTGAATCCGGTCGAGGGAACGGCAGGGCGGCCCACGCCGGCCGTGGCGGCTACGAATTTGAGCAGGTCGAGAGCGATGTCTTCATTGCGGCGGGCGCCAAGGCTCGCACTGGTAAGAGCGTCCATCCTGAAAGGTCTCCAAAGGGGATGCTACCAGAAATCGCCCGGACACAGCCGCAGGAGGAACTGATCGCGCCAGCCCCTGGATGCAGAATTGCCGTCCATTTGCGGACACCTGCTTGCGATTTCGGACAGGTGCAATGGGCTCGCCGGTTCCGCACACGCAGGAAGTTGCTTGAGAACATGGAACTTGCTCGGGGAACGGTTTGGCGACGGAAGTGCAGTATTATCGCTCACAAGATTGTGAGCCTGGAGGCTCGAATGCAGACATTGGTCTACGACTTACGCTATGCCTTGCGGCAACTGGGCAAGGCACCCGGACTGGCGCTGCTCGCCATTCTGACCCTGGCGCTTGGCGTTGGCGCCAACACGGCGATCTTCACGGTGATCGAGAGCGTGCTGTTGCGGCCGCTTCCATACGCGCACTCCGACCGCTTGCTCTATATTGGACCGGGTCCGCGGGACAAGCCGGGCTTTGTCGCCACCTCGTGGATGAACTACCGGGATATCCGCGCCCAGTCGAAGCTGCTCCAGGATGCCGCGGGGTATTCAGAGGACGCCAGCGTGATCGAGAGTGGAGATGGCTCGCAAAGCGTGGCAGCTCCGCGCGTGACAACCAATCTTTTTTCGATGCTCGGAGCGCAGCCGTTGCTGGGCCGCACATTTACCGATGCGGAGGGCCAGGCCGGCGGGCCGGAGGTAGTGCTCTTGTCAGAAGCCTTATGGCGCGGAAGCTTTCACGCCGATCCGGGCATCGTGGGGCACGTAGTGAAAATCGGCGGCAAATCCCGCTCCGTTGTAGGCGTGATGCCGGATGCGTTTCATTTTCCTGAGTCGATGGGGCCGGATATTCAAAAAGGTCTGTGGCTTCCGTTGCAACCCACGGCAGAGATGCTCAAGGATCGAGGGTACAACTTTTTCAATGTGGTGGGCGAGCTTCGCCCCGGAGTGAGCGTCATGCAGGCGCAGCGCGAGCTGGATGCCATTGCCGCACACATTCCCCGAACGAAGGACGAAAGCACCGTTGCATTCCGGGCTGGACTTTACCAGGAAGTGCTCACAGGGCCTGCGCGCCCGGTTCTCTATGGGCTGTTCGGCGCTCTGGCGCTGGTGCTGTTGATTGCCTGCGCGAATGTGTCGAACCTTATGATTGCGCGCTGCCTGGGCCGCCAGCAGGAGTTTGCGGTGAGGGCGGCGCTCGGAGCGAGCAGGTTGCGCCTGGTGCGGCAGATGCTGTCAGAAGGGATGGCGTTGAGCTTGGCGGGTTGCGCGGCGGGGGCGGGAATTGCGCAACTGGCCATGTTGGCGTTGCACAAGCTGCCTGACGGAACTATTCCGCGCGCCGACTCCATCGGCATTCGCTGGACGGTGGTGCTGGTGCTGGCTGCGATCGCCATTGTTACGACTGTGCTGTCTTCGCTACTGCCCGCGCTGCTGGTGGCGCGCGCCAACCCGCAGGCGGCACTGCAGGCTGCTTCGCGCGGCACCGGCTCACGGTCGGTGAGCAGGAAACTGAGCGGTGGTTTGGTGGCGGGCGAGGTGGCTCTTTCCACGCTTCTTCTGGTGGGAGCCGGACTGCTCTTCCACACGCTCTGGAATCTGGAACAGTCGCGGCTGGGGTTTGAGACTGCGCACGTGACCACGTTCACGGCAATGCCCGCGGACGCGGCGGGATTCTCCTCAATGGCCGTTTCAGAAGACACGGCCAATGCGCCGGTTTCCGTTGCCACGCTGATCTACGCGCCTACGCTGGACCGCATCCGGCAGGTACCCGGCGTAGAAAGCGCCGCGTTAGCCACATCCCCGCCTTTGTCGGGCATGAACATCGGTACCAGCTTTGCAATTGTGGGGCAAGCGAAGGATCCGGCCAACAAACCGCAAGCCAGCATAACTGCTGTCGGCGGAGATTACGCGCACACACTGGGCACGCCGATTGTGCGCGGACGGATGATCGGCGACGGGGATGCTCTGACGACGCCCTTTGCGGTTGCGATCAACGAGACGCTTGCGAAGAGATACTTCGCGGGCAAAGACCCGCTGGGAAAGCAGTTGGATCTGGGCGGCAAAGATACCGGCATGATCAAGCCGTACACGATTGTGGGCATTCTCGCTGACCAGGTAGACAGAAGCGTTGGCGGCGACCCTCTGCCGCTGATCCTGGTGCCGCAGCAGCAGATTCCTACCACATCCCTGTTTTACCAGGCGCTCTTGAAAACCGTGGTCACGTTTGTGGTGAAGACGCGGGGCAACATTCCGGTGGCGGCAGAGATGCGTTCGGTCTTTCGCCAGAACGCTCCCGGCTTTGCGCTGGATAACTTTCAAACCATGCTGGAGGCCGTGGAGCAGAATACCTTCAGTCAGAGGTTGGGATTGTATCTTGTGGGTTCGTTCGCGGGGCTGGCGGTGGCCATGGTGTTTGCCGGGCTTTACGGCGTGCTTTCGCAACTGGTGAGTTACAGGCGACGCGAAATCGGCGTGCGCATGGCGCTGGGCGCAACACGGCTGAGTGTCGCGCAATTAGTCCTCCGGCAAGGATCAATCCTGGTGGGTACGGGGCTCGGCGTTGGCCTTGTGCTGGCATTTGCGACGGGACGGCTGGTAAAGAGCTTCCTCTACCAGGTGCAGCCGCTGGATGTGTGGACCTATGTAGCTGTGGTTTTGGCGCTGTCGGTCATCGGATTGACAGCGGCCCTTCTTCCTGCGCGCAATGCCGCCTCGATCGAGCCGATGCAGGCCTTGCGCGAAGATTAACGAATTCTCCGATTCAGTACTCATGAGTCCGCCAACATTCCCGCGGTGGCTCATCACGATAGTCTGGAACTTATGCGGACGGCGTACATCGGGATGGGGGGAAACCTGGCCAGTTGGGCGGGGACGCCGGAGGCTACGCTGGCGGCTGCGGTTGTGCGGCTGGAATCCCTGGGGCGGGTGGTCTGCCGTTCTTCGCTTTACTCAACCGAGCCGGTGGGGTTTGCCGGGCAACCCAGGTTTGTGAATGCAGTGGTAGCGTTGGAAACGGAACTGGAGCCGCGCCTTCTGCTGGAGGGGCTGCTGGCGATTGAGCTGGAATTCGGGCGGGACCGCGCGGCGGGGTTCGCCAACGGGCCGCGGACGCTGGATTTGGACATTCTGCTGCTGGGCGACCTGAAGATCAGCGAACAGATTGGCAAAGCTGGGCTGGAGATCCCGCACCCGCGGCTGGGCGAGCGTGCGTTCGTCCTGGTCCCTTTCAACGAGATTGCGCCGCTGGCTGTTGATGCCGGAAGCGGAAAGACCGTGTCACAATTGCTCCATAACCTGAACGAAAGCGCCAGAAGCGAGACCGATGCGGTGGTTCCAATCCAAAGCGATAGTTGGCGCGCTGGCGCTTTCTGAGGTGATAATTGCCCCGGCGCGGTTGAGCGCACAATCTCGTGTGACGATGACGGTGGCGGTGGAGGATAGCCGCGGAGCTGCGCTCGAGGGAGCTACGGCCAGGGATTCCGGGGGAAAGTTGCTGGGACGGAGCGATGCGGCCGGGAGGCTGACCGTTGTTTGCGCCGCTCCCTGCCGGCTGCGCGTGGCGGCTGAGGGGTTTCAAGAGAAGGCGGTACAGCCGGCCGACGGGGCAGCGATTCTCCTGGAGCCCGCGGCACCCACAGAACAGGTGACGGTGACTGCCTATCGCGCACCGTTGGGCTCGCTGGAGAGCCCGGCGACCACGCGGGTGCTCTCCCAGACCGCGCTCAACACCACGGCGGCGATGACCCTGGATGGGGAACTGCGGCAGCTTCCCGGAGTGGAGCTGTTCCGGCGGTCCAGTTCACTGGTGGCCAATCCCACGTCGCAGGGAATCAGCCTGCGCGGGCTGGGTTCCACCTCGGCCAGTCGCACGCTGGTCAGCGAGGACGATGTGCCGCTGAACGACCCCATCGGCGGGTGGATTCACTGGCAGGAGCAGCCGGAGCTGGCGATAAAAAGCATCGAACTGGTGCGCGGGGGAGCGAGCGACCTCTACGGATCCAGCGCCATCGGCGGGGTGGTCAACGTGGTGCCGGTGCGGCCCGCCTCCGGCCTGGCCGAATTGAGGAGCAGCTACGGTGCGGAAGGCACATATGACGACAGCCTGCTGCTTGCGACCAGGCGCGGAGCCTGGGGCCTGCTGGCGGCGGGCGGCGTTCTGGGCACGGATGGGTATATCCAGGAGGCGCCGTCGGAGCGCGGGCCGGTGGATGTGGCCAGCAACGTTCACAGCCAGAATGGCGTGCTGCTCGCGGAGCGCGACCGGGGCCCGCTGCGGCTCTTTGTGCGGGGCAGCGGCTTCAACGAAGCGCGCGGCAATGGAACGCCCTACCAGACCAACGGTACCCGGCTGTGGCGCTACGCGACTGGAGGCGACTGGGAGGGGCCGCACGAAGGTTCATTGGTTGCAAGGCTGTACGGATCGGTCGAGCACTACCGGCAGACATTTTCGAGCATCTCCAATTTGCCGGATTTCGGCGATCCCGATTGCTCCTATCGCTGCGGAGAAAATCCTACCAAGTTCTCGCTCACGCCAGCCAACGAGCTGGGCGCGGTGGCCCATTGGACCCAGCCGCTGGGCGCCGGGCTGCTGTTGGTGGCCGGGGCCGACACCCACGACGTGCGCATATGGGACCAGGAACAGAGCTACGGAAAGTCCACCGCACTGACCAACCTGCACGACCACCAGCGGGACTCCGGCGTCTACGCCGAAGCGATGGGTGTGCGCAAAGCCTGGACGCTGATCGCCTCCAGCCGCATGGATTGGTTTGAGAACTACGACGGCCAGGAGCTGGAGTGGAACGGCAGCAGTTGGGGGCCGACCCCCACACAGCCGGCACAGCGGGACCAGAGGTTCTTCGATCCGCGCCTCGGCCTTTCGCGCAAGCTGAAGGAACATTGGGCGGTTTCGGCGTCGGGGTTCCGGGCCTTTCGTGAGCCGACGCCCAACGAGCTCTACCGGTCAACCCAGGTGGGCAACGAGCTGACCACGCCCAACGGCAACCTTCTCAGCGAGCGGGCAACGGGCTGGGAGACGGGCCTGGCCAGCGAATGGCATTGGGGCAGCATCCGCTCCAGCTACTTCCTGACCCAGGTCAACCGGCCCATCACGGCGCTCACCATTGACGGCGCGTCCTCGCTGATCCTGCTGATGCGAGAGAACCTGGGCCAGATTGAGAGCCGCGGCGTGGCCGTGGACTTTGAGCTTGCGCCACGGCGATGGCTGGCGGTGGATGGCGGCTACCAGTATGCCCACGCCACCGTCACCAAGGGCAGCCAGGACCTGGGCAACTGGATTCCCGAGGTGGCCCGCAATATGGCCACGATGAACCTGCGCGCAACCCGGCCAGCGCTGGGAACTGTGAATTTGCAGGGGCGGCTGAGCGGGCGGCAGTTTGACGACGACGCCAATGTCTATCTGCTGCACGGGTACTTCCGGCTGGACGCCTACGCCGCGCACGACTTCGGCAAGCGGGTCGAGCTATTCGCCGCCGGAGAAAACCTGCTCAACCGCCAGATCGAAGACTCCAAGACACCTACCACAACGCTGGGCATGCCGCGCGTGGGGCGGGTTGGGTTGCTGGTCCGGCTGGGCGGGGCGGGCAAGTAAGCGCAGCGCTGCCAGCTAGAATCGTTGGGTGAGTCAAGCCTTCAAAATCATCGCGGAAATCGAAGCGGGCGGGCGGCGGGGACAGCTTCGTTTGCCGCACCGGACCGTCGAGACGCCCGTCTTCATGCCGGTGGGCACCGCCGGGACGGTCAAGGCCGTGGCACAGGACGTGCTGGAGACCCTGGGCACGGAGATCATCCTGGGCAACACCTATCACCTCTACCTGCGGCCGGGCCACGAGGCCATCCGGCGGATGGGTGGACTGCACCGGTTCATCAGTTGGCCGGGGGCGATGCTTACCGATTCTGGCGGCTTTCAGGTCTTCAGCCTGAACCAGTTGCGCAAAGTGAGCGACGAGGGCGTGCGCTTCAGGTCGCATCTGGACGGCAGCAGCCATTTCTTCACCCCCGAGCACTCCATGGACGTGCAGATTGCACTGGGCGCGGACATTGCCATGGCCTTCGACGAGTGCACCGAATACCCTGCCGACCGTTCCCGTGCGCAGGAAAGTCTCCGCCTCACCATGGCCTGGTCGCGCCGGTCGCTGGATCATTTCCGCGCGCATCGCGAGGAAGTGGTGTGGCACGAGGAACTGGGCGGACGGACACAGAGCCTGTTCGGCATTGTGCAGGGCGGAATGTACACCGATCTGCGGCGCGAAAGCGCGGAGCGCCTGGCGGAGATGGATTTTGACGGCTACGCCATTGGCGGGCTGAGCGTGGGTGAGCCGCGTCAACTGACGCTGGAGATGATTTCAGAAGTGCTGCCGCTGCTGCCTGCAGGCAAGCCACGCTATGTAATGGGCGTGGGCTATCCGGACGAGATCGAGCAGTATGCGCGCATGGGCGTGGACATGATGGACTGCGTGCTGCCCACGCGCGCCGCGCGCCACGGGCTGCTGTTCACCAGCGAGGGACGGCTGAACATCAAGGGCAAACGATATGCAGAGGACCAGGGCCCGCCCGACTCGGCCTGCCAGTGCATGGTCTGCCGCCGCTACTCCCGCGCCTACCTGCGGCACCTGATGCAGTCCGGCGAGGCGCTGTCGGGGACGCTGAACACGATCCACAACTTGGCTTACTACCTGGGAATTATGGAGCGGGTGCGAAAGAACCTCGCCCCCGCGGGCTGATTGGCTTACCTGCTTCAGGCACCGATGGCGGCGCCCAGCAGTTGCTTCAAGGCCTGGACGTATTCGGTGAGGGCTTTGCGGCCGCTTTCTGTCATGCGGTAGAGGGTCTGCGGTTTGCGCTGCACGAACTTCTTTTCGACGGCCACGTAGCCGGCTTCTTCGAGCTTGAGCAGTTGCGCGCCCAGGTTACCATCGGTGGACCCGGTCTTCGCGCGCAGCCAGGTGAACTCCGCCTCTTCCACGCCGGAGAGCAGCGAGAGCAGGGCCAGGCGCAGCTTCCCATGGATCACAGGATTCAGCTCCGGCAGCTCAGGCATGGGACGCCTCTTGCCCGGTTCCGCTCGCTCTGCGCTTTCGGGAGTCGCGGATCATTCCGTAGATTCCAAAGACGATCTGGCAGAAAAAGATGGCGGCCAGGAAGACAACGCTCGTCTGGGTATCGTTACTGAACAATCCGGCTATCACCGCGGCCCACCAGACCACGGCACAGGCAAATTGCATCTTCCATTTGAGAATGATGCTGGAGGTGGCATTCGCAGCCCCGAGCATGGTCCCCACGATGGCCACAGCGGTGTGCAGCTCCAGCCTGCCGCTGATGCCGAGTGACAGCATGAGGATGAACGTTGAAATGCCCATGGCGACCCATATGGCCATCATGGCGCGGCCGATCGTTGTCTCGGGGTGCCTGGCCGCCCTGCGCGAGGCGAGTATCCCCGTTAGTGCGCCTGCAACGATCATCGTCACCGGCCAGGCCAGATAATGATGGGGATCCAGTGCGGCCCAGGCGATGGCCACGTAATAGGCCACGCCCCACAAGACAAAGGTCCAGCCCCAGCTCTCGGTTGTCCGCCGGCCTTCGGCGATCATGGATTCGATCAACTTCAGCCTGTCTTTCAGTTCATGCTCTTCAGTGTTTGCCGTCATGGGGATTCTCCTTGAACTCATTTTCAGATGTCAGAGTTGTCTCTGTTAAAGAGTACTCTATTATCTAGAGTACCGAAAGTCAAGTGCTATTTTTCTTTTTTTGATCTTGTTTGAGAATTACGCCGGGATGAGCTGGGAAGAATGGGATTCCTTTTGGGTCCCCCCTCCCCGTCGGCCTGATCTGCGCCTCACGAAGTTCGCTCAACTCTCCGATCACCCGCTCCAGCACCGCGTACCAGTCGCCTGGTGAGGGCTGGCGCAGAAGACGGGCAGTGGGGTACCAGGGTGTGGTTTCGATCTGCTGCATCCAGCGCCAGTCGCCCAGATGAGGCAGCAGAATCCAAACCGGTTTGGCCATGGCGCCGGCCAGGTGAGCGATGCAGGTGTCGGTCGTGATGACCAGATCGAGCGTCGCCATCAGCGCCGCTGTTTCGGCAAGGTCCCGGTCGCGGCTGGAACCGTCCCAGACAAAGACGTTGCCGGGCAGAGCGAACAGTTGCTCCGCGGCAGCCCCCTTTTGCAGCGAGATCCAGTTGATGCCGGGGATGCGCAATAGCGGGAGCAACGTTTCCAGCGCAATGGACCGCTGGCGGTCTGCTTTGTAGCGGGGATTGCCGGCCCAGGCCAGGCCCACGCGCAAAGACCGCTCCCAGGGACCCAAGTCGGGCCGAACGTAGGGAGTCCGCACGCGCTTCTGCAACGCAAGCTCCAGATCGGCCCCCAGATATGCGCCCGGCCAAGGGACCGTATCTACCGTGGTTCCGAAGACGGCGGGCAGGCTCAACAGCGGACACTCGAGATCGAAGTCCGGCGGCTTTGCACCCAGGAGAGCGGTCTCAGCGTAGCCGGCGCGCAGCACGGCGAGCGAACGCATGAGGCGCTCCACGGGTGCCTGCACCTGCAGGATGGCCACACCGCCACGGGCAGCCACGAGGGTGGCATAGCGGCAGAATTGGATGGTGTCGCCCAGTCCCTGCTCGGCATGGAGCAGAATGCGGCGGCCTTCAAGGGGTTCACCCTGCCAGCGGGGCTGGCGGAAGACTCTGGGACTGCGGTGAACCTCTCGAAAGTGCCAGCGGGCTTCGTACGCGGGCCAGCCGCGCTCCCAGTTGCCCAGGCGCAGCCGGGTCAACGAGAGGTTATACAGCGCGCCGGGGTGGGACGGGTCGCGCTCGACGGCCGTCTCGTGAGCCCGCAAGGCTTCGTCCATGCGGCCCATATCCAGCAGGGAGTTTCCGCGGTTGGAGGCCGCGGCGCGGTGACCCAGGGCTTCGGCACGCTCAAAGACCTCCACTGCCTCTGCGAAGCGGCTCTCCGTATGGAGCAGAATGCCTTGCATATTCAGGACTTCAGTGTGGTCGGGATCGCGCGCCAGAGCCCAGCGCAGCCAACCCCAGGCACCGGCCAGGTCCCGCTCCGAGGCGCGGAACTGGCACCAGGCCACATGCGTTTCCACCTGCTGGGGATTCAGCGCGAAGGCCTTGCGCAGGTGCGCCTCGGCCTCAACCGGGCGGCGGCGCTCCCGATCGAGAACGGCCAGGTTGATCCAGCCCGCGACCAGGTCCGGGCGTAAATCGACGGCCCGCCGCAAGGCGGCCTCGGCGTAGACTTCGTGGCCCTGTTCGCGCAGAAGACTGCCCAGGTTCATCCAGGCGGCGGCAAAGTCCGGCCGCGAGACCAGAGCCCGCCGGTAGCGGAGTTCAGCCTCTTTCTGTCTTCCCAGCCGTGCCAGAACGAAGCCGGCGGCAAACTCGGCCTCCGGCAGCCGCGGTTTGAGCGCCAGCGTCTGCTCATAGCGCTGGAGCGCCTCCGCATTTCGCCCCATCACGGCCAGCGCATTGCCCAGGCCAAGGTGGGCAGCCACCAGCGCGGGCTGCCGCCTGAGGGCCAGCTCGAACTCCCGGACCGCTTCCCCAGGTCGTCCGGTGGCGATCTTCAGCTCGCCCAGCCCCAACCGGGCCAACGCGTTCATCCCGTCCAGGCAGATGGCCTGGGCGTAGGCGCGCTCCGCCTCCTCGCTTCGATCGGCGGCCTTCAGCGCCTGGCCCAATGCGACCCAGGCGGTTCCCATCCAGGGCGCCGCGGCCACGGCCGCGGAGGCCATCTTCACAGCTGCTTCGGGCTGTCGGCTAGCCAGTGCGACCAGGCTGATGCCTGCCAGCGCCACCGGGTGGCGCGGGTTCTCGTCGAGCGTCCGCTGGAAGCCGAGCGCGACTTCGGTCAACCGGCCGGTCAACTCTTTGGCGCGGGTCTTCTCATTAGGCGGGATCTCCGGCGCATCGACAATCACAGGCCTGCCTCATCGCAAGGATGGTCTCCCATGCGATTGACACTGCCTGAAAGCTAGAAGCTGCCGGGCCGGACCTCAACTGGAAAGTGCTTGAAGCGCACGGTTGCCGGCAAGAGGTTTCCCGTTTCTTCTGCCGGTTTGATTTTGGAACCGGCCCTTTAACGCCGCGAATTTACATCGGTGGCGGAGGCGGGCGGAAAGCCTATCGCATCCCGGCGCTCACTTGCTCAAGTGCCTTACAAAGAAGTCCGCCATCATATGATTGGCCTCGATGGCTTCGGGCAATTGCGGGTCATACCAGAAAGCGTGCGTCAGCGCGTCAAAGACCACCAGGCGCGCATCCACGCCCGCGTTCAGGTAGGCGCGGTGCAGGTTCACCGTGCCGCTCAGCAGCAGGTCGCGGGTGCTGGTGACAAACAGCGTGGGCGGCAGCCCGTGCAGGTCAGAGTAGATGGGAGAAAGCACCGGGTCTTTGGGGTCGGTGTTGGCCACATAATACGGATCGTGCGCGCCGGCTTCAGGCGGATCGAGATGGCCGGAGAGGCCCCACAGGGCGTACATGGCAATCGAGTCCCCGGTGCGCGCAAAGTCGCCCATGCCGCTGAAGATGCCCAGCGCTGCCGGCAGCGGCAGGCCCAGTTGTTTCAGCTTTGCGGCCACCTCGGCGGTCAGGACAGCTCCGGCCGAGGTTCCATAGATGACGATGTGCTCCGGTTTGTAGGTCTTGAGCAACTCCTTGTAGACAGCAACCGAATCGTCTACGGCTGCGGGGAAGGGATGCTCGGGCGCCAGCCGGTAGAGCACGGCCACCACCTTGATTTTGCTGTAGCTCGCGATGGGAATCGACTCGGTATAGGAGCCCGAATCGGAGTTGAAGCCGCCGCCGTGGAGGTTCAGGAGCACCTTGCCGGGATCGGAGAGACCCGCGGGTGTGACAATATGCACTGGGACCCCGGCGATGGTGTCGTCAACCAGCGCAATAGGGCAGATGCGGGACCAGGCAACGCGGGCACGCGCGGTATAGGCGTCGGTCATTTTGCGGCGGTCGGCCAGCGATTGCGGCGGACCCTGGTCCGGTTCGGGGCGGCCCAGCACCAGTTGGGCCTGGGTACTGATGGTCTCCGGGACCGGCACCACGCGGGTCACGTGCGCGGTTCCCTGGGCGTCGATGAAGCTTGTATCGCGATGGGGAGCTTCCGCCGCGGTGGTGGGCTGCGGAGCGGGTTGCTGCGCGGCCAGTGCGGCCGACGCCAGCAGGAGAACGAGGGCGGCGTGACGGGGCAATGGATTCATGGGGACCGTTCCTCTTGGGGGACGTGCCGGTGGGGCGCACACTCCGTCCCAGATGGACTTCAACCCGTCCACCATAGCAGAGAACGCCGCGCCTTATCCCGCGTTCTTTTCCTGCAACAAGGCCATCGCAGAACGGAGGCCCTGCGGGTGGCGCACAGACTTCAGGGGCCTTGCGGTAAGGATGAAGTCGGCGAAGGGGAGCGATCAGGACCTGCTCTCCTTCGTCGACTTGCCTGTTACTTCTTTTGTATCAATGCGGTAGCACCAGCAGCCCGTTTTTCAGCAACTTCCCCGTCAACCGGTCCACTGCCTGTGGGAATTTGTAGCAGATGGTACGTACGCTCATCCCCAGCATCGTAGCCGCTTCAGCCTGCGTATACTCCTGGAGCACGATCCGGCACAGCATCTGACGGTCCAGCGGCGAAAGCTGGTTCAGACACGTTTCCACGTCGAGGACGAAGATCACCGCATCCTCGAAGGTGCGGACCGGGCGGCTGGAGACCCAACCCCGTCCGATCGGATCGCCCAGGATCGATGGCGCCCTGCCCACCTGCATCGAGGCATAGAGATAGCGCCGCAACATGCTCTCCGTATGCTTCCTGTAAAAGGCCAGGCTGACCACCGGCTCTTGCGCAGGCGCCTTTGCCGGCGGTTTTATTTCAGGCCGCGACGCCGGTTTCTGTTCCCACTTCCTCCCATCTTCCTGCCATTCCTGCTGTGAATCGCCTGCTCCCCAAACCATTGGCAACTGGAGTGCTGCGCTCATTGCGTACCTCCTGTTGCGTCAACCACCGCCCAAACCTTGGAGAGCACCTTTCGGCATGGACGTCCACGCCGCTTCCGGCTCTCCGGCGATGGAAAGTCCTTCAGTTTTGTCTCACATTCCCTGCAATACACACTCCCAAGGGTTTGGGCGCGGTACCAAAGACAGCCGCACCCCTCGCAAACCTTCAATTGCACGCGCATTTCCATGACTGATTCTCCGTATCCGAGCCAGTTCCCGACGGCTTTTGTTTTCGACTGCTGTTCCGCGGGGTGAAGAGAACCGGGCACGGCAACTCAGGATTCTCATGTCCTGATGGGGGATTGCCGCCTGTGTTCTCTCGTTTTTTGTCATGCTCATAGCGCACAGATCCTGGAATTCTCTCGACTGGCCTGCCCCGGGACGCTTCTGCGGAGCGCTTGGGGCATGAATGGGATGCCGGACTGGACCGACGTCCTCCGGCAATTGGTCATTGACCGCTGAAGAGCACAGATTTGCGCCCCGCTCAGCCTTGCGGCAATGAAGCGTTTTCAAAAAGATTCCCACAAGCCAGTGCGAGATGAAGTAAACCCAATCTAGAAATATTGTTCTCTTGCGTCAATCTCCCCCAGCCAGTTTCCGCTTCCGCGCTTTCCAATCCGCAGGCAAGCGCCGAAAATGAAGGCCAATCACCACTGCTAGCTTTTCCATAGGAAATCGGAGACCATTCGTTGCCATTGCTGGTGGCGGATTTTCCACAGATGAACTTTACCCAGATGCACGAGCGGCTCCGCCTGGAACTACTGCGCAGGATACAGCGGGGGACGGTCAGCGTCTCTCTCTTGGCCCGTCAAACCGGATTAGGCCAGTCCCATCTCTCCAATTTCCTGCACCATCGGCGTCAGCTTTCGCTGGAGGCCATCGATCGCGTGCTTGCCGCCCAGCATCTGTCGGCTGCCGACCTGCTGCCGGCATTGCAACAAGCCGGAACTCTGCCAAACGGTGAGGAAAGCAGCTCGGTTCCGGTCGTTTCTCACGCCGCGGCGCTCTTTGAACCGTACATTCGTCCCTCTGTGGTTCAATCGATGCTCCATTTGCCTGCCGGCGTTCTCGAGTCCATCCGCACGCGCGTTTCCCGCCCCCGGCGCGCATGGCAACGATTTGTGGCCGTGCGCATTCCCTCCCCCGACGCCTTGCCGATGGAACCGCTGGTTCTGCCCGACGCCATCGTGCTGCTTGACCGGCATTACAACTCGCTCATGCCCTACCGTCCGAACCGGCCCAACGTGTACGCGGTCCGGCATGGCTCCCACCTGATGCTGCGTTATGTGGATTTTTTGTCCAATCGACTGGTATTGCGGCCGCACAACATGGCCTTCCCGGTGGACCTGATCGAAGTGGATCCCAGCGAGTCGCCCGGCGACCTGCTGGCAGGCCGCATCGTGCTGATTCTGAATGAGCCGTGAGTTCACGACAGATGACAGGTGATGGCGAGCGGATCCTGGCTTCAGGCACCGTGTTCGGAGGCCGGATTGTCGAAGCGCGTGAAACGGGAAATGAAGTTCAAATGCACCGTGCCGGTGGGGCCGTTGCGCTGCTTGGCCAAAATGATCTCCGACTTGGCCCTGTCGGCGTCGGACATCTCTTCATCGTGGCTGTAGTAGGAGTCGCGGTGGATGAAGGCCACCACGTCGGCGTCCTGCTCGATAGAGCCCGACTCGCGCAAGTCGCTGAGCATGGGGCGTTTGTCGTCCTTGCGCTGTACGCCGGCGCGGGAGAGTTGCGACAGGGCCACCACCGGCACGTTCAGTTCCTTGGAGAGCGCCTTCAAACCGCGGGAGATGGCTGAGACTTCCTGGGTGCGGTTCTCATAGTTCCTTTTGCCGGACGAAGGCACTGTGGCGGACATCAGTTGCAGATAGTCCACCACGATGAGGTCGAGGCCGCCTGCGTTCTGCCTGAGGCGCCGCGCCTTGGCGCGCATCTCGGCCAGCGAGATGCCCGCCGTGTCGTCGATGTACATGCGCGACTCGACCAGCTGGCCCAATGCATTCTGCAGTTTATCGTGATCTTCCCGGCCCAGGAAGCCTTTCTGGAGCTTCTGCTGGTCCACCCAGGCCTGGGAGGCCAGCATGCGGCGCAAGAGCGACTCCTTGCTCATCTCCAGGCTGAAGACGGCCACGATGGCGTTGTGGTTGATGGCGGCATTCTGGGCGATGTTGATGGCCAGCGCGGTTTTGCCCATGGAGGGACGGGCGGCGATGATGATGAGCTCGCCCTTCTGGAGACCGCTGGTCATGCGATCAAACTCAGTGAAATCAGTGGCCAGGCCGGTGACTTCGCGGCTCTGTTTATACAGATTGTCGATGGTGCCGAAGGAGTGCTGGACGATCTGGTCGAGGGACTGGAAGCCGTGGGTGAGGCCTTTCTCGCTGACTTCGAGGAGTTGCGACTCGGCGGCGCTGAGGACTTCGAGGGCGGTCTCGCTCTGGTCGGCGGCGCGGGCGATGGCCATGGAACAGATGCCCATGAGCTTGCGCAGCAGGCTCTTGTCCTTGACGATGCGGATGTACTCCTCGATGACCGGACGGCGGGGCAAACCCTCGGTGAGCGAAGCCAGATAGGCGACGCCGCCGACCGCCTCGACCTCCTTGTAGCGGGCCAGTTCGTTGGCCAGGGTGACGATGTCGACGGCGCGCTGGGAGTTCATCAACTCGCTCATTCGCAAGAAGATACGGCGATGGGAGTCGAGGGAAAAATCGTCGGCGTCGATCTTTTCGGCGGCTTCGGAGTGGGCGGCATTGTCGAGCAGAATGGCGCCGAGGATGGTCTTCTCGGCGTCGATGTTCGCGGGCATTCCGGCATCGAGAGTGAGATCTGGGATGGTGGCCATAGAAGAAGAGTTTAGGCTGTTTCGGGCTGTGGCTATTTGGCAGGTTATGAGGGAAACAGGGCGCGGGAACAAGACGAGTCAGCAAGTCAGCGGACCGGCGGCGGGGGTGGGGCGGGGTTGGGGCGTCCGCGGACGGGTCGAAACGTTCGCTCAAAGGGTTCTACTCAAGGGCCAAACGTTGGTCTAAAGGGTCAGGCTTGGGGGCCAAACGGTCGCCTATGTGGTTGTGAAAAAGTTCATGACCAACCGGCGATACGACCCCGGAAGGAGAACTGTCTGCTTTCAGGGTGCGGTTCTGAGTGAAGGGGTTGCTTGGAATTACCCGAATAAGGGTGAAAATGGAGCTAAACAGGCGATTTAAGGGCAATTTCGGGTTGATATTTCGAGTTTTGCCGGCCTGTGTGGTCGCACTTCAGGTGCGCTGGAGCAACCGGGGGCCACCCCGCTGTTTCAGCGTCCGGAGCACATTGCCGCGATTTACGTGCTCTCCCTTATTCATTAGAACCCGGTCGGCGGGGTGCCGATCGCGCAGGCCACGGTCGAAGGGTTGGCGCTGGTTGCGTTCGGCGGGGAGATTGGGCGGTATGCTTCGAAGGGGTTGCGAGTGGTTGGGTGAGGGCGAGCGCATTGTTTCCCAGGTCTCGCCGCCGCGGTGGACGGGACCCTTCGGCCTGGCTCAGGGCCGCCACTGGGCTATTGGCCGGCGCACCCTGGGAAGGATGCGCGGCCAGGATTCTTCAGGGTTTACTGCACAGTGACGGTGACGTTTGTCGAAGCGCTGACAAGCGCGTTGGTGGAATCTGATGCGGTGACGGTGAAGGTATAGCCGCCCGCGGTTGTGCCCGGGGCGGCGGGAGGGGGGTCATTCAGGCCAGGAAGCGTGTTGACACTAGAGCAGCCGGTTGCCCCGGCAGCGACGACAACCCACAGCAGAAACATCATCGAGGTCCAGCGGCGGCGGCGCGACGGTATGCCGAGCATCAGCAGACCAGCCAGAGCCGCACCTGCGCCGCCAAGCCCCCGCAGGTTGAGCCGGGATGGCCGTACCAATGCGCTGCTTGAGGCGGCGGTGGTCTTCACGGTGAAGGCGGTGGTTCCGCTGCCGCCAGTTGCGATGGTAACGCTGGCCGGACTCAAGCTGCAGGTGGGCAGACTCTGCGCATCGGTTGGAAAAGCGGTGAGGGTGCAAGTCAGATCCATTGTTCCGGAGAATGTGCTGCCGGCCGTGAGGGTAGCGGTTACGGTCGCGCCGGCTCCGGGAGCAACCGAAGATGGAGCGGGGATGGCAATCACGAACGGAGAACCCGTGACGGTGGTTGTTCCGCTGGCACTGCCGTAGGTTTCGTCACCCGCATAGGTAGCGGTCAGTTTATTGGCGCCGCTGCTTAAAGTCCCGGCCGGAATGGTGAGGCCGGCTATGCCGCCGGAGAGCGGCTGTTGTGCGCTGTAGGCGCCACTCGAGAGGGTTACGGTTCCGGTGGGCTTTGGCTGCGCGCTGCCGCCCGCTACAGCGACCGTCACAACGAGGCTTTGCTGGTTGGTGATGGCGGTGGCCGACGGAGTAACTGTGACCGCCGGGATTGCAGCGCCCACGGGCGTGGATACCGTGACGGTGGCCGATTGGGTTGCGGTTAAGTATGGACTGGCGCTCAAGGAATCGGGAGTGTATGTGACCGTGAGCGTGTCGCTGCCCGCCGCCAGCGATCCGGCAGGGATGCCGATGGTCGCGCCGCCGCTCGAAAGCGTTGTAACCGCCGAGGTGTAGCCGCCGCCGGTCAGATTCACCGAGCCGGTGGGCGTCGGATTGGCGCTTCCTCCGCTGACGGCAACCGCAACCGTCAATGACTGTAGGGTCGTAATGCCGGTCGAGGACGGCGTTACCGTTACCCTGGGCGTGAGTGGAGCCGATACCGTGAGGACGACTGCCGACGAAGTTACCGGATTGTAGTTTGCATCGCCTGAATAGCCCGCGGTTATAGAGTGCGCACCGACCGCAAGTGTGGTGGCCGGGCAGGCGGCGACACCGCTGCCGTTCAACGCAACCGCGCACAACTCCGCAACGCCGTCGTAGAGAGTCACCGTGCCGGTGGGGGTGAGCCCCTTGCCCGCGACCGTTGCCGTCAAGGTCACCGATGTGCCGTACGTTGCGGTGTTGGCCGACGGCGTCAGGGTTACCGTTGGCCTACCCGGCGCCGCGGTCAGGACTGTTGGAAGGGAGGTACTGGCGTCATAGTCGGTGTTGCCGAGGTAGCTCGCCACAGCCTGGTGCGTTCCCGAGCCCGCCGGCAGCGCGTTCACGGGAGTCACGGTTGCCGTCGCCATCTGGTTTTCCGCCAGCAGCACTGCCACTGTGCCTTCGTAAGTACCATCGCTTTCGGCAACGTTTGCCACGGCCAGGTCCGAGACACCGTCCCCGGTGAAGTCGGCCACTGCGACGCTTTTGGCAGGGGCAACCGTCGCTGGGCTGGTGGTTGTGGGCGTAAAGGTCCCGTCCCCGTTGCCCAGCAGCACCGTCACCGTGCCTGCGAATTTATTGGCGTTGTCGCCGCTGTTTGCCGTGGCCAGGTCCGGGATGCCGTCGCCGTTGAAGTCGCCTACCGTTATGCTGATGGGTTGGATGCCGGTAGGCGGGCTCTTCGCCGCCGCTGAGAACGTCCCGTCCCCGTTGCCCAGCAGTACCGTCACCGTGTTGCTGCACCCGTTGGCTACAGCCAGATCCGGAATGCCGTCCCCGTTGAAGTCGGCCACGGCGATGGAATCGTCGCACCCGGCTGTTTCCGGACTCATGGGCGAGGCCGTAAAGGTTCCGTCCCCGTTGCCCAGCAGCACCGTCACCGTGCCGCCGGCCGAGCTGCCGTCGTTGACCACGGCCAGGTCCGGAATGCCGTCCCCGTTGAAGTCCGCCACGGCGATGGCGTGCGGGCCAATGCCCGTCGCCAGGGTTACCGGCAGGGCGGTAAACGTCCCGTCTCCTTTGCCCTTGAGCAGGGTTACAGAGTTGCTGCTTTCGTTCACCACGGCCAGGTCAAGAATGCCGTCCCCATTGAAGTCGATGGTCGCGAGGGCAAAGGCGTGGTCGCCCGTAAACGGGCCGGAAGTCTTGATCGTAAAGTTGCCCGTCCCATCGCCCAGCGAAACTGTGATGGAGAAGTTCTTGGTCGAGTTGTTGGAGTCCAACACGGCCAGGTCCGGAATGCCGTCCCCATTGAAATCACCTACAACAATGCCATAGGGATCGTAGCCCCCCGCCGGGGTGGTGGCTTTAGCCGTAAAGGTCCCATTCCCGTTGCCCAGGAGAATCGTTACTACGCCGTTTTTAGCCCCGCAGTCGGGGTTGGGACTGCAGGCGTCCAGCACGGCCAGGTCCGGAATGCCGTCGCCATTGAAGTCAGCGGACGCGACCTGGTAAGGGAAAATGCCCCCCGCGGGGTTGCTTATATTCATGAAGTTCAAGCTTGCCGAGACACCAGCCAGCGTAGCCGTGCCTAACAGGGCATTGCCATTGCTGGAATCGAGGAACGACACCGTTCCCGAGAGTGCCGCGCCGGCCGCGCCGGCCACGGTCGCCGTCAGGATGGGGTTGGTGGCACCGCCGCTGTTGGCAATGGTGGTGTTCGTCGGCAAGCCAATCGCGGTCGTCGTGAGCGTCACGGTGCTCGAAGTGCTGCCCGCGCAGGCCAGGACGCCGTTGGGCGTTCCCACAAAGACCGCCTTGTAGCTGTGGCTGCCGATGCCGGGACGGAATTTGTACACCGCCGTTCCGGCGCTCGTCAATTGCGCGGCGCCGAGCAGATGGACGTCCGTGCAGTATATGGCCGAGGCGTCGCAGAAGTTCACCTGCCCCACGATGACCGGAGTGGTCCCGGCCATCACCGTCGCGGTGAGCGTGACCACGCTGCCCGAGGCCAGCGACTCACCCGAGGTCAGCGTGTTGCCGCCGGAGGCGATCGCCAGGGAGGTGGCGGTGGCCGCAGGCGCTGCCCAGGCCGGCGAGGCACCGGAGCAAATGACCATCACCATGGCCGCGGAAAGGAATAGCTGGCGAGAGATCTTGCGTTTCACGGACGGACTCCACTGTTGCTCCCCATGGGACGGCGCATGCAGCCGCCTTCCGTTTGGAAGCAGTAAGAGTCAATATCCGCTTTAGTCGTGGTCCTGGATGAACTAAATCCGCTTTAGAGGCGTCCTGAAGCTTCTTTTGGAAAATGCTCATAATGAGTTCCGAATTGGCACTCTTGTGCAAGAGCGATTCTGTCGCACGTCACAGGCTTGCGGCTGGCCGCCAGCGGAGGATGGGCTTGCGGGCGGCCTGGACTTCGTCGAGCCTGGAGACGCGGGTGGAGTGGGGAGCGGATTTTACCAGGTCCGGGGTCTCGTCGACTTCCCTGGCGATGGAGCGCATGGCGGCGATGAACAGGTCGAGCTCTTCAAGGGACTCGCTTTCGGTGGGTTCGATCATGAGGGCGCCGTGGACGATGAGCGGGAAGCTGACCGTGTAGGGGTGGAAGCCGTAGTCGATGAGGCGCTTGGCGATGTCGCCGGTTTTGATGCCCTTGGCGGCCTGGCGCTTGTCGCTGAAGACCACCTCGTGCATGGAGGGGGTCTTGTAGGGGAGCTCGTAGAGGTCTTCGAGGTGGTGGCGGATGTAGTTGGCGTTGAGAACGGCGTCCTCGGTGGTTTGGCGCAGCCCATCAGGCCCGTTGGCGAGGATGTAGGCCAGGGCGCGAATGAACATGCCGGTGTTGCCGTAGAAGGCGCGGACACGGCCAACGGATTGGGGGCGGTCGTAGTCCCAGGACAGTTGGCCTGGTGCCTTCGATTCCCAGGTTTCAGAATCGAGACCTGGGGCACCCGGCTGAGAGTCGTGGTTTACTGCCCTTTCCGCCGTTTCCTGCTCGAAAACACTCGGAAAGGACGGGAAACCCAGATCGGTGCGGACGGACGGTGGGTGGGGTGGCGAAGCCGGGGGGTCTGCCAAGCTTTCGGTCGCCGCGGCGACAACGTGAAGGGATGGGGCGCGGAGATTTTCGAGGTCATTGGGCGCGGAGTTGCGGACCAGGACGGGGATGGGGAGGAATGGCTCGAGGAAGGCTTTGCAGGCTACGGGACCGGAGCCAGGGCCGCCGCCGCCGTGGGGGGTGGAGAAGGTTTTGTGGAGGTTGAGGTGCATGACGTCTACGCCGAAGTCGCCGGGGCGCGCCTTTCCGACCAGGGCGTTCATGTTGGCGCCGTCCATGTAAAGCAGGGCGCCCTTGGCGTGGAGGATGTCGGCGATCTTGTGGATCTGGCTCTCGAAGACGCCGATGGTGGAGGGGTTGGTGAGCATGAGGGCGGCGGTTTCTTCGTCGACCTGGCGAGTGAGGGCTTCGAGGTCGATGCCGCCTTCGGGGTTGGACTTGAGGTTCTCGACGGTGTAGCCGCAGATGGCGGCGGTGGCGGGGTTGGTGCCGTGGGCTGAATCGGGGATGAGGATCTTCTTGCGGGCGTTGCCCTGCGACTGGTGCCAGGCGCGGACGAGCAGGATGCCGGTGAACTCGCCGTGTGCGCCGGCGGCGGGCTGGAGGGTGATCGCGTCCATGCCGGTGATTTCGAGGAGGCAGCGCTGGAGCAGGCTGAAGACTTCGAGAACGCCCTGGGCGAGCGAGTCGGGGCGGTAGGGGTGGGCCTCGGCGAGGCCTTCGATGCGGGCGACCAGCTCGTTGACGCGGGGGTTGTACTTCATGGTGCAGGAGCCGAGCGGGTACATGCCGAGATCAATGGCGTAGTTCCAGGTGGAGAGGCGCGTGAAGTGGCGGATGATTTCGATTTCGCCGAGCTCGGGGAGCAGGCCGGGCGTGGTGCGATGGGCTGCGCCGAGGAGGGCGGCGGGATCGACGGCGGGCACGTCGAGGGGCGGCAATTTGTAGGCGCGCTTGCCGGGCGAGGATTTCTCGAAGACCAGAGACTCGTTCTGGGTTTGGTGGGGACGGACTTTGCCGAGGGTGCGGGGGCCGGCGGCGGGGATTTGCGAATTGGCAGGGTCGAATGTCATTGGAGCTCTCTTATGCCTCCACCGGTAGGGCGGACAGCACTTTAGCCGCAGTATCGATCTGGTCGCGGGTCACCATTTCTGTGGCGCACCAGAGGGTTGCGTTGGGAAGTTCGGGATACCAGCGGTTCAGCTCGATGCCGCCGACGATCTTTTCTTCGAGGAGGCGTGGGGTCCATGAGGCGGGGGATTCTTCGGTTTGAAGGACAAACTCGTGGAAGCGGGGCGCGCCGGTGAAAAGCAGCTTTGCGCCAGGATGGGCGCTGAGCGTTTGGGCGGCGTATGCGGCTTTGGCGAGGTTGTGTTCGGCTAGTTCGCGGATGCCCTCCTTGCCGTAGACGGTGAGGAAGATGGTGGCCATGAGGGCAACCAGGGCCTGGTTGGTGCAGATGTTGGAAGTGGCTTTCTCGCGGCGGATGTGCTGCTCGCGCGTGGAGAGGGTGAGGACGAAGCCGCGGTAGCCGTTGGAGTCGACGGTTTGGCCGACGAGGCGGCCGGGCATCTGGCGGAGAAACTGCTCCTTGGCGGCGATGACGCCGCAGAAGGGGCCGCCATAGCTGAGGGCTACGCCGAAGGACTGGGCTTCCATGCTTACGATGTCGGCTTCGACGGGGGGGCGGACGACGCCGAGGGAGACGGCCTCGGCAATGGAGACGATGAGCAGAGCGCCTTGGGCGTGGGCGATGGAGGCGATGGCGGGGATGTCTTCGATGACGCCGAAGAAGTTGGGGCTCTGGACGAGGACGGCGGCGGTTTCGTTGGTGACGGCGGCTTCGAGGGCGGCGAGATCGACGCGGCCGGTTTCGGGGTGGTAGGCGACGAGGGTCGAGGGGAGGCCCTGGTGTGTGGCGTAGGTGGCGAGGACTTCGCGGTACTCGGGATGGACGGTGGCGGCGACGACGGCCTGGTGGCGGCCGGTGACGCGGACGGCCATCATGACGGCTTCCGCGGCGCCGGTGGAACCGTCGTACATGCTGGCGTTGGCCACGTCCATGCCGGTCAGCTCGGCGATCATGGTCTGGAATTCGAAGATGGCTTGCAGCGTGCCCTGGGTAATTTCGGCCTGGTAGGGGGTGTAGCTGGTGAGAAACTCGCCGCGCTGAACAAGTGAGTCAATGATGACCGGGCGGTAATGGCGATAGGCTCCGGCGCCGAGGAAGCTGGCGTAGTTGGTGGCGTTCTTCCGGCCGGCCAAGCGGAAGTAGTCGATGATTTCGCTTTCGGCGTGCTGGCGGGGGACGTCGAGATCGCGATTGAGGCGGTACTCGGCGGGGATGACGGCGAAGAGCGAGTCGATGGAGGCGGCGCCGATGTCGGCGAGCATTTGTTGACGTTCGGCGGGCGATTTGGGCAGGTAGCGCATTTTCAGCTTCTAGCCTCTAGCTTCTAGCTTCTAGCTAAAAGCCCGTTGTTTGGGCCGGGTTGCGGCCCGTGGGGAGTGAATCCTGGGTGGGTCGATGCGGCCTCCAGTTCCGAGAAAAAGCTGGAAGCTGGTGGCTGGAAGCTAGCGGATACTCCTTCAGCTTCCCGTTTCTTCGGAGATGAAGGCCTCGTAGGCGGCGGCGTCGAGCAGGGTATCGAGCTGGGCGGGGTCGGCGAGTTCGACCTTGATGATCCAGGTCTCGTGGGGGGCTTGGTTGATCTTGTCGGGCGAGACCTTGAGCTCGTCGTTGGTGGCGGTGACGGTGCCGGTGACGGGCGAGTAGAGGTCGCTGACGGCCTTCACACTCTCAACCGACCCGAAGGTGGCGTTGGCGGTGACCGGGTCGCCGACCTTGGGTACGTCCACGTAGACGATATCGCCGAGGGAGTTCTGGGCATAGTCGGTGATGCCGATGGCGCCGATGGAGCCCTCGACGGAGATCCATTCATGTTCGCGGGTGTAGCGGTAGTGCGTGGGGTAGGGCATGGCGTGCGGCCTCCTCGACCGGAAGTTTTGCGATGCGACTCCCCAGTGTACGACGAAAAGCAGGGGTCAGGGGTCAGAGATCAGGGATCAGGGACCGGTAGTCAGGCCGCAGCGAGCCACAGATGTTTCCCACCCGGTTGCAGCCGACAGGAGGCGACAACGGAACGAGCAGCCAGGATGCCGGGGACTGGTCCCTCCCCTATCCTCTACTTGTCGAAGAACTGGCCGCGGCCGTTGTTGGCCCAGGGGTCGTAGTGGGCGGCGAAGTTGGCGCGGGTTTGGACGGAGGGGTGGTTGTATAGCCAGAATTCGATGAAGGGGCTGGGGTTGGGGTCTTCGAGCCAGGCTTCGCCGAGGGCGTTGAAGGCGGCTACGGCGGTCTTCTGGGGGTCGGGGACGATGCCGTGAATGGCCTCCTGGCCGTAGACGTCGGCCTGGTGCTCGAAGTGGCGGCTGAAGGCGTTGCTTGCCGGCGCCAGCAGAAAGCCTACGACCGAGATGGCGAAGAGCAGCACGACGAAGCCGGCGCGCGAGGAAAGCGGGGCCGCAAGGTCTTCCTGCCCTTGAGGGAGCCAGCGCGCGCCGAAGCGGCGGGCGAGCCAGGCGGCAAACCCGGCGCAGGCCCAATAGACGAAAAACAGGGCGACGGCCATGCCGGCGAGCATTTTGGGGATGTGATGGAGAACGTAGTGACCGCTTTCGTGGCCGAAGATGAAGAGGACTTCGTCGTTGGGAATGCGGCCGGCAGTGGTGTCCCACACGACGATGCGCTTGGTGGCGCCGATGCCGTTGACGTAGGCATTGAGGCCGTTGGTCTTGAGGCTGGCCTTCATCAGAAACATGTGATCGGGAGGAATGTTGGTCCCGGTGCGGGCCACCACTTTCTCCAGTTCCGCGACCAGCGCGGAGTTGTTTTTGGCCAGCGGCTCGAATTTGTTGAAGATGGGTTCGAGCAACGGGGAAACAAAAATGCCAAGCACCAGGAGCGGGAGAGTGGCGACCCAAATGCCCAGCCAGTAACGGCGGGGCCAGCGGCGGACGATCCAGTTGAAGAGCAGCAGAATGGGGACGCCGAAGAGCAGGGAGAGTCCCAGGGCCTTGGACTGGTCGCCAAGCCAACTGGCCCAGCCCTGGACGCTGATGCCGTAGGCGCGGCCGAAATGGTGGCCGATGACGTCGAAGGGGAGGCTGGCAAGGGTGGTGATGATCAGAAAGGCGGCGAAAAAGAGCAGCCCCTGCACCCAGCGGTGGCGGGAGATGCGCCGGGCCCACGCCTCAAGGCCGGCTGCCGCGCGGGTGGCGAGGAGCAACCAGAGGAAGACCAGGCCCCAGAGCGAGCCGGCAATGTCGAGGATGTTGCGGATGCGGCTGAGGGCAATGGCTTTGGCCAGCCTATCGGGCGGCAGGGAATAAGCCTGCGCCGCCGGCTGGGCAGCGGCCGGCTGGGACGGGGCGGGTTGGGCCTGGGCCGCCTGGGCGGCTGGCGCCTGAGCGGATGGGGCGGTGGCCGGTTGGGCGGCGCAAAGGCGCGGGGCCAGGCCAGTGAGCAGGAGAATGAAGCAGAACGCGAGCAGCCAACGGCGTGCAAAAGTCATGGGGTGTTCCCCTCGACAGTAGCTTACTCTGAGACAATCTAGGTTGAAGACGATTTCAACTGAGTATTTCCAATCTATGACAAAGACTCCTTCCGCCGCCAAGGGGCGGCTCGCCCTGCAAAGCAGCTTCTGCATAACCTTGGTTCTGCGGGCTTCGGAAACATGCCTGAATTGGAACAAAGAGGTCGAAAAGCATACCTCAGGGGCTAAAGAGGCTGCGGAAAAACTCGGGATTTCGTGCGAAATCGGCGAAAAGCGTCCCTCCGGGGCTAAAGCCCGCGTCGATCCTGTTGGCTTTTTGCGGGGGTTGAAACCCCCGCCTCCCTCCGGATCGAGTTTTTCCGCAGCCTGTAAAGCCCAAGTCGATTCTGCTGCATTTATGTTCGGGCTAAAGGCCGGACCTACCGCCCGGACGAGTTTTTCCGCAGCCTGTCTGGTCGCCTTGACGGTGATGTTGGCCGCGACGGCAGGGGCGCGACAGTCCACGCCGGTCATCCACCCCGCGGACGAGGACCTGTCCGCGGGAACCCCGGTGCTCCACCCCGCGAACCAGGACCTGTCCGCGGGGACCCCGGTGCTGCTGGACGCGATGACGACGGAGCTGCATCGGGCGTTTACGTTGCTTGGCAGGCCGGACCCGGAAAAGCAAAAGCAGGGCGACGGGAAGCAATTGCCGCCTTACTTCCTGAGTTACGCGGTGAGCGACGCGAGCTTCGTGGCGATTCAGGCGCAGTATGGGGCGGTGGTGAGCAACTCGGCCAACCGCGTGCGCGTGGCCGACGTGCAGGTGCGGCTGGGCGATCCCAAGCTGGACAACACGCACGGGACGCATCGCGGGTCGGCGGTGAACAGCCTGGAGCTGCCACTCGGCGACGACCGCGAGGCGCTGGGCCGCTCGCTGTGGCTGGCTACCAACACGGGCTACGGGACGGCGCTGGACAATTATCTTCGCGTGAAGACCGAGGCGCAGGTCCGCGCCAAGGAAGAGGACACGTCTCCGGATTTCAGTGAAGAGGCGCCGCAGACCTACATCGGCAAGCCGGCCCCGCCGGTGGTGGTGGACAGGGCGGCGTGGGAGCGACGGGTGACGGCGCTGTCGAAGATCTTCCGCGAGTACCCGGACGTGTACCAGAACATGGTGATCCTGACGGCGCAGAGCGAGACCGATTACTTTGCATCATCGGAGGGTTCGCAGGTGGTGACGCCGCACCTGCAGGCGCGGCTGTTGGTGTTTGCCGTGACGCGGGCGGACGATGGGATGGACCTGTTCCGGGCGCAGACGTTCGAGGCGGAGACGGTGGAGGGACTGCCCCGCCAGGCGGAGATGGAGGCGGCGATTCGGGAGCTGGGCAAGGGCCTGGAGGCGCTGCGCAAGGCTCCGGTGACGGAGCCCTTCGACGGGCCGGCGATTCTGAGCGGACGGGCGGCGGCGGTGTTCTTCCACGAAGTGCTGGGGCATCGGCTGGAAGGGCAGCGGCAGCGCGGCGACGAAGAGGGACAGACGTTTACCAAGGAAGTGGGCAAGGAGGTGCTGCCGGCGTTCCTTTCCGTGGCGGACGACCCGACGGTGACGACGTTTGGGAAGACGTGGCTGGCCGGCAGCTACGAGTACGACGACGAGGGGCAAAAGGCGCGGCGGGTGGACCTGATCGACGATGGAGTGCTGAAGACCTTCCTGATGTCGCGGCTGCCGATCGCGAGCTTTGCGACCTCGAACGGCCACGGGCGGGCGCAGACGGGCAAGGTGCCCACCGGACGGCAGGGCAACCTGATTGTGACGTCGACGAAGACGGAGCCGGAGAGCGAGCTGCGCAAGCAACTGATCGAGGAGGCGAAGAAGCAGGGCAAGCCGTATGGGCTTTATTTTGAGGACATCTCTTCGGGGTTTGCGGTGACGACGCGGAGTTCTCCGCAGGCGTTTCAGGTGATTCCGCTGGTGGTTTGGCGGGTGTATGTGGACGGACGGCCGGATGAGCTGGTGCGGGGCGTGAGCATTGTGGGAACGCCGCTGGCGGCGATGAAGCGGATTCTGGCTACGGGCGACAAGAGCGAGGTGTTCAACGGGGAGTGCGGCGCGGAGTCGGGGACGATTCCGGTGAGCGCGGTGGCGCCGGCGATGCTGGTGAGCGAGATGGAGACGCAGCGGGTGCAGCAGGGGACGGCGCGGCCGCCGATATTGGCGATGCCGAAGTGAGGGACTAAGGGACTAGGGACTAAGGGACTAGGGACTAAGGGAGCAGGGACTAAGGGACTTGGGAATGGTAAACAGGAAAAGCTGGATGGAGGAGCGGTGAAGTTGATTCGTCCGATAGCAATGCTTGCGGGAGCTGGATTTCTTGCTGCCTGCCTGTGCGCGCCGGGGTTGGGTGCCGCGGAGCAGACGCGGGCGGATGCGGAGAAGGATCCGCTGCTGAAGGCGATGCTCGAAGAGTTGGACCGGAGCATGAGCCAGTTGCAGTTGAAGGGGTTTGAGAAGCCGTTCTTTATCCAATACCGGATTGAGGACGTGGACAACTACGAGACCAAGGCGGAGTTTGGGGCCAGCGAGGGCTCGCAGCACACCCACCAGCGCGTGGCCCGCATTACGGTGCGGGTGGGGGACTCGAAGACCGACAGCTCCGGCGGGCGCGGGGACGGCTCGCTGCAAATGACGGCTCTGGACGACGACCCGATTGCGGTGCGGAGTGCGCTGTGGACGGCGACGGACCAGGCGTACAAGAGCGCGCTCTCAGCCTATGCGCAGAAGCAGGCGGCCCTGAAGCAGGTGCAGACGCCGCCGCAGGCCGACGACTTCAGCAGGGAGAAGGCGGTGATTTCGCTGGCCGAGCCCTTGAAGTTGAAGCTGGACGAGGCGGCCTGGGTGGAGCGCGTGGCGCGGGCCAGCGGGCTCTACCGGACGGATGCATCGGTGAAGGCGAGCCAGCACGACGTCGAGTACTCCACGGCGGAGTTTCATGCGCGGGTGACGACCACCTGGCTGGTGACCAGCGAGGGAACCATCGTGCGCAAGACGGCGGCCGAGTACCAGGAGGCCATAGGGGTGGGCACGCAGGCGGCCGATGGGATGCGGCTGGACCGGTCGTATGCCTCGACGGGAGATTCGATCAGCGGCCTCGATGCTCAGGGAGCCTTCGAGAAACATGCGCTGGGATTGATTGCGTCGCTTACCGATTTGCGCAAGGCGCCGCTGGTGGAGGAGGAGTATCACGGGCCGTTGCTGTTGAGTTCGGATGCCGGCGCCGATACGCTGCGGGCGCTGGTGGCGAGCGGGGTGACGGCTACGCGGCCCAAGCTGGGCACCGAGGCGCGCACCAACGGGCCGTTTGCTTCGAGCTACCATGCGCGGGTGCTGCCGGATTTCCTGGACGTGGTGGACGACCCAGCGCTAAAGAGCTTTGACGGCAAGGGGCTGGTGGGCGCGTATGAGGTGGACGACGAGGGCGTGCCGGCGCAGGCGGTGAAGCTGGTGACCGAAGGGAAGCTGGAGAATTACCTGATCGGGCGGGAGCCGGTGCGCGACTTTCCGCAATCGAACGGGCACGGACGCGCGGGGATTACCGGGGCGGCAAGGCCGGCGATCGGCGTGCTGAAGGTGACGGCTAAGGATGGGCTGACGGAAGACGAGTTGAACCGCAAGCTGCTGGACCTGGCCAAGGATCGGGGGCTGAAGAGCGTGTATTTTGTCGAGACGCTGGGCGGGGAGCTGACGCCGCGGCTGCTCTATCGCGTGAGCCTGGACGGCAAGCGCGAGTTGGTGCGCGGAGCGGAGTTGGACGACCTGGATCAGCGGGCGCTGCGGTCGAGCGTGGAGGCAGCGGGCAAGGACTTGTTTGTGGCCAACTACTTTGGCGATGTGCCGGAGACGGTGCTGGCGCCGGCGCTGCTGCTGGATGATGTGACGGTGCGGCGGGCGAACGAGAAGAACGACAAGCTGCCGTTCTATCCGCCGCCGGATTAGGGCGGCTATTTTTTCTTCCAGGCGCCGACGATTGCGCCCATTAGGATCATGCCGATGAGCCAGAAGCCGGCGTTGATGCCCAGCAGGCTCCACGGGCGGACCTCGAAGACGTATTCGGTGGACCAGGTGGTGAGGACAAAGCCGAACCACAGCAGAGCCGCCACTTTGATGCCGCGCATGGCGGTCTGAGGGCCGGTGAGCTGGGTGACGCAGGAGATGGCGCTGGCGATAACGGCCGCGGAGATGAGGGCTGTGCCAAACTGGAAGGCTTGATTGACGCCGGTGTGGTGGAGCCATTCCTCGGTGCGGCCGATACCGTCAAGCCAGCGCTGAAGAAAGAACGAATACCAGCCGGCCTCAAACAGAAAGCAGGCTACCGCGGCGACGACGATTGCCAAATAATTCTGGCGCACTCTCGATTGTGGGTCTGTCATTCCGTCCTACCTTTCCATCCCGAAAGTATGGGCGATGCGCGAGCAGATCGCCGCAACGGCAACTTTCAGGGAAAAATAGCATGCGGGTCGGCCGCGGAACAAGGAGGCATTTGCGAGCCCACGCAAATGTCTCCTTGTGCGACTTGAGATTGGACTCCTGATTTGCTGCGGTGCAGCCGTGGCTGATAAGGTGAGGGGTCTTGGCTTTGCGGTCAATGGGCGTAGACATGGCGTGATTTCATGCTCGTCCTGCGCTGTTCCTCTTGGAGCACATTAGCTTCAATTACGTCCGCCCCGGCCCTGGCCACTTGGTTCGTTTCCCTATCCATCTTACTGCGTGCGTGCGATACAGTGAAATTGCTAAGTCGCCTCTTCCCTATCAACAACAAGGGAAATGCTCTGGTGACCGCAAGCAAAACGCGTGCCAGAACGTAGGTTGATAATACAACCGACCCGCCAATCAGATGTTGTATGACGGATTTTGAAACGCCGGAGTGAATGACCAGAAGTTGATCGCGCGCGCCTTCGGGAAGCTCTTGCACGTTCTTCTTCCATTCCGCTAGCGGATCGGACGTCACATCCTTTGACTGCGCCGCAGCGACCATCAGGGTGGGAAAGGTTACTCTATGACCGAATCGGATCATCCCGTTAATCAGAAGCCGCAGTTGGGTGTAGGCGGGATGATCGAACGGCACCACCCCATTCGCTGCGAGGTCGAACAGATCACTCCTCAGGGCGAACAGTCTCTGACGGAAGAAGTCTATGCGCTGCGGCTTCCACAGGTAATACCAGAACGCCCACAGAGCAATCAGCCCCAACAGCGACATGATTTGTTCGTAGATTCCAGGGTTCATGGTTCATCCTCGGGACGGCTCCTGCCGTCAATTGTTAGACCGCTTGAAGTGCGATTTGGATCCAAGCGTTTTTCAAGATCCACCACTCGGTTTCCTAACCTCTTGATCTCTTTTCGCTTCTGCGCCCTCTCCCGCAGACCATAACCGGCACCCCCGAGACCAAGAACTCCCATCACGAGGTGGCTAAAAACTGTGTTTGCTTTCAGGTCTGCAATCAGGGAAACTCCAAAATTCGCCAACGTCGTCTTTCCAGCAAATGCCTCCATGGCAGGGACCAGCATCCAAACGCAAAAGCACAGCGCCGTGTATTTGATTAGGACTTGGCCAAGTCTTAGTCCCGTATCCCATTTCTGGCTTTGAAGCTTGTACTCCAGTTCGTTCATCGGCAATCGGCTTTCAAGACTTGAGGCAAGACCCGTTCAATCTTGGCGAAATGGTATCACGGACCGACGAAATCATACTGCTCCCTTCCACCCACGCTCAATCCAGGCGGGTGAGGAAGGCTTCGGCCTCGCCGGGGCGGAGGTGGCGGGCGATGGCCTCGGCCTGCTCGCGATTGTCGCCTTCGGGGCGGATGCGGACCCAGTAGCTGTCCTGGCCGGGGAACTCGATCACGTTGGAGCTGGGGTACTTGCGCAGAAGCTGCGCCTGGAGCTTTTTGGCCTGGTGCTCGCTATGAAATGCGCCGATCTGCACGCACCAGCGGCCGCCGGTCTCGATGGGTTTGGGGGTCCGGTATACGTCCACGCGGACCTGGGCCGTGCCGACACGGTAGACGCCCGTGGCTTTGGCCGAGGCGATGGTGAGATCGAGAATCCTGCCGTCGACAAAGGGGCCGCGATCGGTGATGCGCATGGCGGCGGACTGGCCGGTCTTGAGGTTGGTGACCACAATGAGCGAACCCATGGGGAGGGTGCGGTGGGCGGCGGTGAGGGCGCGGTCGCTGAAGACCTGTCCGTTGGCGGCTTTGCGGCCTTTGTACGGCGCGGTATACCAGGTGGCCAGGCCTACCTCGGAGAGGATGGGCTGGTGGGTGTTGACAAATTCGAGGTCTTCCGCGCTGACCCCACCCGGCGGCACGGGCGTGATGGGAATGCGCGCTGGCGGCGGGGGCTGGGGCTCGAGTTCCGAGGATTCACTCTCAGGCTGAGGCGCAGGCGGAGCGGTTTGTGCCGGGGGCGCCTGGGCCGCCTGGCGGTGATGAGCGCAGCCGGACAATCCCACCAGCAAGAGGGCGACGGGCGCGAAGGCCATCAGCGCCCGCGACAGGGGCGATTTTCCCCCGGCGGCCTGACCGGCCAGACGCCGGGCCTTGCCCAGCTGGAAGGTCTCGCTCATCAGGGTCGCGGGTCCTTTGGCGGGTAGGGTGGCTGGTTGGGCGGCTGGTTGGGTGGCTGGTTGGGCGGCTGCCGGTCAAGGCGGTCGGCAAAGTTGCGCAGCGAGTTGGCGACGTTGCGGAGGGCGGAGATCGACTCGCTGCGGACTTGCGGGATTACGGCGTCGTTCACATAGGCGGCGGCGTGGCGCAACTCCATCTCAATCAATTCGATGGCTTCTTCGATACGCCGGCCCACACCGGGGCCCGGGGGAGGATAAGTGCTCATGGAAAGTAACCTCCGGCTGGTAATTGCTAGTGACCCTTTCTACAGTCTGTGGGGCGCGGCGCGGCGCGTCAATGACGGAAAGGGGGTATGTGCCGCAATGGTCAATACACCTTTTTCATTGGGAGTAGTCCCTCCCGAATTGGGGGCGCGCCGCTCAGGTCGAGATCGGGGAAACCTGAGCCCCTGCGCTCAAACCGTTCGGCACCTTCTAATTACCGTTCAAGGGGAGATTCTGCCGTTCGCTGCGGCGGGTTTGGGTTGACCGGGAGGTAAGGTTACCCTAGGAATGCCCCCTTAGGCTCCGGATTTACGCCGGGAACGGGGGGCGAGTGCCGAGCCACAGGAGCCGGCGATTCCATTGATTTGAGGAGACCGCAACATCATGCCCAAAGCGATCAAGTACGTCGAGCAAGCAGCCGTCTATGCGGCCAGAGGTGCGTGGGTGGTTTATGAGCGGCTCAACCGCATCAGCCCGAACCCCTCGTTTACGCCCAAGTGGAGCGACAAGCCGCTGCAGAAGAGCTGGCAGAAGGAAAAGCCGCCGCTGGGCTGGCCGCGGACCACGGACTCGCTGTGTCCCAAGTGCGTGCCGGAGATTCGCAAGCAGATTCTGGACGGCAAGCTGCCGCACGAAGTTCTGCTCAACGAGAAGGTGGGCGAGATCAAGGCGCAGATCATCGAGCGGGACGGCAAGATCCTGATGGTGAAGGACTGCCCCAAGCATGGGCACTTTGAAGACGTGATGTCGATCGACACGAAGTTTTTCAAGCACCTGGAAGAGAGCTTTCCGGGGCGCGATATGAGGGCGCACGGTCAAGGTGACGAGAATCTGCACCACCACGGTACGTCTACCGTCACTCACGGGCGCGGCTCGGTGCTGACCATCGACCTGACCAACCGCTGCAACATGATGTGCGATCCGTGCTTCATGGACGCCAACCAGGTGGGCTTCGTCCACGAACTGACGTGGGACGAGATCAAGACCATGCTGGACAACGCCATCACCATCAAGCCCAAGCGGCAGATGAGCGTGCAGTTCTCGGGCGGCGAGCCGACGCTGTCGCCTTACTTCCTGGATGCGGTCGCGTACTCGCGCAAGGTGGGCTACAACAGCGTGCAGGCGGCGTCGAACGGCATCGAGTTCGCCAAGAGCAAGGAGCTTTGCCGGGCAGCCGCTGAGGCCGGCCTGCGCTACGTCTACCTGCAGTTCGACGGCATCGGCAACGCGGCCAACTCGCATCGCAAGGTGGGCAACCTGTTCGACGTGAAGCTGCAGGCCATCAACAACCTGCACGAGGCCGGCGTGGAGATTGTGCCGGTGACCACGATCATCAACGGCATCAACAACGAGCAGGTGGGGCGCATCATCCAGTTCGCCCTCGACAACCCCAAGACGATCAGCTTCCTGAGCTTCCAGCCGGTCAGCTTTACCGGCCGCGACGAAGACATCACCGACGACAGGCGCCAGGCGCAGCGCTACACGCTGAGCCACATGGCGCACGATGTGAAAAGCCAGGTGGGCATCGGCGAGCCGGAACGCGACTGGTTCCCGATCAGCTTTATGAGCACCTTCTCCGACTGGGCGGACCTGATTCACGGACCGGCGGCGGAGTGGGGCCAACTGAGCTGCGGCTGCCATCCCAACTGCGGCATCGGCATGGCGCTGATGATCGACAAGGAAACCAAGGAATCGGCGCCGGTGACGGCCTTCCTGAACATGAACATCGTGGCCAAGGACCTGGCCAAGATCAACGACGCGGCGCGGGGCAAGTGGCTCTCGGTGATTGGCTTTGGGCTGGCGCTCTTGCGCAACTACGATCCCTTCCAGTCGCCCACCCATTTCAAGATCACCGACATGATGAAGAAGATGGACAAGACCTTCAACGCCACTGGCAAGAACTACGGCAGCGTGAAGGGCGACCGGACTCTCGAAGACATCAAGAAGCGCCGCCAGGACCGGTGGAACTTCCTGTTCATCGCCGGCATGTGGTTCCAGGACCTGTTCAACTACGACTTCCGCCGCACCGAGCAGTGCATCATCCCCTACGCCACGCAGGAAGGGGAGATCAGCTTCTGCGCCTACAACACGGGCGTGGGCTGGCGGAACATCATCGAGAAGATGCACATGACGGCCACGCTGACCAAGTGGTATGAGGAGCATGGGCGGCATGAGATTTTTGCCGGCGGCAAGAAGGTGGGCATGACCCATGTGGGCCACGACCTGGCGCTGAACATGGAGCACGTGAACTCCGAGGCCAACCACACGCTGGACAATCTGGGCATCGCCAAGAACTCCCGCGAGGAAAAGCTGCGAGCCCGCGAAGAAAAACTGAAGGCCGAGGCCGAGAACGCCCGCATGGCCAAGCTCTATCGCGAGCATGTGCTGGGCGAGAAGCCGGTCGAGGGCCTGGTTCGGCTGGACTCCATTGCGCCGGCCAGGCCGGTGAGCCAGCAGATGCCGGAGCCGGTGGCGGGGGACTAACTCCGGACACTGTTTCTGTAAAGACAACGGGCCGATCAGTTGACTGCTGGTCGGCCCGTTTCTTCTTTTGTGCAAGCTCGAAACCCCTCAATTTTTGGAATTACCAGACCTCAAGTTTGAAATGTAGATAGGCACGAATCAGCTCGAAGTCGGAACGATTGGAAGTGATCAAGCGGGCACCGTGGGACCTTGCGGTCAGGGCAATCAGCACGTCGAAGTGCAGATCGCGCAGTTTACGCCCCTCGAAGCCGTGGTCGCGCCCCATCTTGCCGAGAATCTCGCCCGATTCCAGCCAGGATGCCTGCGTGGGCGTAAAGATCGGGTATCTACGCTCAAGAGCACGAAGGACCGCCCGCTCTTCACGCGTTGTAGCGCCACGCCAAAGCTCCGCCAAGACGACAGCGGAAGTGCGCACCAGTTCATTGATCGAATCGATGCGCTGGCGGTAGCAGTCAGTGCGAAATTGATCGATTAGAACTGAACTGTCGAAGATGACCATCTTATCGGTCGTAGTTCTCGAACTTTAGCTTGCCCCCGTTTTCCTTCATCAGCTTCTTGAAGTCCTTTAATCTGACGATCTCCCTGAGAGCCATATGCACCGCCTCTGTGCGCGACTTGGCTCCCAGCACGCGGACAGCCTTATCCGCGAGCTTCGTGTCCAGCCGAATCGATGTGAGAGTGGCAGGCATGTTTCCCCCTCTTGTATATACGAATATTGATCTCCATATATACAATTGTCAAGGGCGTGAATAGAGCCAGCCGCGCCCGAGGGTTGTGGCCGCCTGGGCAATTTCGGCGGCCGACTTTCCTGGGTTCGCAGAGCACAGCGCGGCGGGTTTATGATGAGTGCTCACAAGGCAAGCAGATCGGCGAGGAGGTTTCTATGAGCGACGAGCAAGCGGCTGCGGCGCGGAAGCAGGGGCGCCGCGAATTCCTGAAGGCGAGCGGAGCGGCGGCGGCGGCGTTGCTGGCTCCATCCGCATTGGCGGCGGAGACGCCGAAGACGCTGCCGGGACTGCCGTCGAACCCTGTGACGCAGTCGGCGATGCCAACCCGGAATCTGGGCAAGACGGGCTACAAGGTGGGCATCTTCTCGCTGGGCGGGCAGGCGTCATTGGAGCACCCGAGCAACTTCGACGTAGCCGTGCCCATCGTCGAGCGGGCGCTCGACCTGGGGGTGAACTACATCGACACTTCGTCGATCTACGGCGGGCCGGAGCGCTGGAGCGAGCAGTACGTGGGCAAGGTGATGGCGCACCGGCGCAATGAAGCTTTTCTCGCCACCAAGACCAAGGAGCGGACGCGCGACGGCTCGATGCGCATGATCGAGAAGTCGCTTGAGTTGCTGAAGACCGACCACGTGGACCTGTGGCAGCTACACGATATCGGCACCATGACCGATGTGAACGAGGTGTTTGCCAAGGGCGGCGCGGTGGAAGCGCTCGTGGAGATGCAGCAGCAAAAGGTGGTGCGCTTCCTCGGCATCACCGGGCACTACCGGCCGGACGCGCTGATGGAGTGCATCAAGCGGCATCCTTTCGACACGGTTCTGATGGCCATGAACGCGGCCGATCCGCACCACTACAGCTTCAATGAGCAACTGCTGCCGCTGGCGGTGGAGCGGCAGATGGGCATTATCGGGATGAAGGTGCCGGCGCGGGGGAGGATTCTCTCCACGTGGACGCCGCCGCCGATCGAGCAGCAGAAGCACTCCTGGGAAGGGATGGTGCTGGCGCCGACGCCGGGGACGATCACCATGCGCGAAGCCATGTACTACACGCTGTCGCGCCCGGTGAGCACGGTGATCATCGGCTGCGATACGATTGCGCAGCTTGAAGAGAACGTGCATCTGGCGCGGGAGTTTACGCCGCTCAGCGACGGCCAGGTGACGGAACTGGTGGCAAAAGCCGAGCCGGTCTCCAAGCCATCGCTGTTCTTCCGGTTCTACGACCGGCCGTAAGTCCGCGGGTCAGCAAGTCAGCGATGCCCCACCTTCGGCGCAGGAAAACGCGCCGGGGGTGGGGCATCGGACGTTCAGGCGCCGACCTTCAGGTAAAGGCGATAATGCTCGTCCTGGATGGAAGCGAAGGGGCGCAGGGTTAGATTGCCGGCGGCGGTGTTTGCCTGCCAGTCGGTTGAGCCGGAGGCTACCTGAGTGGCAGCGAGAAGCTCCTGCTTGCCGATCTTCGGTGGAATTGGGCCGACGCTGAAGAGCGCGAGTGGACCGTGCACGAGCGCCTGCAGGTCGGGGTGCTGCGGGTCGACGGGCTCAAGAACGGCAGGCATGTCGAATTCGATTTCGATGCGGTCGCCGTTCTTCCAGGTGCGGTCGAGGCGGGCGAATTGACCCGGAGCGGGGCTGGCTTCGGTGCGTTTGCCGTTGATGGCGATTGCGGTTTTGGGTCCGGCCCAGGCGGGGATGCGCAGGTAGACCGGGAATGCGCTGGGCTTGTCGGTCTCGACGGCAATCCCTGTGGATGGATCGTGCGGATAGTTCGTCTGCTGGGTAAGTGAGATGCGTTCCCTGCCTTGCGCCCATGTTACACGCGAGGGGACATACAGGTTGACATAGATTCCTTTGCCGTCATTGAAGTAGGCGCTGATGCCGTAGTCCGCGGTAATCTGCGCGAAGGTGCCGGTGCAGCAATGCCACTTATAGGGATGATAGAACTTGGAGCCATCGTTGTTATAGTCCGAGTAATAGAAGCCGTGTCCGTCCTTCCTGATCGGCTTCGCGCCAAGAATGCAGTTGAACAGGACGCGCTCCATGCTGTCGCCGTAGCGGCTGTCACGGGTCGCCCGCAGCAGGTAGCGGGTAATTTTGAAGTGAGCATAGGAGCCGCAGGGA
>JBEKZJ010000079.1:0-23831 GCA_049509995.1 Occallatibacter sp. | reverse complement strand
CTGAGCGGGAACCCCGGACTTACCCAAACCAGCGCGGTAATTGGGTCGCTGCATTACATTGCGCCCGAGAGGTTCAAGGGCGGGCCGTTCGATGGACGGGTCGACATTTTCTCCGCTGGCGTCACCTTGTTTAAGCTGCTCACCGGACACGAACCCTTCACCGGCGGCGAGGCGACAGCCTCGTACAAGATCGTCAATGAAGCCCACACTCCGCTAGCGGCCTATCTCCACGATTACCCTCCCGCGCTCGATGAAATCGTTGCAAAGTCCCTGGCGAAGAACCCCGAGGATCGATACTCGACCGGCGAGGATTTTGCCGATGCTCTCCACGAGGTTATCGAAGATCTCAAGCGGAAGCGCGTATCCGAGCTCTTTGACGACGCCGAGCGGTTGGCAATGGAGAGCCGCTTTACGCCTGCCCTCGAACTTCTGGAAGAAGCCGTTCAGCTTGATCCGGCAAATACCCAGGTAAGGAAGCTTCGCAAGTTCGTTCGGGAACATCAGGAACGTCTCAGGCGCGCGGAACGCCTCCGCGAGTGCACCCTCCGCGCCGATGAAGCCCTTTTATCCGGGAACTTCGAGGAAGCTCTCAACCAACTGAAGGATGCGCAGAATCTCGATCCTGCCTCCGCCGATATTAAGCAGAAGATTCAAGCTGTCGAGGATAAAAAGCGCCGCAACGAGATAAGCGCAAAGGCCCTGGCGGATGCTGAGCTGGCAAAAAACAGGGGCGATATCACCGCGGCGCTGCGCATTGTGTCAAGGGCTCTGCAGGAGGACCCAGGCCACCAGAAGCTTCTCGCTCTGAACGGGGTGCTTGCCAGGCAGGCGGAGATTGAAGCTAAACGCGGCAGATTTCTCGAAATCCTGGAAATCGCCCGCAAGGAGCTAGCCGCGCGAAATCTCGAGGCTGTGGACCAACTCCTTGGCGAGGCTGAAAGCATCGATCCTTCCAACCTGGAAGCCGACAAGCTGCGCAGGGAGGTGGCGAGGGCCAGAGAGCAGGGGCAACGCCGGGAAATCCTCGATCAGATTCAGACCAGAATCAATGAGTTCCTGAGAACCGAGTCCTACGATCAAGCAGCGGATTTGCTCAATCGCGCCGTCGAAAAGCTGCCTAATGAGACGATGCTTCACCGTTTGAAAGCCGAGGTGGATGCAGAAACGCGCAAGTTCGAGGCCAGGCGCTTCGTGGATGGCGCGATCTCTCAAGCCAGAGAACTCTTCTCCGGCTCCCCTTTCGAGGCGTTGGCCGTTGTCCAGAAGGCATTGGACCAGATGCCCGGCGAAGAACGCCTGATTTCCTACGAGCGCGCCCTGCGCCAACAGTTGGACACCCTCCGCGTGGAACAGGTGCATGCCGGCACGCTCCTCAAAGCGCGGGAGCTGATGGCTGCGAAGCAATACGACAAGGCAATCGGAGTCCTTCAGTCATTCCAGATTGAATTTGGCAATCACACGGACATCGACGATCTCCTGGCTTTCGCAAAGGACGAACTGGCGAATCTGCAACGCAGTGTGACTATCGATCGCTGCACATCCGAAGGACGCGCCCTGATCCGCGATGGACGCCTGGAGGATGCCATCCGCCTGCTGGAACACGGCATTCATGAGACTGGCGACCCATCTTTGTCCCGGCTGCTCGAAGAGATTCGGGAACAGCAGGTCGCCTTTGCCCGCAAGATCGAACTCCTCCAGCAGCGCGTTGGGCTCTTGCGCGACCGCGGTGACCTTGACGAAGCAACGCAAATTCTGCGCGAACAGCTCGCCGCAACGCCAGGGAATCCGGCGCTTCAGGAGCTTCTGACCTCTCTGCAGGCAGAAAAGGAGCAAAAGCAGGTAACCGACAAGGCGATCTCTGCGGCACGCACAGCGGCCCAGAAGAGGGACTTTTCCGCTGGGTTAGACTCGTTGCAGGCGGTGGTGCACGCCTATGGGGAATCCGCCGAGCTCACCCGCGCCACCCAGGAGCTTGAAGCAGACCGCGCCGGATACGCCCAGGAAGTAGTCTCCCAATCCATCGAGGCTGCGCGCGCCGCCCTGCTCAACAAGAACCCCCAGGGCGCACTGGCTCCCTTGAAGAGCGCCACCCCGTGGCTGGAGTTCGCCGATCAGAAGAAGCAGGCCGACTGGCAGCGCATCGGACAGTCGGTCAAAAAAGCCCTCGAGCAATCCGGATCTACCGGTTCCCATACTGTCTTCGTTGACCAATTGTCCGAAATTGAGGGCGCCAAGCCGCGCCGGTTCCCGGTTTGGGCCATCGCCGCCGCTGCCCTGGCGCTGGTAGCCATCATCGCCATTGTCCTATGGAAGATGCAGCCATCCGCGCCTGCCACACCTACCATGGGCCAAATCACCATCGTCAAGGCCCCACCGCATGCTCTGGTGTCCATTGACAATGCCCAACCACCTTTGCCGGTCAATGACAACGGCGAACTCACGGTTCCGGTTAAGCCCGGTCCACACCAGATTCACGCCTCCGCGGATGGCTATGTGCCCTGGGATGATAAGGTTGACGTCAATGCCGGAGGGACCTTCAAGGATGAGGTTTTGATGACCAGGGCTCTGGCCCCCGGGACCTCGGGTACGCTCATTGCGCAGGGTAATCTTCCTGAGTTCAAGCTCTCCGTTGACGGCAAGAAGTTGGGCGGCCTGCACCACGTCGGTGACCGGATTCCACTCGAAAAGGGGCAACGCGTCGTCAAGTATTCCAATGTGGACGATTCCGACTCAGTGGAACACACCCTCCAGATCGCGGTCGACCAGAACACCCCCGATACATTTAACCTGAAGCCGCCGGCGGTCAAGCCCCCGCCTGGACCAACCACCGGCAATTTAACCATCCAGACCAACCCTGGAGCGCAAATCCGGTTCGATAACCAAAACACCTACACTGCCGACGCCAGAGGCAGTTTCTTCGCTCAAGGATTGACTCCCACCCCGCATACGGTCGAATTCTCGCTGGACAAGTATCAGCCCGCGAGCCGAACGGTCACAATCGTTGCAGGTCAGACGCAGACGGTATCCGTACAGCTGCAGCCCAACACGGTAGCCCCTCCGACCATTCCACCCTCGGGAACTCTGACCGTAAGTGCAAACTCGGTAGAACAGGGCAAATCGTTCACGCTTACCTGGCAGGTAAAGAACGCAACGACAGTCTCCATCAGCAACTACGGCGAGGACGTCGGTCTTCACGGCAGCGTACCGGTCTTCCCGAACAAGACCACCACCTACCAGTTGATTGCAGATGGAACCCCGCTCCCGCAGCCAGCGCAGACCGTGACCGTGACGCCGCCAGTCGTCGTAGTCCAGCCCTCTACGGGCGGCGAGTCCAAAAAGGCGGAGCCCTCGCTCCCGGATCGGCCAACTCTGGAAGCAGCCCTGAATCCCTATTTAGGCGTGTTTGCGCAAGCCTCCGGGAAAAGCAAAAAGGACTGCCAAGGTGTCTTCAACGGCAAATATCAGGGCAGGTTGAAGGATTTTGCAGGATGGTGCGACGATGCCAAGAGCTTTGAGGTGAAGGAGCAGTGCAGCCAACAGGTGGGTGGTTCACCGGATGCCCCGACTTTGACTTGCACTGAGAATATCACTATCTACCTCAAGAGCGGCGACCCGCAGCATTCCCACCCGCAAAAGACATTTCGCTTTTCGAAGAACCCAGACGGCGCCTGGCAAATCTCCGGCTGGTAAAGGAAGCTGCGACTGATCGTCGAGTTCCCCCAATCCTCGCCGAACATCCCATCCATCGAATCGAGGAACTCCTTCCCAGGGCTTCGCAGCCTCGCTCCAGACCGATTGCCCCAGGCCGCTTGATTACTCTTGGACCGGTATCCCGCTAAAAAACATGTGGCCGCTTCGCTGACTCCCCAGAAAGGCTCAACCCCGTCGACAAGGGGAACTCCGCACGCTTACTAACACCTTAGTTGTAGAACCATAACACCAGCTTCTCACCAGGCGAGACCGAAGTGGTATTCAAATACACTCCAACCCAGCCGATCATTCTAATTTGGAGAGGGTCCAGAGAGCCGTATAGGAAAGGAAAGACAATGTCTGCTCATGCCTCTATGCTCCCGAACGCTTATACTGGCCCCGAATTCGTGCCATTCGTGTGTGAAGACCCTGCTCTGGCCAATGAAACCGGCCCCCCGCGGGAATCCAGTGCGGAGAGCCTCAGGCTCGAGAAAGGCTTCTTAACAGCAATTGACTTTGAAGTTGCCGCTGCAGTCAGCCTCTGCGCCGCCTGGCACGCCGATTGGCGGGGCGATGTTTACCTGATTCGTACGCTTGAACGTATTTCCGAGCATCTGAAAGCGCTTAAGGCCATACGAGCAACAGTCAACCAGTCCTCGGAACGGTAACAGCCTTTCAGACCAGCGCACGGCCGATCATGGCAATTCACAGGAACATCTCAAGTTTTTAAGCCCGGGTCGTGCCGTTGCGGCTTTCTCGGCGCCTTTTTGGCAAGCCGCACCAGAAAATCCGCAGACGCATGGCCGATCCTCTTCTGTGATCGCCCGGAGGCACAGATTGCCGACCGCATGCTCGCAACTGCGAAGTTGCTCGCCCCAACCAGCCCCGGCTCCATCATCCTTGTCAGAAATACCCTCGCCAGCGTCTACCGCTTGAATGCGACACCGAACAGCGGCACAGGATCGCTCCGCAGACCTACATTATTGGCTTGTATCAGCACGTTCCCGTACACGAGAAAATGCCTCCCAAGCGAGCACTTCAACCCTGAACTGAAGTTGACGGTTGTATAAGTGTTGTTGGGGTGTGTGACAGTGACGAAGCTGGAAGCTATGGATGTCTTGGGAGGAGGTAGATTAGCCGTGATCAACGTGAATGACGGCGTGTTAACAAACTGGTTCCCAAGGAGATCAACCGCCAATGTCAAAGGCCGGGTTATTCGAACGTCAGCTCCCCCGTCGTATTGAAGGCCCCCCGGCAGGCGAGTACTTGGCGCCGTGGAAAGATCCATCAACTGCGAAGCGTTGTTCCATTGGTAGCTCAGCTTGAGATGCGGAGCCACCTTCCACCTGTATTCAAATAGGCCGTACAGGTTTCCGCCGAATGCGCCGGACCCAAGGTAGTTGAGCGCATCGCCGCTTGGGAAGCGCACCGCGAATCCAGCTGCAACCGCAGTATGGCTGCCCTCGGCTCCAAGGAGCAACTGCTTCAAACTGACGGTGACGTCCCCTACTCCATTGGCCGAACCCTTTGTAGATAGACTCGTGGCCGTCGAAACAGGGCTCACGTTTACATATTGGTTGGATTGGGAATCATAGAAGTACGACTGGAAGTTGGACGATGTAACGTTGAGCGAGATCGAATTGAAAGGTACAACCACCGACACGTCGGTTCTATTCGTAAGACCGTATGTCGCTACTCCCGCGTACTGGTTAAGCTGAAAACCGATATTGTTGGTTTCCCCGCCGTAGAATTGCTGGATATCGGCCGGATTATTAGGCGCAGCTTGGGGGAACGTGAAGCCAACGGCGAGCGATCCCAAACCGACACCGTCGAGCGCATTGAAATTGAAGCGCTGGTAGCTGAAGCCCAGGAAGAGATGTTTCTTGCCCACTGTGTCCGGACGGTCGGTAAGCACCGGGCCGAGATTGTCGAAGGGATGTCCAACATCGCTGCCCTTCTGCTTGATAGTCACCACGCCGACAGCGGCGCTCGGGACCGGAAGCTGGGTCAACTGGGTGGCTACGGAAATGTTTATTGGATTGGCTGCTTGCTGGATACTCTTGATGAATTGTGGCGAGCCAACGGAGTTCTCCGCCAGGAATTGCGCGGAAAAGGGAAACTGGCAAACCAATTTGGTCGACTTAGTGCAATCGACCTGCCCGAACGAGTAGACTGTCTGCGCGCAAGCAAACGAGATGAAGAGCAACAGTGCCTTGGCTTTCACAAATTCTCTCCTACGCAATCAGCGCAAATCTTGGAACTTAACGTTACACCGAGAACAACATTGACTTCCCCGCTTACTCAATTCCCATTCGGATTATTCACAGTCAAGGGCACCACCGCATAATATTGGTTGCCATTCTTGTCGGTGGCAATCACCTGAACAAGGTAGTACCCGGGTTGGACTGCGTAAGTGGTGGTGATCGGGGGTGGCTTGGTGAAACTGCCGCCGCAGCCGGTAGCAGCATAAGAGGCAATTGCAATCATCAGAATCAATCCGATGAATCGGAAGAAGTTCTTGCGTGGTGACTTTCTGCTCCCGATCCATCCCATCAGCGCAACAAGCGGCATCCCCAGGAATAGTCCTGCATAAATCGTGCTTGAACGCTCCAGTTGGGCGGTTGCCGTGGAAACCGCGATGGTGATGGGTACGGATGTCTCATTCGGATCCGCCGCTACGTTCCCTACGGTCACACCAGCGGTTGGCCCGGTGCAGCTAATCAGGCTGCTGGCTATCTGCTTCCCGGTGGTCACATCCAGGACGGTGCCGCAAGTAAATGAAACAAGTGTCGTAGAAGCCGGTGCGGCTGCCGTGTTGAACAGCACATTCTCTGTTGCGCTTGCACCTGGAACCTGGCTCAGTGCGCCAGCCACGCCCACAACGTAAACGGTCAAAATCGCTTGCCTCGAAAGCGCCGGATTCGGGCTGTCCGTGGCCGTCAGCGTCGCGGTGTATTCCCCGACGGGAGCCGTATCCGAAGCGCTCAGCGTGTAGATCAATGAAGTACCAGTTGCACCATGAGCGGTCTTTGATACTGTGCAGGATGGATCCTTGACGATCGCTTGGTTCGCGGCATTGGTGACAACACAAGTGAGGTTCAACAAATCGGTGAACCCATCCGTGGACGTTACGCCCAATTGGACTTTAGTGGGATTAAACGGATCCGTGCCGGCTGCCGAGCTGGTTGCGGTGGAATAGCCCTGGGTAAGCGTTACAGGGCCTGTTGTTGCGGTTGGGTTCAGCGTGGATGTCACAGAATTGGCGATGCTGAAGTTCTGCACAGTTTGCGCGAAGGTGGCGCTATTGCTATTTGTGGTGAAGTTGGGGTCGTTGAGGTAGACGGCCGTGATCGCCTGATCGCCCGCCCCCGCGGGGAATGTGGCCGTGCATGTCGCGGTAGCAGTTCCAGCACCAGCTCCGCTGGTTATGGGTGCGACTGGAGCCGCCGAGCAGGATGCGGCCGGAATCCAGGCGCTGCTTGAGGCGCCGTTTGACGTGAAGGCGAAGTTACCGGAAGGCAGAACTGCCCCGATCTGCCCCGGAATTACCGTCGCGGTGAATGTCACGGTTTGGGTGGCGACGCTGGGTGACAGGGAAGATGTGAGGGTCGCTGTGGTGGGCGTCGGCTGGACTACCTGGGATAACGGCGGAATGGTCGTTATGGTGGGGAAATTGGGATCTCCTGGGTTGTACGTCGCGGTGATCGCGTGGCTACCCGCTGTCCACTGCGGCGTGGGGGTGTAGGAGCAGGTCGCCGTGAAAGTGACATTCGAACCCGATACGGGTTCGTTTGAGCACAGGATCAGGCCCGTGGACGTATCCTTGAACGTCACGGTTGAAGTAGGCGCAGTACCCGAATGCGGAAGGCCTAAAGTAGCTGTGAAGGTTACAAGCTGGTTCACCAAAGAGGGGGCTGGCGAGGAAGCTAAAGTTAATGTCAGCGTCGCCGGGTTGACGGTTAGAATCGCGTTGCTGGAGCTTGGACCGAAGTTCGAATCCCCGCTATACGCCGCCGTGACCGTGTAGAAGCCCGCCGAGGGCAGCGGGTCCGTGCATGTCGAGACTCCAGTCGATGGAGTCACGCCTGCGGATGGGCACAGGGTCACCGGCGACCCGCCGCTCAGCACATAGCTGAAAGCCACCGTGCCTGTTGGGTTGGTCGAGCCAGGGATGGACGGCAAAACGGTGGCCGTAAAGGTCACGGCCTGACCGACAATAGGGGAGGATGGGGCCGCAACCACCGACGTCGTGGTTGGGGTTACACCGACGTCCTGCGGTGCCGAGCCCGACCCTGCCTTGAAATTGCTGTCTCCGGAATAGGCCGCCGTGATCGTGTACGTACCCTTTGAGCCGAATACGGTGCTTGCGGCATTGCAGGTGGCAGTCGTGGTCGTGCCCGAAGTGCTCAAAGGTGAAGATGCACAAAGGGTTACGGGCGAGCCGCCGTTGAACGTATAGCTGAAAGCCACGCTTCCGGTTGGGTTTGTCGAGCCTGTGATGGACGGCGTAACGGTGGCTGTGAAGGTCACGGCCTGGTTCACTGAGGAGGGCGAGGGCAATCCCGCGACCGCCGTCATTGTTGCGGTTTGATTCACGGTCTGGCCCACCGTGTTGGTGCTCTTCGCGAAATTGGAGTCCCCGCTATACGCCGCCGTGACGGTGTAGCTGCCCGCCGTGGGCAGCGGCGCCGTGCACGTCGCCGTGGTGACTTCGGTTGTGGTGCTGACGCTTGCGGCCGCGCACAATGTCACCGGCGTCCCGCCGTTCAGCACCCAGCTGAAGGCCACCGTCCCGGAGGGATTGGTGGAACCGGCAAACGGCGTCACCCCGGGCGTTATAGTAGCCGTGAAGGTCACCGCCTGGTTCACCGTCGAGGGCGAGGGCAATCCAGCGACCGCCGTTGTGGTTGCAGTCGAACTAACAGTTACCTGTGTCGGTGTCACGGTGGCGCTGGAGGCGAAGTTCGTGTCTCCCGAGTACGTTGCTACGACCTGGTCGGTAGTGGCTACGAGAAACGGCGCCGAGCATTTGGCGGTCGTCGTCCCACTTGAGGTGCTCACTGTCACGGGCGCGCACAGGTTCACCGGCGTGGTGACGGTGCTGTTGGTGTAGCTGAAGGTCACCGTTCCGGTGGGATTGGTCGATCCGCTCGTGGAAGGCGTCACGGTGGCTGTGAAGGTCACCGACTGGTTCACGGTCGATGTGGAAGGGGTTGCGACGAGCGCAGTGGTGGTTTTGGCCAAGCCCACGGGTTGAATGACCGTACCGGGGGCTGGGCTTGTGAAATTCGCGTCCCCACTGTATGTCGCCGTGATCGTGTAGTTCCCATTCGCCGGCAGCGAGGCCGTGCATGCTGCCGTGGTGACTCCAGAAGCAGTGCTCACCGATATGGGCTGTGCGGGTGTGCAGCTCAGGGGGCTTGCCGAGCCGCCGCTAGGCGTATAGGTGAAACCCACCGTGCCGGTTGGCGGGGTTGACCCGGTAAACGGAGGGATGGCGGGTGTAATGGTAGCAGTGAAGGTCACCGGCTGGTCGACAGCCGCGGACGGGAGCGACGAAACAACCGTTGTCGTGGTTGCGGTCTTGCTCACAATTTGCACATCCGCGGCCGAAGGGCTGCCGCTCGTGAAATTCGTATCGCCGCTGGTGTAGGTTGCCACCACGCTGTTGGAGCCGGTCGAGAGGAACGGGTAATTGCAAACCGCTATTCCGTTGCTCAACGGCAACTTAAGGCAAAGAGTTGTCGACGTGGAGTTGTCCACGAAAGTGACCGTTCCGGTGGGCTTGGCGGTTCCTATAAAGGTGGGCGTCACAGTGGCTGTGAAAGCCACCTGCTGGTTCACCGTCGATGAGCTCGGGGTGGACGACAGCGTGGTCGCGGTGGGCGAGGCATTCACCGACTCCTTCAAGGTGCCCGACCCCGCCCCAAAGTTGGTGTCCCCGCTATAGTTCGCGGTGAGCGTCGATCCGGTAACGGCGGCGGTGAAGGCATAGTTGCAGACCGCCGTCGCATTGGTCTTGTTCACCGTAAGCGCCACCGCGGAGCACAGCGTTGTGCCGCCCTGCATGAACGTTACGGTGCCGGTGGGCACAACCGAGCCCGACGACGCCGTCACCGTAGCCGTCAGGGTTGCAGTCTGGTTCACGTCCGGAGATGTCGGAATGGATGTCAGCGTGGTCACGGCCACGCCGGAGCCCTTGTTCACCGTCTCATAAAACGTCGTTGTGCTCGTGGTGAAGCTCGGATCGCTGCTGTTGTTGGCGTTGTAGGTTGCATCGATTCTGTCGTTCGGATAAATTAGCGATGCCGTTGTGCAGGTCGCCTGCTGGCTGCCATTGACCGTCACCGGACTCGGACAATCGGCGCTGGTGGCGCCGTTGATCAGGAAGGTCACCGTCCCCGACGGAGCCACCGGGCTCACGGAGCTTGCGCCGACTGTGGCCGTGAAGGTCACCGTCGTGCCGACATTGACGGAAGACGACGGCGCCGCAGTGATCGTGGTCGTGGTCGAGAGCGGGTTCACCGTCTGCGTCATCGTGGCCGCCGTAGCTACCGTGAAGTTGTTGTCACCGGAGTAAACCGCCTTGATCGCATCCGAGGGGCCAATCAGCGCGTTGGTCGAGCAGGTCGCCTGCCAGTTTCCGCTCACCAGGGCCACCGCCACGGAGCCGCAAAGGGTTGTGGATGTGGTTCCGATCGTCGCCGTGAAGGCAACATTGCCCGAAGGAAGCACCGGCGTGAACGTGGCGCCGCCCAGCGTCGCCGTAAACGTCACCGAGGCGTCCACGTTCGAGGCCCCAGGGCTCGTCAAGCTCAGCGTAGCCGCGACCGCGTTCACCGTCTGCGTCATCGTGGCCGCCGCAGCCACCGTAAAGTTGTTGTCGCCGGAGTAGCTCGCCGTGATTCCGTCCGAAGGGGCAACCAGGACGCTGGTCTTGCAGGTCGCCTGCCAGTTTCCGGTTACCAGGCTCACCGCCACAGAGCTGCAAAGGGTCGTGTTTTTACCCCCGATTGTCGCCGAGAAGGCAACATTGCCCGAAGGAAGAACCGGCGTGAACGTCGCGCCGCCCAGTGTCGCCGTAAACGTCACCGGGGAGTTGACGGTCGATGCCCCGGGGCTCGTAAGGCTCAGCGTGGCCGCTGCCGCGCTCATCGCCTGCGTCATCGCTCCGTTCGTTGCCACCGTGAAGTTGCTGTCGCCCGAGTAGGTCACGGAAATCGCGTCCGATGGAGCCACCAGCGCCGAGGTTTGGCAGCTCGCCCCGCCACTGGCGTTCACACTCACCGCACCGCACGTGGGGATCGAGGTGGTGGTCCCGGCCACCGTGACGCCGAAGTTGAATTTGCCGGCCGGCGGAGTCGGCGTAAACGCAATCCCCGTTCCGGCAAGCTGAGCGGAGAGGGTCACCGGCGAGTTGACCGTCCCTGCGCCCGGACTGGACACGTTGATCGTGGCGGCGAACGGAATGAAGGTCTGGGTCGCCGTGCCTGGGGCAGCTGCCGTGAAGTTGGAGTCGCCCGAATAGGTCACGGAAATCGCATACGTTTTAGCCGCTGTAGCCACCAGCGATGACGTCGTGCAGCTCGCCCCGCCGGTGGCATTCACACTCACTGCACCGCATGTGGCGATTGTGGTTCCGCCGGCCGTGAAGTTGAACGTCCCGGAGGGAGCAGTCGGCGTAAACGCAATCCCCGTGCCGGCAAGCTGGGCCGTAATCGTCACCGGCTGGTTCACCGCCGTCGGCGTTGTCCCCACGTTGATCGTGGCGGCAAACGGAATGAAGGTCTGGGTTGCCGTGCCTGCGGCAGCCGTCGTGAAGTTCGTGTCGCCCGAATAGGTTACGGAAATCGGATACGTCGTGGCCGCAGTGCCCGCCGGCGGCGTCCATGGGCAGCTCGCCCCGCCGGCGCCGCTCCCAGTCGCCGTTACCGGCACCGCGCCACACCCGCTGATCGTGGCGAGTGGCGCCCCACCGATGGAGGCCATGAAGTTGAATGTTCCGCTCGGAGCCGTCGGCGTAAATGCAATCCCCGTGCCGGCCAGCTGGGCCGTAATCGTCACCGGCTGGTTCACCGCCGTTGGCGTAGTCCCCACGCTGATCGTGGCGGCAAACGCGGTGAAGGTCTGCGTCGCCGTGCCTGCCGCAGCCGTCGTGAAGTTGGTGTCGCCCGTGTAGGTCACGGAAATCGGATAGGTTGTTGCTGCTGTGCCCGCCGGAGGCGTCCATGGGCAGCTCGCCCCGCCCGTGGCAGTTACCGGCACCGCACCGCACCCGGTGATGGTGGCGGCGGGCGCTCCGCCGATGGAGGCCATGAAGTTGAATGTTCCGTTCGGAGGCGTCGGCGTAAACGCAATCCCCGTGCCGCTGAGCTGGGCGGTAATCGTCACCGGCTGGTTCACCGCCGTCGGCGTAGTCCCCACGCTGATCGTGGCGGCAAACGCGTTGACTGTCTGTGTCACGACGGGGCTTGAAGTCCCGTTAAGGTAGGTAGAATCTCCGCCGAATTCGGCGGTGAGGCTGTCGCCGCCGGTATGAATCGGAAGTGAGGACGTAGTGCAGGTCGCAGTTGTCGTACCGGTCGCTGTGACCTGGATGTAGGCGATGGTGATGGTGGTGCAGTCCGGGATGGATGTGCCGTTGCTGTTGAACGTGACGTTCTCTCCCGGCGGTGTGCCGGCCGCACCCACCAGGGTTGCAGTCAATAGTACTGGCTCGTTCACGCTCGACGGGTTTGTTCCCGATGTCAGCGTGAAGGATGTGAGAGGAGTCGTGCCGGTGCCATGGGGCAGCACTTTGAACTCCGTCCCCACGCCGGAGGAACTGGCGCCGTCGGCGGTGGCCAGGCTGGGGTGTCCGCCCGTTGTGCTTCCGATCACGGTCAGCGCCGTGGGGCTGCTCCCCACCGCCAGGGCAGAGGCGGCCTGCAGCGTGCCATCCCCGCGCCCGTACAGAATGCTCACGGTTGCGTCGTTCACATTGGCGACAGCCACATCTGCTTTGCCGTCCCCATTAAAGTCGGCCACCACCAGCGACCCCGGATTGTTGCCTACCGGATAGGGGACCGCCGCTCGGAATGTGCCATCTCCGTTGCCGTGCAGAACCGCTACCGTATTGTCGGTGGACCGCGAGACCACCAGGTCAAGCCCAGACCCGGTCAGATTTCCCAGAGCAATCGAAGCGGGACTGTTCCCCAGAGCGATGTCCGTTCCCGGCGTAAACTTGCCGGTTCCGTCCCCGATCAACACAGTCGCGGTGCCGGCCGACTGGCAGGAGGCATCTTTGCCGCAGCGATTCGCCACCACGAGGTCGAGATTCTTGTCTCCGTGGATGGCTCCCACGGCGATCGAGGCTGGAGAATAGCCCACCGGGTAACTCGCAGCGCTTTGGAAACTGCCGTCTCCCCCGCCCAGCAGGATCTCAAGACTGCCCGCCTGGGAGCACTTTGCGGACCCGCAGTCCTCCAGGACCGCGAGGTCGGGCTTCCCATCCTTATTCAGGTCGCCCACCGCAACCGCAATCGGAGCGCCGGCTAATGGAAACGTCATCGGCTGCCGGAAGGTTCCATCCCCCACGCCAAGCATCACGGTGGCAGTCTTGTCGAGGCGATTGAGCGCAACGATATCCAGGTTCCTGTCGCCATTCACGTCGGCCAGCGCCACGGATACCGGGCCGGCGCCGACAGCGTATGTCGAGGAAAGTTGATACATTCCCTTCTCGTCCGCAAGAAAGACTGCGATGCTTCCGCCCTTGCTGCAGGTGGGGTCGGAGCCGCAGTAGTTGGCAACCACCAGGCCGGGAATCTTGTCGCCGTGCAGGTTGCCGGAAGCAATCGAGACCGGCTGCACGCCGGCCTCATATGAACGGCCGGCCTTGAAGGTGCGGTCGCCATTGCCCGCCGGAACGCTCACCGTTTGCGACGTGTGGTTGATGATGGCCAGATCAGCGTGGCCGTCTCCGTAGAAGTCGCCTGCCACGGCGGCAAGAGGCGCATTGCCTGCCACAAAGTCAAGCGAACTCTTGAACGTCCCGTCGCCGTTTCCACCCAGAACGCTGAAGGTGTTGCTGGCCTTGTTGATGACCGCGAGATCGGCGACGCCGTCTCCATCTACATCCGCCACCACGGTGGAGACAGGCTCGTTCCCAACCGGATAAGACGCGGGGGGCGCAAAGGTTCCGTCACCCTTCCCAAGCAGGACTGACACCAGCTTCTGGCCTGGTTGGGTAACCACCAGATCGATTCTGCCGTCCTTGTTGAGATCTGCGGAAGCGAGCGACGAGAGGGGGCCCGAGGCCACGCTGGTGTCTGGAAGCGCGCGAAACAGCCCTGCGCCTTTGCCGAGCAGAATGCTTACCGTTCCATCCGCGTTTGCCAGGGCCAGGTCGTTGTGCCCGTCGTTGTTGAAGTCCCCCATCGCAAGCGCCGTGGGTGTCTTGGACAATGGGTACACGATCGGCGCCTTCAGGCTTCCATTCCCGTCGTTGAGCAAGATGGCAAGCTGCCCAGACTTTCCCGCAACCGCCACATCCACTCTTCCGTTCCCACTGAAGTCGCCCGTGGCGATGAAGGATGGATTGAAACCGATGGCGTACCTTCGCAGCGGCTGCAGCGTCCCGTCGCCGTTGCCCAGCAACACACTGATGGTGCCCGCGGATTCATTCGTCACCACAACGCCGGGCCTGCCATCGCCATTGATATCGGCCACGGCCACGGAGCTCGGATGGGCCCCTGCGGCATACGCGACTCCGGGGGCAAAGTTGCCCTTCCCGGCTGCGAGAAAGACAGTAATCTCCCCGGAACTGTAGTCCGCGGTGATCAGATCCAACTTGCCGCTCCGCGTCAAATCACCCGTCGCCACGCTCGATGGAGCATAGCCTAGTGGAAATGAAGGAGCAACGAGAAAGGTAGAAGGCGCAGAAGAACCCAGAGATGAACCGGCCACTGCCGATCCGGCTGATTGCGCGCCAATCCCACTCACGAGGCATGCGCTGGAAAACAACAACATTACCGTAGCCGACGCAGCACTTCCACACGGGCGAAGCCACTTATAGCGGATCATTTAAATTCTCCAAATGGATGGGCAGGGAAACCGCGACACGAGTCTGAGTATGCGCCAGACTCATTTGATTGCTTGGATCAGAGAAAATGTAAATGTGTTTGCGTAAAATCAACAAACGCGAGGAAGAACCCAGATTACCTACGGCAAAAGAAGCAAACCACATAGGCCCTCAGGTGCCACTTTTATGAGTGCGCTCCGTTCGATCAGCAGTTTGAAGTTCATGGTGGCTGGTACGCCACTTCTCAGAGCTTAGACTGCCCGTTGAATACGGTTGTACTACTAGGGCCGACACCTTAGCACACCACCAAAAAACTAGTCAAGATAAAAATGCACAAGGGGGTGACGTAGATTTCGATTGTGTAAAACCTAGATTATGCGTGGTTTTAGCACACACCAAGGACGCCTGATCTGGTAAGCTGACGGGCTGTGCCAGTTGGTTCTGCCTCTGCGTTCCTCGATTTCTTCGAACTTTCTGAGACCTGCGGCGGTAACGTGTTGCATTCAAAGGCCGCCGGACGCATAAAATTCTATGCGCCATGACCGGTGCCGCCTCAGGCGCGGAGCGGGGTGGAAATGACGGTTTATGGAAAGCCCGGAAAACGATGGTGCTGTTTTCCGCCCTTCCCACCAACCTTGGAAATCGATGAAGCCGATTCCCACATTCCCACCGCCACGACGACGAGGATGAATTCAATCCCCAAAACCCGGCCGGTTAAGAGATACGCATTCTGAGGGCAAGTTCACATACTGCAACGAAAATGGCTACCTGGCCGTCCATGAGGCTGGGATGGAAGGAATGGTGCCCGACACTTTTCAGACACTGGAGCTTCAAGCGCACATTTTGGGGGAAGCCTCGTACAAGTGAATTCGCGACCTCCGGATGCCAGGAGTATTCCGTTGCCGAATTGAATCGATCCCCAGATAACGCAAGCAGGGCATCAAGGTCATCGTCCTGTTGTTGCCCCAGTCGGACTTTGGCGGCGAGGCTAGCAATCTGAACTTCGTTTGACACGCTCCCACGCCCGTTCTCGATCAGTGTTCGAAGTGCGGGGTGATCTGGCCACCCTTTAGCAAGACATTCAATGCAAGCTACGCGCTGGTAGGGGCTGTCCGCCCGCATCGCCATCTCCGCAATCGACTGTCCCTGTTCCTCCTGTTTACCGAAAATGTACGCCGCGATATCGCCCGCTTCACGCATCACTCCCGCATCTTCGTCATGGAGAGACCTGTAAAGAACCTGCCACGTGTGCTCCGTTCTAGGCCACAGCCGCATACCTGCGAGGCGCCCTGGCCCCCAGATCCCACGAGAGAATATCCAGCGTTTGATTCGCTCTCGTAGCCCTAAGCCCTTTCGTTGCCATCTCGGCAACTGGCCGCATCCCCTCCACGGGGGTGCGGCCATATATGTTCGCAGTAGTCGACTCTTCAGCGTGTCGCATGAGGTCTTTCTGGACCGTAGTCGGCGCCTTGGAACTGATCCAGGACCTGAAGCTGTGTCTTAGGTCATGCCAGCCGACGTTTCCAAAGCCCAGCTTCTTTGCGGCAGGCTTGATGTGGTCCTGCAGAATCATCCCGGCAGCATACGGCCGCCCGGTCACCGGGGAAGGAAAAACCCATCCCAGGTCCTGCTTGCCGCGCGCTTCTTTCAGCGCCGCCGGCAAGGCGGCCGGCACCGGCACAGTCGCCTTCGAGGAAGCCGACTTGGTATCCTTCAGCTCCTGGTGAGTGTACGCGCGCTGCACCCTCACCGCCTCCTCCTTGAAGTCGAAGTCCTCCCAGCGCAAGGCCAAGGTTTCCGATACCCGGAAACCGAGGCTGGCGGTGGCCAGCACCATCAGGTCGTACGGAGGGCCCAGCTCATCGACCAGCTCGGTTACCTTGGCGGGAGTCAGGATAGTCGGTTCCTCTTCACGCGTGGTCGCTCCCTTCACTTCCACCAGACTGAGCGGATTGAAGCCGACCGGGTACATCTTCCAGAGCATGGCCAGCTTGTAGAGCCGGCGCATCAGGACCATCACATGACCCCGGGACACCTGTGACAGTTGCACGGTCTCGATCCAGTCCTGGACGTCGCCGGGTTGGATCTCCGTAAGAACCTTCTCTCCCCACTTCGGCCCGATATGGATCCGAAGTTGCCCGTTCTGGGTGTTCTGGGTCGACCTCGCCAGCTTGGGCAGTTTCTGTTCCATGTACCTCTTGATCACGTCGCCCAGAGTCGGTGCCACATGCACCGGCTCAGCGGACTGGTTGTTGAGCGCCCTTACCGCCGGTTCGAGATGCTCCCACATGGCCGTCTTCGTCTTGTAATTGGCGGCCGGATAGGTTTCTTGCTTCATCGTTCCGTTGAGTCGGTACCGCCAGACCCAAACATCATTTCCCCCGCTTCGCTTCTCGCGCCGGAGGCTGCCACGCTGGTATCTTGGAGACATGCATTACCCGCTGTCAACCACGTTGCGTACTTCCAGAATGAAGCCGTTCTACGCTTTGTGGGAATTGTGGGTAAAGCATATTCTGTAAGTTGTTGATTCTAAACGTGGCCCCGTAGCTCAGGTGGATAGAGCAGCAGTTTCCTAATTTTACTAAGCTGTTTATTATGAATTATTTAGATGAAAGCAAATGTACGGAAAAGTACTGAAAATGACTAAAAGGGATTCATTCGGTGAGGGCTTCGGTGAGGGGAACGCCACCGCCGAAAACGGCAAGAGCATACCGCGTGGGGGCTGGAAACGCGCATCGGGCTGTACGCGCCAGTCGAGGGTCAACGCCCATCAGATCTTTGAACACGGCCTACCGGGACTAATAGTGTGTCCGGTTTTTACTTCCGAAGTTGGCCGCGCAACTGGGATCAAAGCACGTGGCCGACGCCGCCATTGCCGCCGGGGCCTAGCCGGTGGCCGCCTCGCCGCGGTCGTCCTGCGTTCCGGAATCAACGCCGCGAGCTGGTTTATGCGGTGCCGTCGCGGCGTCGTCCGCCTCGCTTGTGAAGGCATAGTCGAGCAGCCATTCGGGGGCCGGCTCGACACTGGCATCCGGATCAAGATAAGACCGGGGCACTCCGGGACAGCCCTTCGACGATGGGATCGGCGCCGAGTCGCCATCAGCCAGCACCTGAATCCCACCCCAGAGCTCGCGGGCCGCGCCGCGGATGGTCCTGCGGTCCGGCCAGCGGAAGAACATATACCGGACGTCTCCCGACTCAGCCTGAAGCGTTCGCTGCCAGCCCCAGTCGCTGCCGCAGAGGCGGCACAGAGAATCTCGGCCAAGCTCGCCCTCGACGAGGAGCACAAAGACCCCGGATTCCGGGCCAACTGCCAGACGCCAGTGAGCTGGCTCGTTGGCGGCCAGGAGCAGGATCTCGGCCAGGTCGTCGGTAGCGTCGCCGATGCACTCGTCGGCTGCTGGAGCGAACCGGCCTTCCTCGCAAAAGGAGATAAATATCATCCAGCCGAGGCGGGCAGCCTGATAAACCTCGGCAGGAAGATCGGCCGCCGAAGGGAGAGTTGGTGATGGCGCAGGCAGCGTGGAAGTGAGGGTGCCGAGCCGTCCAAAATCGTAATAGAAACGGAAGTGGAATCTCATGTTTTTCCCTGAGTGTCCGGCGGAACCGCTCCCCGCGAAGGGAGCAGTTCACCGGCGCGAGATGTTGTCAGTTGAGGGAGGTAGGCGCTTGAGAATAGCGCCGCTCTCCGGTTAAATGGAGACGGGCGCCGCCAGCGCCGGTCCGCACCGGAAGCGGGGACAGCCAGCGGACGCGGGCATATGCTGTGATCTTGCGGGATGCTGCGGGGCGGCGCTTGCGCGGGCGGCACTCAAGTATGGCTAGCCAACCTGTTGTGTGAAGACGACTGCCTCATCAGGTGAAAGCCCAGCCGGGGCGGCAGTTGGCGCCTAGACAGATGCCAAAGCGTCCAGCGTCCAAGGCTGCCGCATTGTCCTTCCGGGCTTCAGGTGTCGAATGCCGCGGCCGGTGGCGAGGCTTCATTGCAGGGGCAACCTTGACTTCTGCGGCGTTGCGGGAGAAGGGCTGCTCATCGCGGTGAAACCATCGCCGTCCTCATTGAAGCGACCGAAGTCGTCCTCATCAAGAACAGGACCATCGCCATCGAGCACCTCCTCGGCTACGACACGTCCTTCCTGGTCCAGGCGAAAGCAGAAGACTTTACGATCTTCGATCTAATGCTCCTTTCATGGGCTGGTGGAGCGGAAGCGCCGTTGTGGAGATCCTTCCGTCCGACGGATTGCTTGCGGACAGAGTGAAAGGGCAATTCGATGGCCCGGTTGCGCAGCGATGCGGCGAGCGTGTCCGGGTCAAGAAGACAGTTGCATGCTGCAGCCGGGGGGCAAGTATCGATTGGCGCTTCGCCGCAGACGACGCCTCATTCAATGGTGGCGAACAGATCGACGAGTTCGATGCCGAGCGCCGATGAAATCTTCCCGAGCGTTGACAACGTTGGGATTGCCAGTCCTCTCTCGATCCGCGAGAGGCAAGGACGCGCCGTGCCACTGGCGATGGCAAGCCGCTCCTGGCTGAGCTTGCGCGCCCTTCGCAGAGACCGGATGGCGGCGCCGAGGCGCTTGGTAAGAGCATCGGTCGAAACACCGGCGTCTGAACAGGGGATTGAGGCCCTACGCGCACGAGTATGCGGATGGCCGAGTGGTTGACGGCACCGGCGGCAGAGGCCGGATGAGGTCCTGAACTGAATCAGAGCGCAGCTTGGACAAGAGACAACTTTGCGGTGAAGGAAATGGGTTTTGTTCATGGGGCTCGTTCGAAAAACTGAATGCAAAGGTGACGGGCGGTGTAAGCGGGATTGTCGGATCTGAATACGGAAGTCCCGGCCAATGCGTTGGCACGGATCAGATGCTGACGGCACCGGCGGCCGATTGCAGATCACGGACACTGGTGCAGTTTCGGACAAATGTATCTCCCGCAATACGGAAATCGTGCCGGCGCTCCGCCTTCTTCGTTATTGCCTGCGGCGGCTGTGGCAAACTATCTTTCCCGGCAAGGCCGGGAGACGAGGTAAGTGATGAAGTTGGATGATTGCCCGTTCGATCCAAGTCCGACAGACGTAGATCGAAAACTTGAAACGCCGACCGAGGAGGACGAAGTGAGTTGGGACGGCATACCGATGACCAGCGCTGAGTTGGCGGACGAAATGAACGCGATGGCGCGGGGAGAGATTCCGATGCCTACACCACGCCTCAAGGAATTGAGTGAGGAGGAGCAGCGAATGTTGGAGGATCTGGAGCCATTCGATGTGGCGATGGATTACCCTTGGGCGCCACTGTACCCCGAGGATGATGACCCTTGCCGCAGTGGCATCTGCGAAACGATGGAAGACACGCTGCCTGAACTGGAGATCATCCTCGAAAACGAATGCGTCCTATAGGAGGCGCCTTGAAGACGATCATTCTTTCTGACCATACCCGAGACCAGGTTCTGCAGTTCGAGGCTGCCCGTGCCGCGGAACAGCGTGGCAACTGGAGCAGATATCAAGACCAGCTCAACCGGTACTACGAATGCCGTGCAAGGGTCAGGCAGTCCTTGAAGGATGCATGGGCCAATCGCAAACCTTGGCAACTCATCAAGGCGGTCTTCGAATGGATGGCCGTTCGAAGGCGGCCAGTTCCACAGTTGATGCAGATGCGCCCGCCAAGCGATCGAGAGTGCGCAGTGGCAGCAGGCAACCAGGGAGAGGCCCTGGTGCTCAGGGCTCTTGAAATCGCACTCAACGACGAGTGGACGGTTTTGAGGGGATATAGGAACAACATGGGGGAAGTCGATCTGATCGCTGTCGGCCCGGATGGGATCGCTGCTCTGGAAGTGAAGCATGTGAACGGGGAGATCCATTGCTGCCAGGACCAGTGGTGGAAGGACAAGTGGGACAATTACAGAAACCTGGTGGAACACGGGACAGTCATTCAGGATCGCGGCGGACGTTCCCCGAGCCGTCAGGTGAACGAGGTCACCGACGCGCTGGAAGAGTTCCTTGCCAAACGTGGTCTGCCGTACCGGATCATCCGGATCGTGGTTCTTACCCACCCGAAGAGCGAGTACGGATGCATGTCGGAACTCACGGTCAACTGGGTCTGCAGACTGGTGGATCTTAACTTGCCGCTCGCGTGCGCGGTGGGGCGATACAAGCTGTGTGGCGCGGAGATTGCGCGTGCTGTCTCTCTGATCCAGAAAGATCACGAGTTCCATCGTGCCTCCCTGCAGCGCAAGCGGGAGCGGGTGAGCACGATCGCTGTGTAACGGTGAAAGCTCGTTCCTCTCATCATGGGATCCGGCGATGGGAACGTCGCAGATATTCGATGCGAGCTGGCGATTCCGCCGGCGACACAATCGAAGCAATTCTTGGCCGCAGGACGAGATGTGCCAGCCTCGTAAGCCGCGGCCGCGGGCATCAACATCACGACCTGCAGCCACGGCGTCCGGGCTACGGGCTTAACAGCGTATCTCCTGAAGGGTGGCCCGCTCAATATAGCCGCCGCCTGGGCCATCCAGAGCAGTGTCCTGGATTCCGGCTACGCTTGCGCGCGCCTGACCCCCGGACGGAAGGGCGTTTACTATTACCGATCCTGGCCGCTTCGCTGAGGATTGATTGATCACGGCGTATCGAGACGCCAGAACTCTGCCATTTCCTTCCGTTGGATCCCCGTCTGGCGCTCGAGTTGTTCAACTCAACTGTATACTAATAGGATATTAACTAACACATAACTTCCGGTTTGCCGACCATCCGGGCACAATTCCATTTTTGCCCCCTACGGCAATTATCGGGACTGCACGCGACACATGCGAATGCAAGGTATCTCGTGACAAGACACTATCGGCTGACCTCGATCACAATTGAGCCTGTGCGTGCACTGCTGGCGTACTCCCGATGCGCTCGTTGGATCTCGTCAAGCTTGAAAGTCGCCTTGATCGGTACAGAGATTTTCCCGTCTCTGAGCCATTCGAAGAGCTGCTCCAGGTCAGGCGCAAAGTTCTTTGACCTGCGGTTCACACCGAAGAAGGTTGTTCGCTTGCCCGACCAGAAGAGCAGGTTCTTCGAGAACAGTTTGAGGGCCGACGGAATCACCGGGCGCTCAGGAGTTCTGGTCCACGCCGGCAAGTTCATACCGTATCCCACCAGAACTCCTCCTTTCTTCAGGATCGAGTACGACTCGTCGAAGCTCTCGAAGCCAAGCGGGTCGAAGACTGCATCGACGCCGCCGAGTTCCTGTATGGCGGCAATCCAGTTCTTAGTCGAGTAATCGAAGGGAACAGCTCCAAGATGACGCATTTCGCCTTGTTTCTTCAACGAGGCCGTGCCGAAGACTTGAGCTCCCTGTAGCTGTCCGAGCCGCAAGAGCGCCCCTCCCACGGCCCCACTCACCGCATGAACGAAGATCTTCTGACCGGCTGCGACGTGAGCAACGCGGTGCAGCATTTGATACGCCGTAACCCAATCGAGGATCAGGGCGACCGCAGCCCTCCCGTCAACTCCATCAAGCACCGGTACCAGGTATTTTTCGGGGAGGTTGATCAGTTCCGCCTGTCCCTCGTACTTCGAAAGACATGCGACGCGATCACCGATCTTGAACTTTGAGCAGTCTTTGCCGTTGACGCGCACCTTGCCGATGACGCTATATCCCGGAGTCAGGGGCGGCTTCTTCTGAAAGGGATAGGTACCACGGCGCATATTGACGTCGGAGCCAGAGACGATGGTGTACTCGACCGCGAGTTGCACTTCTCCGGCAGCCGGCTCCGGCAAATCACTTTCGACGATCGCGAGTTTGCTTTCGTCACCGTACGCCGTAATGACGACTTTCTTGATCCTGGTCACGAGCTCACCTCGATGTATTCTCTCATCGTTTGAGCTTATCCTGAAGAGGCGTTCCCCCTAGCCGTGCTGGCTTCATATTCCCAGCAATAGCGGGAGATCTCTCGTTTCCAAGGTGTTCTGGATGTTGGCCACTCGGGCTCTGGGTCAACATAGTGCAATAGAAACGATATGTCGGTTTTTTGACCGTTTTCCGGGACCTTGGCGCTGCTCCGGGCGTATTGCCGCTAGCCAACATCGGAAACGACTCGCGCACGATGCGCAAGGAGGGCGAGGTGCTGGTGCGAGTCGTTTTCGATTTGGAGGCAAGAAGGAAGCCGGAGGTGTTTGCCGCGGATGCGGTGAGTCTATGGAGATTCAATCAAAACTAGCCTGTAATCAAATATTTAGCACGAAGCGACGATTGCCGATGAAGAAAACTAGCCTGTAATCAAATATTTAGCACGAAGCGACGATTGCCGATGAAGCACACTCTGCAAGCCCATACACTCCGAGTATGGCACAACCGAGCGTCCGCGGCGCCTGCGGCTTCGTTCTAACCGCCTAACCGTCCCCAACCCGGTTTTGGGCCTTCCCAGAATCTCTCGCAAATGCCGACCACGGTTGGGAAGGATCCGCGACCGCAACGACGGGGATGGTTTTGCCCAAAAGCCGGTCGTCTTTGAGGTACGCATACCGAGGACAGAGTCAGATGACCCTATGCTCTGAAGATCGATTACATCCGAGAGAGCATCAGAGCGGCTAGCTGTCGCAACTGCTGCTGGTTCAAGTAAGGTTTCCCTGGCCAGCCACTCCCCGTGTCAATGAAGGATGAAAGGGCCACACCATGCGGACCCTTCCGAAAATAGAGGATGGATTCAAATCCCATGACCTTGCCGATGAAAGCATCGTCGCCGACGCCCTGGACTTGGCCACCATAAACGCTTTTCACAGCTTTCGATTGCTCGTAATTCTTTGTATCCAGGAATGTGACCAAAAGGATCTGCTTCCCGTTGGGCAAGGCAAAGTTAAGATCGCCGCCCGCGCCCTTGCTTGGATCCCGAGGGACCGACATGACCCCCGACAATCCAGTCACCTTGGAGATATCGGCTGGAGTCAACAGTTTTGCGTAAGCTGGACTGGCTGTTACGGCTGATTGCGCCCGTGCCCAAGTTGCCGCAAACATGACCGTAATCGCAAGCGCGCTCATCACTCCCCACGTAGAACGCTTCATCTTTCTATCACCTCTTGAGCCGAGACTTGAAGTCTGCC
>JBEKZJ010000078.1:0-23089 GCA_049509995.1 Occallatibacter sp. | reverse complement strand
GGATTCGGCAGCTGAAATAAAAAATTTCCGGTGGCGCTTCCATCCCCGGTCCCCAAAAGCGAGGGACCGGGGGCACCCTCAGCGCGGACTGGAGATCTCACCGGGACCGGGGCCACCCGCCTACTGCACTGCCGTCCGAAAGTTCCGGTAATGCCTTTGCAACCATTTCGTGGGCGCCCCATCCGCAGCCCTGATTTTGACGAGCTCGGCGAGGTCGGAGTCAGTGAGGACTAGAAGTACCTTGCGAGGCTGCGAGTCGTTGAATATTGTGATCTGCTTGCGGACAACATTCTCGCCAGGCGAGTGTCGTGTCACGATGAATCCGAGACGTCCGATTCGGTCTCCAAGGTAGGTGGCTGACTGATTCAAAGCCGCCATTGTCAACTCTGAGACGTTCTTTGCCTCGAACATCATCACTAAGGCGTCGTGGGTTTGGCGCACATAATCAAAAAACGAATCGTCCGAATCATTAGTGAATAGGATATCTCGCCTTTCAGTCCCTTCAATTGTGCGTTCTTCCAGCCGCCCATCGATCAGATCAGGGCAGAAAACGAATGTGAGAATGTCCAGGACAGCTCGCTGGTAGGTGGTGGCGTAAGCCTGACCGATCGGAATTTGTTGTAGGCGCGCCAGCAGGGCTTCGCCGGTGGCTTTTGAGTCGTCCCTAATTGGTGGAAGAAATGGCTGCGCCTCTGCCGCCAAGCGTTCTCGCTGCTTCACATAGCTGTCGATTAGCGATGTTTGTATCCGGCTTATTGAGGTCACCTCCGTCTTACTGGGGGAGCCTATCCCACGGCTTCGGGACGTGAGGGTTTTCGCGGCGAGGTAGGCGCGGAACTCGGTCTTCGCGAAGTTCTCGTAGTTAATCCAGGGCAGCTGCCTGACCATTCTTCGCGGGACCAAGAGCACTCCCTTGCCGTCTTTCGGGTTTCTCGGCAAGTCGAAGTATCCGTCTTGCCAGACACCATCGTCTGGGTCAAAGACGTGCTCCAGAGGAACGTTTTGTTCGACCGGGATATTATGGATCGCGCACTGGCGCTGGGTATACTCGATCAAGTAGCCCTTTAGGATATTCGACGCGATGTCGCCTACACGATCGGGGCCTATGCCCGGCGAGATCAGCTGCATTTCCTCAATATGACGCACGCCCCGGGCCATGATCGCGGGCGACATCGTGAGGGAATCGATGAGTAGCTTCTGCAGAATTGTCCCGAGACCGGACCCTCGTTTGTCCTTGGAACCATATCCAAATCCGACCTCGGGAACCTCCGGAAAGTCCAGAATTCGCTCGGCCTCCTCGATATTCCCCAGTTTGACTGCCTCCACACCCGCACCGAAATGTCGCACTACGAGGTCGTGCAGCCTCCGCAATTCCGGGTCTCTGCTTTTATAGAGAAGGAATGGATCGACGCATAAGGGAAGGTCTTCGACCTGTCTTGGGATGACAAAATCGACTTCCAGCTGCTTAAGGTTTGGAAACAGTGTCTCTTCCAATTTCATTTTCCTGGTTTCACAAACGTGATTCCTGCGGTTGGAGGTTCGTAGTTGGGAAGTCCTGAGGTGTAAAGCATGGCGAAGTTGAAGTAGTATTCGCCTTGCAACCGTTCAAACCAGCGATCGTAGGGTTTGCGGTCCTCGCTGCCCAAAAGGCTGCTCAAGTTTGACTCCAAGCCCAGACGCGTTCTCACAGAGCTCTTGCTGACGTACACTTGATATTCCTGTGAGTCCTCGTCGGCATCTTCAAGGTCGTTCTCTTCCTCGTCTTCGTTCTCGATGTCGTCCTGGGTCTCTGATTCATCCACCTCCTCGGCCTCTTCGTCGCCTGTGTCTTCAGCGACCTCGTCCTCAGTATCCTCCTCCTCCATTTGGGCGATTTCCAGGGCCGCCACGATTGCCCTGAGTTCGAGAACGATCGAGGAGTGTTTAGCGGACTCGGGTTTCAGCATGGTCTCGAATCGTTTAAGGCTCTGCTGCAAAACTCTGAGTGTGATGAGAATCTCCGGATAGGTTGGGTTGTCGCCAGCCGGGACAAACGTGGTCAGCCGATCCAGATATGTGTCCCTAAATACCAGTGTCTTTACATCGGAAATGAGGCCGTTAGATAGCTCGACGAGTAGATCGGATGTCGGCACGATCGACCTGCCCTTCGTTAGCTTGTCCACTTCCTCATAAAGGCCGGTGAGTTGGCTCGTTTGTTCGGAATGGCGTCGCATCGCCTCGTCAATGCATGCACCAAGATCGCGATGGCATTTGAGTGCCTCGGACGCTGAATTGAGCTTTTCTTGCTGCGAAAATGGCATTCGGCACCTCCGCCAATTGTTCGGTTTCTAGGAATTGTATCTGAGCGGATGAAACGTGTGCTGGAGGGGATCGCCAGTCCTTTGGCGCGCCCTTAAGGCAACTCGGGAGCGGATTGGTCCTTGCAAGTCGGCTTGTCTTCATCGATGCGGTCGGCGGGCTTCGGGGATTGGGCGGACGGGGAGGGGCGGTTGTCTGCGATGGGCGGGTTCGATGGGGTGCGGGGCAAGGGTGGTCGCATGAGTGACCGGAGGGGTCCGGTAGCGTTTCGTTCCGCCCCTACGGGGCGGGCGCATCCGGTCGGAACGCCCTCCCAGGATCAAGCGCGCCGAGGCGGACTTGAATCCTGGGCTGCTTCGAAAACGATTGGCGAGCGGGCTCTTCTGTGCACGTGGCGAGCAGGTTGACCGATAGATCCGCAGGGGCTGAAGCCCGGGTTGATCCTGTTGGCTTTATGCGGGGGTTGAAACCCCCGCCTCCCTCCGGATCTAGAACAAGAAACCGCAAGGGTGGGTCACCCGCCCAGGGCTTGAACGCGGCTTCGCTGCGTACACGATCTTTGAAATTGCTATGAGTGTGTTTGTGCCGGGGTTGAAACCTCGGTCTACTTGATCGTGATTCGCGATACGAGTGCGGTTGGGATCCTTGGGTTCCCAGGTCTTAAAAGCATGAGCTCCACACCACGGACGAAGACCTGTCCGCGGGAGCTCCGGGCCCGGGAAATCCGACAAGTTCCGTTCTACTTGTTCGGAATGATGAGCCTGTCGTCAAACTTCAATTGAACCAGGATTGTGAGCACGAGTCTTGCCAAGTGCTCAGATTCATGCAATAGCGTCTGATCGCCGCCCGTTGCTGGTTGCTGAATGCATTGCAAATCTCCGCTGGTCTTGCCTGCATACGTGATCTTGGTCGTGGTTGCAAAGGAAACCGGTTTCATGCAGGATCCGGTCAGGATTTTGCTGACATCGCCAATCTCTGTGAGCAGGTTCTGCAGGTCTTTTGTATCGATCGTTCCAGGAGGAAAATCTTGCTTCGTCACCAAGGAGTTTATGGTACCGATGGTTACTCCCGTGGCGCTGCCGTCGTTGTGAATCTCAATGTTGTAGCCACAGGTGTTGGTGCAGCCCGATTGAGTTATGGTTGCCAGAACTCCTACAGCACCGGGCTGCGTTTCCTGTTCGTTTATCCGTTCCAAGGCTGTTGGCATGGTGTCTCCTCTCATTGAATCGGAATGGCCGGGTTGGCTGGTAACAGCCCGACACGTTATATGAATCCGGTGTTTTTGAAGCCCAAAGCGCTTACGAAGTAGCCTCGGACGGTAGCATGTCCGTCCAACCTTGCTCACCCTGGCAGGGAGCCAGCACAAAACTCGGATCGACAAGCGATTCCTGGCGAGAATGTACCTCGACGCCTATTTCCAGGCTTCAGTGAGCCCGTGGAATCTGGGGGCGCTTCGCCTCAGAGAGCTGGCATTTCATCCCCGAGCGGAAATGCTAGTCGGAGACGCGCGCCAGACCACCATTTGAAGCATTCTCAGACGCATTTAGTCTGTGCATTCTGTCACATTGCGATGTGATTATGGGCACGGGTTCCCGGCTCCATGAGGCACAGTTTCGGACAGCGGGCACTTTCAGCCAGCGGTCCATTGCCAAAAATAGGCGCCAGGGTCGGGGACGTCTAGAGGGTCCGTATGATCTGCATCTCGTTCTTGTCTTAAACGTTTAGATCATGCGGTCTGGTCGGTATCGGCAAGTCGGCTTGGCCTCATCGATGTTGCCAGCGGGCTTGAAGGATTGGGCGGACGGGGAGGGGCGGTTGTCTGCGATGGGCGGGTTCGAAGGGGTGGGAGCGCGGGGCGGGTTATTCCTCTATGCGGTAGGTGTATTCTTCGATGACGGGGTTGGTGAGGACTTCTTTGGCGATGCGCTCGACCTGGGCGCGGGCGGCTTCGGCGGTGAGGCCGTCAGCCAGCGAAAGCGCGAAATACTTGCCCTGGCGCACGGCCGTCACCTCAGCAAACCCGATCTTGCGCAGGGCGTTGTGGATGGTTTGGCCCTGCGGGTCCAGGACCGATGTCTTCAACGTGACATAGACATGCGCCTTCATGATCCGTGATTATAGTATCTCCGGCGGATGGCCGGACAGCCGTCGAAATGCGGCGGCAGCGGGATCGGTTTGGGAAGGCAAACCCCGAGGGGCTAAAGCGCGACGATTTTGCGGCCTTTATTTGTTGGGGGTTGAAACCCCGACCTGCCTGCCCGTACTCTGCAAATTGGCTCGGTTCTCAGAACAGAGTCCGCCTCCCCAACACGCGAAGGAGAAGTAAAAAGCGATGATCAACTATCTGGAACTGCCCATTGGCGACCGTTGCCCGGAGGTCTTTCGAGCGGTGATCGAGATCCCGCTGGACGGAACGCAAAAGTTCGAGTACGACAAGCAGTTGCACGTCTTCAAGCTGGACCGCAACCTGCACTCCCCGGTGCACTACCCTGGGGACTACGGCTTCGTGCCCTCGACGCTGAGCGACGACGGCGACCCGCTGGACGTGCTGGTGCTGGTGCCGGGGCCGAGCTTTCCCGGCTGCGTGCAGGAAGTGCGCCCCATCGGGCTGCTGGAGATGCTGGACCAGGGCATCCTGGACGAGAAGGTGCTGGCGGTGGGAAAGAACAATCCCCGCTACACCAACGTGTGGAACTACACCGATATCTACCCCCACATGCTCAAGGAGATCACCCACTTCTTCTCCATCTACAAGGATCTGGAGGGCAAGCGGGTGGAGGTGAAGGGCTGGCGCGACGCCGCCTATGCCCGCGACCAGGTGATCTACTGCGCCAAGCAGTTCAAGGACAACAAGGCGAAACTGGCGGAGGCCAAACTGAAGTCTGGCGAGTGAGGCGGGAACTGACGCGGCAACGAGCAAGGCCGTGACGCGCAACCCCTAATGGATGCGCGCCGCCTTACCCTTGGCGCGGGGGCCTGTCCGCTGCCCAGGCCGCCAAACGCCGCCGCACCAGCGGAGCAGCCGTAGCCCAGTAGAGCACCGGACCCAGCAGACCCACCACCACCGCAAACAGCAGCGCCGACGTCGTGCCGATGATCTTTTCGTCTCGCGAGGCATAGAGCGCATAGCCGATCAGAGCCGCCGGGCCGGCTCCCAGCAGGCAGGCCACGGCCAGATTGCCGGCCTTGAAAGGCCGCTCCAGCCGTGGCTCGCGGAGGCGCAACACCACGAGCGCCACAAACTCCAGCAACAGGCTCGAACCATAGAGGATGAGGTCGATGGAGATGAGCCGCTCGAAGGGCAGCTTGAGCGCCAGGGCCCAGGCCAGCCCGCAGAGCAGAACGCTCACCCACGGCACCCCGCGGCTGTTGCGTTTGGCAAGCATGAGCGGCAACATGCCCTCCTCGGCCATGGCCATGGGCAGGCGGGTGTAACTCATCACCAGCGCGTTGAACATGCCGATGCCCGTCAGCGCGCCGCCGGCCACCACGGCCAGCCCCAGCAGCGGACCGCCGATGGCCTGGGCCGCGGTGGTCCAGTCGCCGGTGGAGAAGGTCCCGACGGAGAGGCCGGCCAGCGCCATCGCCGCCAGCGGCAGTATGTAGGTGACCGCCACCAGGACGGTTGCCATCATCATCGCCCGGGGATAGCTGCGCTGCGGATTCTCCACCTCCTGGGCCACCGTGGAGGCGTTATCCCAGCCCATGTAGTTCCACATGGCCACCAGGATCGCCGTGGAGAGAGCCGACTGGGAGGCCGGCCGGCTCCATTGCACCGCCGGGTGCTGGGTGAACCCGTGCCAAAGCCCGAGCACCACGAAGACCACGAAGGGCGCCAGCAGCAACACGAACATCCACACCGAATCCTCGCCCACCGCCGGGGCCCCGCGCAGATTCCACGCGCAGCACAGCACCACCACAGCCAGCGACCAGGCGTAGCCCCTCCAACCATCGGCCAGCGCCGGGCTGAACTTGCCCAGGTAAAGAACGAAGATGGCTGGATAGATAGCCATGTCGAAGATGCTTGCCGACAGCGAAAGCCAGCTCTCCTGATAACCCCAGAAGGGGCCCAGAGCGCGCCGCACCCAGACGTAAAAGCCGCCCTCTGCGGGGATCGCGCTGGCCAGTTCGCCGATCATCAGCGCCGTGGGCAAAGACCACACAAACGGCAATACCAGCAGGATGAGAATGGCCCAGGCAAAGCCGGCTCCGCCAAGAATGTCCTCAATGCCGTAGGGACCGCCCGACACCATGAAGTAGGTGGCGGCCACCAGCGGCAAGAAGCGCATCTTGCGCCGGGCAGGATGGAAGGCAAAGGACATTATTGCGAATCTAACAACCCCGGCCCCTTCGAGAAAGCGAAAAAATGGCCAGGTGAAAAATGACCGGGCCCGGCGCGCTCTTTTGAGCCCCTGCGCTCCGCAGCCGCAACTTCCGGTATTTCCCTCTGAGGCCCGGAGAGATGGCCGAGCGGCTGAAGGCGGCGGTTTGCTAAACGAGTTTTCCTCCTATCTTGTTGTTTTGAATCAATAACTGAATTAAGGAACCTCTGATTAAGTTCGAATCTGACGCCGGCATTCCCTCAGGGGCTAAAGCCCGCCCTCATTTTGTTGCGCTTACGGCACGACTGAAGTCGTGCCCTTTCAAAGCATCGACTTATTCAGAGATTCCTTAAGTTAAAATCGATTTATCCGGGTGGTTTTTGGCGGTTTGGCACTCGATTATGCAACCAAATATGCAACTGGCCTGAAACGTCTAGATTGTTCCGCAGAGGACGAGAATCCGCTCGGTGCTCTCCAGTCGATCCTTAGTGCGTGAATGCCGGGTTGGGCTGAAATCCAGCGCTGACTAACGACTCTTCGGCATTGCTCCGCCCGATTCAGCCGACATATCGCCATCGGTATAAAGAACGCTGGGCGCGTAGGCGTGCAGGAGTTGTTACGCGCCCTGGAAGAGGCGCAACGCGCCGGGAAGCGTCAGGCGGCTCCGTTCTCACGGCACGAACCGAAGGCCCATCCTGCCAAGCCGGGACGTAAAAGGAAGGCATAGGGCGACGGGGTCAGGGCTTCAAATGGAACGCGGAGCAGTATGCGTCCTTATTGCTTCATTAAGTTCTTCAGAGCGCCGTTCGCGCCCTCGGCCTTCACCAAGCCCGAGTGGTCCGTCGCTCCGAGGTCCACTTCGATCATGTAATTCGCCATCCCCGCCTTTTCGTCGAGCTTCGGCTCGAGAGCCAGGTGGCAGTTCAAATATCCCAGGCCTTTGAGCTTCATTTCTACCTGGGTAATCAGGCTCTCGAGGAACAGGTTGTCGGGTATGAAGTTGGTGCGTGAGGCCATCAGCCTGTCCACCTCCGCCGGGTCCAGGGGGAGGCCGGGGGCCAGGGTGACCGTCCCCAGCCGGTATGAGCGGCCTTGCTTTACCGTAACCTTGTAAGGGACGCGGATCACGCCTTCCTCGGTCACGGGAAATCCATATCGCACCGCGTGGACTTCAGCCGCGGCAAATCCGTGAGCGGCGTAGACGTCCATGACACTCCGCTCGAGATCGGCGGTCGAGCGCTCGGAGTCGAATGTCAAGTGGGAGAGCTTCGCGTTCAGATCCAATTGGGGCTTCAAGAAGTCCGACACGCCTTCCAGCGTCAGGGTTCCAATCCGCACCGGCTGCGAAGCGATGATGAATTTTATTGCGCCTGTGCTGTGCGTGGCCGGATCTTCAACCAGCTCGGTGGCAACCTGCGCATGAACACCTTCGCCGGCGAGCAACTCCTCGAGAGTGCGCCGGACGGCCTCGACCAGCAAGCCTTGGGGCGGCAATGTGCCGCGGTAGAGCGGAATATTGGCCTTCAGCAGGGCATCGACATCTTTGCCCACTTCGAGCGGAAGACTGCTCACCTGGATAGGAAATGCCTGTGAGCTCATCTTGACCGTGTAATTCAGCTTGGCGCCGTCGAACTTGTAAGACACCTTCTCGAAGATGCCGATGTCCATGAGCTGCTGCGCCTGCCGCTTCAGCTCATCTGCTGTGTAGCTTATCCCCACCGCCAGGCCAGCGGCGTTCGCGAGCGCCGCATCGGAGTAATCCGGCGCTCCCGTAAATTGAATCGATTGCGGCGTAAACGTCTGCTCATGGGTGGGGATTGCCGCAGAAAGCAGCGAGACTACGCCAAGAAAGAGTGTGCACAACTCACGCATATTTGCACGGACGATCAGTGTGACCGAACCGCCCGCTGCGGAAGGCAAATGAAAGCCGCTCCAGGCGAATCATGACTCTAAGTTAACCTGCTTTTGCGATCTGGGACATACTACGAAGGTGGGACATGGCGCCGGTGAGGGACGGATCGCCCCAGCCCTCCCATTGCCGTAGTGGCGGTTGAAAAACGACAACCGCTGCGCGCCGTGCGTGGGATCGTCGCTGGGACCGAGGTCGATGGTGACCAGCCGGGCGCGACCGCCCCGCCGCCTGGCATGACGCTCGATCACGCTCGCAGCAAGCGCCTCACCCATACGATAGAGTTGGCGTGGCCCGGCGGCGTTCTCCAAGCGCGATCACGTCGGCCGCGAGGGATTCGAGGTCGAGAGCGGCTTGATCCGGCCGGGTCGCGAGTTCGGGCATGGGTTCAAGCTATCAGAATCCAGGCAGCGTGCCATTCGCAACGGGGAGTCTACAGGCTGTTCCGGGAAGGCGGTAGACGGTTGACGATCTCTGGACAGATTCTCAGCGTATTGAGCCGCCCTGGGAGATGGGCAACCTGCCACCAGGCCGTTGTTCCTTGCACTTTTTATGCCGTCCCCTACCCCCACCCCGTCTCTGTAAGGAAATTACTTGTTTTCAACGGGTTAAGAGGGGTCGTGCGCCGCAAATTCTTGATGCCAACGGAGTTACTTGCAGAATCTTCATAGCGAAGAAGTTATGGCGATTTTCGGCAGGCTTAGAGCGATTCTGTACCGCATCCCGGTCCTTATGGGAGTGGTCCGTTCCCGTACCCGCCTGGAATGCACCCGGCTTGCGGCCATCGGTTTGACGTGCGGAGATTCCGCCCGCTCTCCCGGAAGATCGGTGCTCTGTTATTGATTATGGGCGAAGGGCGCATGATTCTCTGCAACTGACGGGTGGTTTTCTGGAGAGCTTCCTGGCATCGATCTCGCCGCTGTGCCTCATCTCGCGACTTTCGCTTGATGCGCTGGTGAGTGCGGGTGTGGATTTCGCTTTGGAATAGGAGGGATGTGTGGGTTATCATTTTGTGATAACTAATTGGGGTTCGACGATGAGCACACTGAAAGTTGGAATCGCCAGCTACGACGAGATGAAGGCGCTGACCATGGCGATTGCGCGAGGACAGAGGAAGCTTGCGCCGCAGGAGCCGCGGGTATGGTTTCCTTCGACGGAGTCGTTCGCAAAGGTGCTCTCGGCGGGGAATCGCGATCTGCTGCGGGTGATTGCGGAGAAGGCGCCGGAGTCGCTGGACGAACTGGCCCAGCTCACGGGGCGGAAAAAGTCAAATCTCTCACGAACGCTGAAGACGATGGCCAATTATGGATTGGTGCGTCTGGAGCGTGGTGCGCGCGGCCGGATTGCGGCGAAGGTGGTTTTTGAGCGCGTTGAACTGGAATTGCCGATAGGCCGAGGGGAGTTTGCGGCGTAGGCTTACGCCGCAAACTCCCGGGTTTGCCAGCTATTTGCGAAGCACCTTTTGGTACCACTTGCGGAAGTAGCTGTCGCCCGAATCGCACATCCAACCGAGATAGCATTGCGCGCCGTCGCGACCCCAGTTGTAGGTGTCGTTCCAGTGACATTCGAGGCGATGGGGAAGAAGCAGGTTCTCATAGTCGGCGCAGGCTCTGAGGGCGAGGTTCTGTTTGCGGCGGACACCACGGTGGGCCATTTGCTTGTCCCATTTTGCGCTAGCAAGGCCCGTGATCGCCGCGAAAGGACGGCGGTAGGAACGGCTCATGACGAACTCCAGGTCGCAGTTGCGTACCTAGGTCATGGCGGTCCTCCTGCGTTCAGTTTACCTCTGTTCGGCAGAGGATTCCAACTTGCGGACTGAGCAGTCCAGTTGCATTTTATATCGATTCGGATATACTTGATGCATGAAAGAGCTCGAGTTCCTTGGCGACTCCCTGAAGGCGCTCAGCGGATTCCCGAGGGATGCCCGCCACGCTGCGGGGTACCAACTCAGAAGAGTTCAGGATGGGTTGCTGCCGGAAGATTTCAAGCCAATGCCGGACATTGGGGCGGGAGTAGAGGAGATTCGGGTTTGGGGCAGGACTGGAACTTACCGAGTTCTCTACACAGCACGGCTTGCTGACAAGGTATATGTCCTGCATGCCTTCCAAAAGAAGACGCAGCAGACGGCAACGCGGGAAAAAGACATAGCCAAGAGGCGGTTCAAACAACTGATGCGGGGTGAGATATGAAGAAGGCCAAAAGGCAAGTGTTCGCGAACGTATGGGATGCAATCGCCGATTCACCGGCCGAGGCAGCTAACCTGGAGCTGCGATACCAGCTGATGGAAAAGGTCTCGGGAATTGTGAAGCTGAACGGTTGGACACAGGCCGAAGCCGCGAAGCGGTGCGGGGTGACGCAGCCGCGCATCAACGACCTGCTGCGGGGGCGCATCTCGCGGTTTTCGCTCGATGCGCTGGTCAATATCGCATCGTCGCTCGGCAACAAGGTCAGGATCACGCTTGAGGACGCGGCGTGAGTTTGGGGGAACGGCCCTTCAGGGGCTGAAGACCACGTTCATTTTGCGGCGTCTATGGCACGGCTGAAGCCGTGCCCTGTTACAAAACGGGTTGGGGTTAGTGGTGTCCCAGGTCTCAAAAGCGAGACCTGGGGCACCCGGCGCCCGGCGCGCGGCGAGGTTCGCCATCGGGATCACAAGACGATCGATCTCGTTGGCTGGCACCGTGTCTACATGAACCGGGAGCGCTTTGCGCGGCATGCGCCGCAGATCGCGTTTCTCGACTGACCCGGAGATATTCCAGGTCCGAAAATGCGGACCTGGGGCACCCGGCAAGGTACACTTATGCACCGGGGGAAACATGGCAATTCGGTATGCCGTGATCATGGTGGCGGACTTCGAGCCGGATACATTCACAGTTCTTGCGATGGATATTGAAGCGGGCGGGATCAAATCGACTTCTGAGTTTATGTCGGAAACTGATATGAGGAAGTTCTTGAAGGATCAGGGCATGCCTAAGGATGAAATCAACCGTCAAATCATTCGAGCGCGAAATGATCCGAAGTGAAACCCCGTGTACCTGTGGCGCACTTGAATACTTCGTATTGGCAGTGTCTTGCGTTTCGAGCATCCAATTATATCAATAACTTCAATCGAATCAATACCGGCTCTGCATTCAAGTCCCCCTCTTGGCACTGGCCTACCTTCCCGTCCCCCGACGGTCATTTTGTCGAGCTTGATGGTGGGCATGCGTACGCCGAGGGTTTCTATGTTGTGCGGGCGAAGGCAAAAGCAAATGCAGGTCCTTCGACTCCGCTGAAAAGCGCTTCGCTCAGGATGACCGCCTTTTTATGATGGCTACTTTTCAGGATGACCGCCTTTTTATGATGGCTACTTTTCAGGATGACCGCCTTTTTGTGATGGCTACTTTTCAGGATGACCGCCCTTTTATGATGGCTACTTTTCAGGATGACCGCCTTTTTAGGACGGCTACTTTTCAGGATGACCGCCTTTTTATGATGGCTACTCCTCAGGATGACCGCCCTTTTATCATGGCTACTCCTCAGGATGACCCCGGATTTTATGATGGCTCCCCTTAGTGATTATCTGGAGTCCAGGTCAATTGCTCGGAGGCGTACCACTGCTCGCTCAGATCGATCCAAGTGGGATTGGTTTTCTTGATAAGAGCGATCTTTTTCGCGCGTGTCCAGCCCTTCAACTGCTTTTCCCGCGCGATGGCGTTGTTGGGATCGACAAAGCGCTCGAACCAGACCAGACGGTTGCAGTTATAAGTTGCCGTAAACCCTTCGTGCAGTTTTCGTTTGTGTTCAAACATGCGCTTTTGCAGGCTGCCGGTCACGCCAATGTAGAGGGTCAGGCTTCGGCTGGCCGCGATGTACGTGAAATAAAGCTCCTCGTCCATGGCAGAACTCTAAACCCGGAGCGTGAGGGTTACAAGTTGTTGGTGAACGAGGCGAAAAGTAAATGCAGGTCCCCTTCGACTTCGCTCAGGGCAGGCTGTCGACTCCGCTGAACGGCGCTTCGAAAAGACGAAAAGCAAATGCAGGTCCTTCGGCTCCGCTGAAAAGCGCTTCGCTCAGGATGACCGCCGTTTACTAAACTACACCTTTACCTTTTAACGGCGCTTCGAAAAGACGAAAAGCAAATGCAGGTCCTTCGGCTCCGCTGAAAAGCGCTTCGCTCAGGATGACCGCCGTTTACTAAACTACACCTTTACCTTCCCGTGCCGCCCACTGTCATTTTGTCCAGCTTGATGGTGGGCATGCCTACGCCTACGGGGACGGATTGGCCGTCTTTGCCGCAGGTGCCGATGCCTTCGTCGAGCTTCAAATCGTGGCCGACCATGGAGACGTATTTGAGGGCTTCGGGGCCGTTGCCGATCAGCGTGGCGTCGCGGACGGGGGCGGTGACTTTGCCGTCTTCGATCAGGTAAGCCTCTGACGCGGAGAAGACGAATTTGCCGTTGGTGATGTCCACCTGGCCGCCGCCGAAGTTGACGGCGTAGAGGCCGCGCTTGACGGAGCGAAGAATGTCCTCGGGGGCGTCGTCGCCGGCCAGCATGTAGGTGTTAGTCATGCGGGGCATGGGGATGGACTGGTAGCTCTCGCGGCGGCCGGAACCGGTGTTGGCGGCGCCTGTCAGTCGCGCGGAGAGCTTGTCGGTTAGATAGCCGCGCAGGACGCCGCCTTCGATGAGGATGGTTTCCTGGGTGGCCGAGCCTTCGTCGTCTACGTTGAGCGAGCCGCGGCGGCCGGCGATGGTTCCGTTATCCACTACGGTGACTTTGGGGCTGGCGACCGACTGGCCGATGAGGCCGGCGAAGGCGGAGGTCTTCTTGCGGTTGAAGTCGGCTTCGAGGCCGTGGCCTACGGCTTCATGGAGCAGGATTCCGGGCCATCCGGGACCGAGGACCACTTCCATCTCGCCGGCGGGGGCGGGGACGGCGCCGAGCTGCAGAATGGCTCCGCGGGCGGCTTCACGGGCCAGGCTTTCCGGGCTCTTGGAGCCGGCAAACTGATCGAGGCCGGACCGGCCGCCGCCGCCCGCCGCGCCCTTGGTGATGTTCGCGTCCTCCTTTGCGATGACGAAGACGTTGAGGCGGCAGAGGGGCTGGGTGTCGCTGGCGAAGGCGCCGTCGGAGGCGGCGATGAGGATGCGGCGCAGCTCCTCGGAGTAGCCGGCGCGCACCTGGACGATGCGGGGATCGTAAGCGCGCGCGGCACGGTCGGCGCGGAGGATGAGTTCGAGGCGCGCGGCGAGGTCGAGATCGAAGCCGCCAAGCGGGACCGGATAAAGATCTGCCACGGACGCCTCGACGAAGCCTTGCACCGTCTGTTGGGCCGGACCGGAGGCGATGAGCGCGGCGGTGCGGGCGGCGTGGAGGAGGCGCTCGGGGCTCAGATTGTCAGTGTAGGCGTAGCCGGTGCGCTCGCCGGAAAGCACGCGGATGCCGCAGCCGGCGCTGACGCCCTGGCTGGCGGATTTGACGATCTGCTCGTCGACGCCCAGCGAGGTGGCCGTGACCGACTCGAAGTAGAGGTCGGCGTAGTCTCCGCCGGCCGCCAAGGCCTGGCCCAGGCAGCGCTCCAGGAGGCGCTCGGTGAGGCCGAATTTCTCAAAAAAATAGCGCTTATGACTGAAATGCGGGGAAGCAGCCGGATTGGTCATCGTGCCTTCAGTCTACGCCGCTTGCCACCTCCAACGTGCGCCCTGTGAAACAACCGGCCGTTCCCGCGATGGAACCGTTTCCCGCGCCCCCGTGCTTCTCTTGATGCGGGGCGTTCAATCCACTTCCCCCGCCGCCGTACCCGTGCTACATTCGACCCATGAAAAAGATTCTTGCCGCTGCCTTGTTGTTGATGGTGTTTGCCAGCCCGGTGTTTGCTGCCTCGAATCACCATCATCACCACCATCACCACCACCATCACCATCACGCCTAAAGCGAACCCCGGCCCCAAAGCAGCACCAGCGCGGGGGGCCGGGGGAGCACTTCCAGATTTATTCGGTCAAGAAACCATGGTAAGGTTCGTTCCATGACAGACCTGGACGACCTTCGCTATCCCATTGGCCGCTTCAGCCCACCGGCCAGCGGCGTCCCTGGGACTCGCGCCGCGCATATCCAAACGCTGCGCCTGCTGCCCGCGCGCCTGCGCGCCGCCCTAAGCGGGCTAAGCGATTTCCAGCTCGATACGCCCTACCGGGAAGGCGGCTGGACGGTTCGCCAGGTGGTTCACCACGTGGCAGATAGCCACGCCAACGCCTACATCCGCTTCAAGCTGGCACTGACCGAGGACTGGCCCACGGTGAAGCCTTACGACGAGGCCGCCTGGGCCAACCTGGCAGACAGCCGCCGGTTGCCGCTGGATGTGTCACTGGGGCTGATTGAAGGACTGCACGGGCGCTGGGTGGGGCTGCTGGAATCTCTCTCGGACGAAGACTTCCAGAAGGGCTACGACCACCCCGAACTGGGCCGGCAGAACCTCGCCAGGGTGCTGGCGCTCTACGATTGGCACTCCCGCCACCACACCGCGCACATCACGAGCCTGCGCGCGCGGCAAGGCTGGTAGGGCGCCGCATGGCCGCCGGTGAACCTGCGCCCTCACCCGGCCGGTTGGCGCAAAGCATCGAAGAATACCTCGCCGACCATCCCGCAGCCGCAGTGCTCGAGGATGGCCGCGTTTTGTTCGACATGCGCACCGCACACTATGCCGTGAGCGAGCAGCACGGGCGCTGCCTGTTGCAACTGTGGAGCGAGGAGCGGAATCTGATGCGCACCGTGGTGGAGGTGCAGGAACGGGCGCAATGCCTGCGCCTGATGACCCGCCGCATGGGCGCCGCAAAGCCCCAGGCTCTGGAACTGGTGCCCAGCAGCGACCGCCGCACCCCCACTGCCCGCGATGCGGGGCGGCGGAACTATCAGCGGCTGCTGGAACGGGCGCTGACGAGGAGTTTTATCGGCTCGAAGGTGGACGGATTGCGGTCGGCGATGGACCTGGAGCACAGCTTTGGGCCGGCTTATGTGCGCGGGCGGCTGCTGAGGGGAACGGCTGCCGACGCGGTGATCGGCGTGAGCGAGGCGGAGTCCGGATCAACCGTGGACGGCGTTCTGACGCTGGGAATTCTCTGGCTGGACTATTGCCGGCAGAAGGGCGACGGACGGCGGCACTTTGGCGGGTTGAAGGTGGTTGTGCCGGCCGGGGCCTGGCGCACCACAGCCGAGAGAATGGCCTGGCTGAACCACGCCGCCGCCGACTTCCAGCTTTTTACGCTCGACGAGCGCGGCGAAGAGCTTGCGGCGGTGGACTTTCGCGACACCGGCAACTTCGACTCGCGGCTGGTGCATGCGTTTTCAGCCGCGGCGGCCATCGAGCGGCGCCAGGCGGGGATCGACCGTTTGCTGGCGCTGGTTCCGGCGGCGGCCAGGGAGCGGGTGGAGGTGCGGGCCAGTTCGGCGACCGAAGTGGGCCTGCTGCTGCACGGGTTGGAGTTTGCGCGGGTGCGGCACGGGTTTGCGGCCAACTCGTTTGCGGGCGAGGACGAGATCACGTTTGGGGCCGGAGCCAACGAGACGCCGCTGACGGCTGAAAATGAAGGACTTTGCCGCGATCTGTGCGCGCGGCTGTTTTTGAGCCGGCACGCCGACGGCGCGCATACCGACCCGCTCTTCCGCATGCAACCGGAGCGCTGGCTGGAGGCGCGGCTCCGCGCCGGAATTGTCGAACTGCTGCCGGGTTTGAGGGGGGATTTGCTGTATACGCAGGTGCCGGCGCTCTCGACCGGCGACCGCGGCATGCTGGACCTGCTCACGCTGGACCGCAATGGGCGGCTGGCGGTGATCGAACTGAAGGCCGAGGAGGACCTGCACCTGCCCTTGCAAGCGCTGGACTACTGGATTCGGGTGCGGGCGCTGAACGACGACCGGCAGCCTGGCGCCGGCGGTGGGGGTGGGAGGCCGCTGTCGGCCTTCGAGCGGCAGGGATACTTTGCGGGAGCGGAGGTTTCGCCGCTGGCGCCGCGGCTGCTGCTGGCCGGCCCGGCTTTGCGGATCCATCCGGCCAACGAGCCGGTGCTGCGGTATTTTTCGCCACAGGTGGAGTGGGAACTGATCGCCCTCGCCGAGCACTGGCGGCGGGAGTTGAAGGTGGTGTTCCGCAAGCGGAGCGGGGTCGCGCGGAGTTGAGGCGCGAGGGCGCGGCTCGATCGGGAGCCGAAAATGTCGGCTTGCAGGCCGACGGAAATGTGGACTCGCAGGCCGACGGAAATGTGGGCTTGCAGGTGGATAAAAGCCCCAATTGTTTTTCAAAATCGGAAAAAGTGGGCTTGCAGGTGGACGGAAAAAGAGGAAACGTCTGGCTGTAGGCCTGCGAAATTCGTGAAAAGAACGCAAAAGACAGTGTTTTTTGCGTGATTTTGGCGCGATATCCGGGGCAGGAACGGGCCTAAGCTCGCCTTGGGCGCTTCATCGACAGCATCCTGGACGACGCGTTCCGATGCAGGACCGATGGATGCGATGCCAGCAGACTTCCTCAGCGAATGTCCGCCATGGCTGCGTTGAGGCCCTGGAAGATGGCGTCGAATTTGCCGCTCTCGGCGGCAAAGCGCAGGCCCTTGGCGTTCTCCACAACGATCTCGCCGGGCGTGGGCTGGGTCTTCAAAATCTCCATTACTTCGGCGATGAATTTGCCGAGGGGCATGGCGCGGGGGTCGTCGGCGCCGCCCATCAGGTGAGTGGCGACGTAGGGCGGAATGAGTTCGAGGACTTCGATTTGCGTGGCGCGGAGCTGGTAGCGGAGCGAGAGCGTATAGGAGTGAATGGCGGCCTTGGTGGCGCAATAGGTCGGGGTGAGAGCGAGGGGCAGAAAAGCCAGGCCGGAGGAGACGTTGAGGATGGTGGAGCGGGGCTGCCTCTGAAGCAGGGGCAGGAGAGCGGCGATGAGACGGATGGGGCCGAGCAGGTTGGTGGTGACCAGGGCTTCGGCGTCGGCGAGGTCGGGCTGCTGGGCGAGGAGCTTTTCAGGGCGCATGATGCCGGCGTTGTTGATGAGCACGTTGAGCGCCGGGAAATCGGCTGCTGCCTGGGCGGCGAAGGCGCGGATGGCGGCGGGGTCTTCGATATCGAGCGTGAGGGACTTCATGCCGGGGTTGGCGGCGGTGGTCGAGTCGAGCGCCTGCCTGCGGCGGCCGGCGATGACGACCTGGTTGCCGAGGGCGTGAAAGGCTTCAGCCAGTCCGCGGCCAATGCCGGAGCCGCCGCCGGTGATAAGGATGGTGTTGCCGGTGGGATTCATGGGGTTTGTTGCCTCCAAGAGGCATTTTAAGCGGATTGGGCGAATTGCGGGTGACAGAAACCAAGGCGAAGCCCAGGGGCGCCCGGCGCAGAGATTTTCTTAAAAAGTGTGCGAAAGATCACAGTTTTCCAATAAAAGAAGCCGGAAAATGGATAGTCCGGTGCTATGTACGTTGATTTCGGACCCCAGGTCATTCAATTCGGTGTTTTGCCGATAGGACTCTCAGGTGGAAGGAGTTAACGTGATGAGGCAAGTTCTCAACGAGTTTGAATTCAAATTCTCCGTTGCCCCGATGCACAGCGACGTCTTTGCCGGTCCCGTGTGGGCGCCTTCTGAATCAGAAGCCCCTGCTTTCGCCAGAGAACCGGACCGGCTCTCCGAGTCAGGCGCGGAGGACGGAAGTTGCCTGCAGGGCCTCGCAGTGGCAATTGGCCTGGAGACTGCAACGGTGCTCAGCCTCTACGGCATCTGGCAGGTTTGGCACCTCTTCCGGTAGCCAGACTGAGCGCCGGGTCCTGCCCGAGGACGTTCATCGCAAGCGGAACATTCACATCCAGCAGGTAGCGGATCACGGCAGCTCTTCCTGGAGTTGGCGGACCAGCTCGGAGGTTGCTCTCCGGGCGTTCCGACGCACCGGGAGCAGGGGAACGCCGTTGCTGCCGGATGAAGCGATCGACCGGGATTCCATCTACGGCGCGCGCGGCCTGTAGTGGACCACAGCGGGCTAACGCAGTGCATTTTGCGGCTCAAGTTTCTAAGTAACGGTAAAATATATGCTACCATTCGATAGATGATCGAGCTCCGGGAATATCTCGGGCGGGACGGGCGCAATCTCTTCGGCGATTGGTTTGGCCGGCTCAACTCCGAGGCGGCGCGCCGGGTTACCACTGCTCTTTACCGGTTGGGATTGGGCAACTTCTCGAATGTGAAGGGCGTGGGCGGCGGGGTCTTCGAGTGCCGCATCGACTTTGGTCCGGGATACCGGGTTTACTTCGGGAAAGACGGGGAGCGGATCGTCATCCTGCTCTGTGGCGGAACAAAGAAGCGCCAGCAGGACGACATTGCATTGGCCGGCGAATGCTGGCTGGACTACAAGCGGCAGAAGAGGAGTGAGCCATGGCATTGACGCGGGATTTTCGGGAGACGGTGCAGGCGCGGGTGCGGAGTGATGGGGAATTTCGCCGCGGGCTGCTGAGCGATGCCGTCGAGTCTCTGCTGGCGGGGGAAGCGGCGTTGGGCCGCGAAATTTTGCGCGATTTTATCAATGCGACCTTGGGCTTTCCCGCGCTGGCTCGGAAGACCGGCATTCACGTGAAGACGCTGCATCAGATGTTCGGGCCGAAGGGGAATCCGACGGCGGCGAATCTCTTCAATATCATCGCTTGCTTGCAGGAGCAGGAAGGGGTTCGGTTGCGGGTGGTGGCGTAGGGGTGAAGTGAATCCCAGGTCTCAAAATCGCGACCTGGGGCACCCGGCAATTTGCCTGGGGGTCCAGAGGCCTCCTTCACGCACCCGGAGGTGGCTTTCCTAAGTCTTTTGCCGTACCCTGTGGTTAGGAGCCGAAGCGATGGAAGTCGAGCTTACATCCGATCAAAGAGCATTCGCCCGCCGCGCCGTGGAAACGGGACGGCTGCACAGCGAGGAAGATGCGGTCGAAGAAGCTCTTGCTTTGTGGGAAGAACGCGAGCGGCGGCGGGTCAAGTCTCGCGCTACGATCGATGAAGCCCGCGCTTCCCTGGCGCGTGGCGAAGGCCGCCCGATCACGCAGGAATCCATGCGGGAGCTTTCCGCCGAAGTAAGAGAGCGCGGACGGGCGCACCCGCTCGATGCGGAAGAGTGGTTCCGGGAGCTTACCTCCTGGAGCGAGAGCCACGCGACGACGCCATTGCTGCCGGATGAAGCGATCGACCGCGATTCCATCTACGGCGCGCGCGGCCTGTAAATGGCGGTTCTTCTCGACACCAACATTCTGCTGCGCCTGGCGCAACCACACCATCCCAGCGCACCTGTCGCCGCGCGAGCTTTGCGGGCACTGCGCGCAAACAGCGAGATGCTGCACATCACGCAGCAGAATATCGTTGAATTCTGGGCCGTGGCGACGCGCCCCACTGCCGCCAACGGCCTGGGATTTTCGACAGAGCAGGCGACGGCGGAGGTAGAAACCCTCAAGCGGCTCTTCGTGTTGCTGGCGGAGCTTCCGCTCCAGGATGCATGGGAGCGTCTCGTGGCTGATTACCGTGTCTCAGGCAAGAACGCCCACGATGCGCGCCTCGTGGCGGCCATGGTGGTGCATGGAATTGAAGGCATTCTCACATTCAACGCCCAGGATTTTCTCCGCTACGGAGAGATTCGCGTTCTTGACGTGATGGCGATTGACTGAGTCGCACGGCGGCGAATCTGTTCCATATCATTGCTTGTTTGCAGGAGCATGAAGGGGTGCGGTTGCAGGTGGTGGCGTAGGGCGCTGGTTTCCTTTTGCGGGCGAAGTGGTACAGCGAATACGCCAACTGCGTAATGCCACGCCACTCAGGGATCGTGGCGGTGCGGGGTTGCCCTGGAAGTAGGCCCGCGCCCTAATGCAAGTCCGCCAGTTCGTCGGCAGACAGCTCAACATCGCGCAGGATCGCACGCAACAGGCCCGGACCAATCGTCTCACCGGAATGTATGGGAACTGTGGTGGTCCTGCCGTCGGGGTGCCTGAGAAAGACGTGACTCCCGCGGCTCCGGCCCACAGTGAAGCCTGCTCTTTCGAGGGCGCGGACGAGTTCTTTTCCCTTGAGGCGTGGAAGGCGCGTCATACAGAGACTTGCTGAATGCCTACCAGTTCAAGCGCGCCGGAAGGGTTACCATCCTCTTCGAGGCACAGGGAGATGACCTCGCGTATGCGCTTCATCAGGGTGTCGAGGTTTTTGGCCTGCGTATGGCATCCGCGAAGGGCGGGGACGGTGGCAACGAGATAGCCCTGCTCGTCTTGTTCGATCACGACAGTGAACTTTCTCCTGGGCCTCATGCGCTACCTCGCGTACTTACTTTATCACGATACGCTTTCGCGAGTACCCCCTTGGCAGCGGCCAACTTTGCCGCCGAGCGGTCTATCGAAGCCATGAATCCGGTCTACTTCTTCAGGGGCTTGCGGGCGAAGTAATACAGCGAGAAGGCCAGCGCGGCGAAGGCGATCACCGAAGTCCAGTCGTGGTAGAGGAAGCCGTGGGGCAGGCCGATGGGGTTCTCCTTGTTCCATGTCGTCTCATAGAACTTGAAGGCCACGCCGAGCAGGCCCATGATGCCGCCGGCGGCGATGAGCCCTGACGCAAACAGCGAGCCCGGAGACACGTCGCCCTCGTTGGAGCCGCCGGCCTTGGCGACGGCGCGATCGACAAGCCAGCGGACCACGCCGCCGGTAAAGATGGCCGCAGTCGTTCCGATGGAGAGATAGGCGCCGACGGCGAAGGAGAGCGAGCGGATGCCGAGCAGCTCGACCGCGATGACCAGGAAGACGCCCAGCATGACCAGTCCCCAGGGGAGCTTGCGCGAGAGGATGCCGTTGATGACGGTGGCCATCAGCCGGGCCTGGGGCGCGGCGGCCTTTTCGCTGCCGATGCCGGGGATCCACTGCACCTCGATCTGCCTGGTCGCGGGCGAGTAGAGGTACTTGCCGTCGGCCAGCTCCGTAGAGCCGAGAGCGTTGAGGACCAGGTACTCGCTCTTGTGGCGCAGCGTGGAGGAGCCGGTGGGGCTCTTGACCTGGAACTGCTCCATCAGGCCGTGGGGATTCTGCTGCACGGCGACGCCGGGATGGGAGGCGTTGATGTCCCAGGCGCGGGGCGCCTCGCGGAACTCCTGCAGGCCCTGGTTCATCAGGTTCAGGGTGACGCCGATGGCGATGGTGGAGACGGTGATGCCGAGGAAGAAGGCGAAGCGCTGCTTGATGGGGGTGGCGCCGATGAGGTAGCCGGTCTTGAGGTCCTGGGAGGTGTCGCCGGCCTCGGCCGAGGCGATGCAGACCACGCCGCCGATGGTGATGGCCAGCGCGCCGAAGGCAGGCGCCGTCCAGCCGCTGACCAGGAAGATGGCGCTGGTGGCCATCAATGTGGCGATGGTCATGCCGGAGATGGGATTGGCGGAGGAGCCGATCAGGCCCACGATGCGCGAGCTGACGGTGACAAAGAGGAAGCCGAAAAAGACGATCAGCAGCGAGGCGGCGAGGTTCTCGAGCACGCCGAGCTGCGCGCCGGGGACGGGCTTGAAGTAGAGGAAGAAGAACATGATCACGACCAGGGCGATGCAGCCGAAGACGGCGAAGGTCATGGAGAGATCGTGTTCGGTGCGGATGGGAGCCGGAGCCTCGGCCCCGGAGCCTCGGCGCATGTTCTTGAAGCCGGACTTGAGCGCGCCGATGATGGTGGGCAGGGTCTTGAAGAGAGTGATGAGCCCGGCGGCGGCCACCGCTCCGGCGCCCATGGGGCGGATGTACGTGGACCACAGGTCGCTGGGGCCCATCTGCGCGATGGGCACCGTGCCGGGATAGATGGGCGTGGGCAGCCCCTTGCCGAAGAAGTAGAGCAAGGGCATGAGTACCAGCCAGGAGAAGACGCCGCCGGCGAAGATGATGCCCGCGGTCTTGGGTCCGATGATGTAGCCCACGCCGAGATATTCCGCCGTGGCGTCGGCTTTGATGGATGCGCCTTTGAGCACGTGGTCGGGGCCGAAGTCGGGGCGGTACTCGGGCGTGCCGGGCCAGCCGCCCAAGAGGTTTTCGTTCTGGAAGGCGGCGTAGAGCGCGCCCAGGCCGAGGCCGAAGAAGACGCGGCTGGCCGTGGAGCCTCCGCTGGCGCCGGCCTTGATCACGTCGGCGCAGGCGGTGCCTTCAGGATATTGCAGCACGCCGTGCTCCTCGACGATGAGCGGACGCCGCAGCGGCACCATGAACAGCACGCCGAGGAAGCCGCCGATCAGCGCCAGCATGAAGATGCGGTAGTATTCGAGGTCGAAGCCGAGAAAGATGAGCGCCGGCAGGGTAAAGATGACGCCGGCGGCGATGGACTGGCCGGCGTTGCCCGCGGTCTGCACGATGATGGTTTCAAGAACCGAGGGTTTGCCGCGGTAGCGGAGGAAGTTGATGGAGATGACGGCGATGGGGATGGAAGCCGCAACGGTGAGGCCGGCCTTGAGACCGACATAAACCGTTACACCGCCGAAGATAATGCCGAAGAAACACCCCAGAAGAACGGCGCGGAGGGTGAACTCGGGGGGGTTCTCGTTGGGTGAGACGAAGGGCTGATAGTCGGACACGGTT
>JBEKZJ010000077.1:0-26145 GCA_049509995.1 Occallatibacter sp. | reverse complement strand
GGCGCATGTTTTTTCCCTAGTTATGGGGCGAATTGGGGTCCTAATCTGAGATAATTATAACACTGAAACGCGATCTATATTACTGATTCCAAATATAGTTATTTCATTTTTCAGGACCGACTGGGTTAGAGTGCAAGGCCCACATCGATCCAGGACATCTACGTCAATTCAGGCGATGTTTGCTTATTCGCCGCCCTATCAAGCATTGAGCAGCGATCTCCTTAGGACGCGCGCTGTGCGCCAGGCAATCGAGCAGTGGCGAAAACTGCCTTCGGCAAGAGATGCGGCAGCCTTGGCGCACAAGGAAGAAGATGAGTTTGGATCGCTACTCGTTCGAGAGGGTCAACGACGAAAGGCTCAATCTAATTTGCCGGCTGACGGGTGCCCACGGGTATAGATTCTGACACCGGGAAGCTGCCGGGTGCCCCAGGTCTCGCATTTGAAATCTGGGAGGGAAGCAGAATGCGGCCCAAATGCCACGCACAGGCTTCCATTCCCCGCAGAATCCAGCGGATAATGGAAGAAGACAGGAGGCCATCATGACCATTCTGGTTGAACTCAGCCCCGAAGTCGAAGCCAGCCTGAAGGCCGAAGCGGCCCTGCACGGCATGGACCTGCAGAAATATGCCGGCAAGCTCCTCGAAGAAGCCGCGACTCCCCGCCCGGCAGAGACAGGCACCCTCACCCGCGAGGAGTTTCACACCATGCTGCGCGAACTGGCTGAAGGCTCAGAAGCGCTGCCCAAGCTGCCCACCTCGGCCTTCAGCCGCGAGAGCATCTATGAAGACCACCTGTAAGGCACGTTGATGCTGGTATTATTCGACAGCAATATTCTGCTTCGCTGGCAGGAGCCAGACCACCCCGATCAAATCCTCGTGGCCGCCGCCGTGGACCGCCTGCTGATCTCCGGCGCCGCTCCCTGCTACACCTCTCAGAACCTCGGCGAGCTTTGGAACGTCCTCACCCGCCCGACTGACCGCAACGGATTTGGCCTGACTCCGGCACAGGCCGACCGTCGCGCACGGGCCATCGAATCCCGAATCAGCCTGCTCCCCGACACACCCGATGTTCACATCGAGTGGCGCAGGCTGCTTGTCGACTACAGCATCTCCGGCGCCCAGGTCCATGACGCCCGCCTCGTCGCCGCCATGCACGTTCACGGCGTAAAGCGCATCCTCACCTTTAACACGCGAGACTTCGCCCGCTTTAAAGACGTAGAAGCCATTCATCCCGCCGAGCTCGAGCACTGATCCCCGATCCCGCATTTTCTTCGATACAATCCCCCCATGCGCCGCTCCATCCTTGTCCTCGCACTCACCACCGCCCTGCTCGCCCCCGCTCTCCGCGCGCAGGAGCCCGAACCCCAAATCACCGCCGCCGTCCCAGCCTGTCCCCCCACCGCCACGCTCGACCAGCTCATCTCGGCCATCGACGCCGCGGTCAGCGGCCCCGCCGACAAGGACCGCACCTGCTTCCGCCAGCTCTTTCTCCCCGACGCCCGCCTCATCCCCATCCGCATCGCCGCCGACGGCTCGGCCACCCCCGTCCTTCTCACCGTCAACGGCTGGATCGACGCCGTCCGCAAGCGCGGCAGCGCCGTCTTTTACGAGCATCAGGTCAAGGTCCGCACTGAAACCTGGGCCCACATGGCCCACCTATGGAGCACCTACAAAACCCGCACTACCCCCGACGGCAAGCCGCCCGAAGGCAAGGTTCTCGACCGCGGCATCAACAGCATCCAGGCCGTCTTCGACGGCCATCGCTGGCAAGTCATCGAAATCCTCTGGCAAGCCGAGACCCCCGCCGACCCCGTCCCCCCGAAATACCTCCCGTAAGCGTGCGCCCCTATTCCATCCGGATTTCCGCTGACGAATCCCCGCATCTCCCTGTACAGTGATCCTGCATTCAAATCCCCCGGCCCATCAAAGGAGAACCCCATGGCCGCATCCGCGCCCCCGTCCAAAATCATGATCATCCGCCACGCGGAAAAGCCCCCCAATCCGCCCAACTCAAGCAGCCCTTGGGACGTGCAGGCGAACGGCCAGCCCGGCAACGGAAAGTCGTTGATCGTCCCCGGATGGCAGCGGGCCGGCGCACTGAATGGCTTCTTTGCCCCCTACAAGTCGACGCCCGCAAACCCGGCGATCGCCACGCCTGCCTATATCTATGCCGCCAATCCCGCCAACGAGACCCAGCGCCCCTGCCAGACGGTCACCCCTCTTGCCGCCTGGCTCAACTATGCCCAGGGCAGCCCCCAATTCAATGTCTCCTATAGCGTTGGCGGCGGAGAGAAGGACCTGGTTGGGAGCGTGCTCGCCCTCGGCGGAGTCGTACTCATCTGCTGGGAGCACCACAACATCATGCCCAACATCATGAACTACATCGACAATCAGGTCCCAATCTCCAACTACTCGACCATTCCCAATGCCTTTCCCGACGTCTTCTACCTGGTCTGGCTGCTCGATCTGGATTCCAAGGGCAAAAGCTACAAATGGTCTTGCGTCAACCAGAACCTGATGGCCGGCGACGTATAGTTCTCGTGTTGGTCCCCACCCTCGCTTTGTGTCGCCGCGGCGACCCCGTTTCCGCCAGGGTGGGAAACCGCGCGCTTGACCGATAATTGATCCATGCCGGAAGCACTCGTCACGCTCGCCGAAATCCGCGCCGCCGCCGCCCGCATCGCCTCCATCGCCGTCCGCACCCCGCTCGTCCGCGCCCCATTCCCCGGCCTCTCCGGCCACGGCACGTACAAGGAAATCTACCTCAAAGCCGAAAGCCTTCAGCCCATCGGCGCCTTCAAAATTCGCGGCGCGGCCAACAAGATCCTCCAGCTCACCCCGGCCGAAATCTCCCGCGGCGTCATCACTTACTCCAGCGGCAACCACGCCCAGGGCGTAGCCTACGCCGCCCGCGAAGTAGGCGCTAAAGCCGTCATCGTCATGCCCTCCAACGCCCCCGCCATCAAGCGCGCTGCCACGCTCGCCCTCGGCGCCGAAATCGTCGACGTCGGCCTCGCCTCCAGCGAGCGTCTTGCTGTCGCCGAGCAACTTGTCCGCGAGCACGGCTATGTCGTCGTCCCACCCTATGACGACCGGCAGATCATCGCCGGCCAGGCCACCTGCGGCCTTGAAATCGTCGCATCCCTCCCCAACGTCGACCTCGTCCTCGCCCCCGTCTCCGGCGGCGGCCTGCTCTCGGGCGTAGCCGCGGCCGTCAAGCAACTCAGCCCTCACACACGCGTCTTCGGCGTCGAGCCCGAGCTAGCCGGCGACACCGCTGAAAGCTTCCGCACCGGCTCCATCGTCACTTGGCCGGCCGAGCTCACCAGCCGCACCCTCGCCGACGGCCTCCGCACCCAATCCGTCGGCCAGCGCAACTTCGCCCACATCCAGGCCTTTGTCGACGGCATCATCACCGTTACCGAAGCCGAAATTCGCGCCGCCATGCGCGCCATCGTCTCCGTCACGCGCCTGGTTCCCGAGCCCAGCGGAGCCGTAGCCGCCGCCGCCCTGCTCTTCCACGCGTCGGAACTCCCGCCCTACGCCACCGCCGTAGCCGTAGTCAGCGGCGGCAACGTCGATCCCGCCCTCCTCGCCCAAATCCTCACCGAAGCCTGATAACTCGCCCCTATTCCCTATTCCCTGACCCCGCTCACCTCACCCACACCGCAACGTCGTTCCACTATCATGGTGTCCGTGACGACTTCCCGCAACCTCGCGCCCCTCGCCTTCGCCCTGGCCCTCCTTTGCGCCGCCCTTCCCGCCCTCGCTCAAAAGAAGGCTCCGCAGCTTGAAAAGCCCATGGCCGGCCCCCGCGCCACGCCCCTCCGCGTCACCTGGCTCTACATCGCGCCCGACCTCGCCTCCCAAAAGGTCGATCGCGTCCAGATCGGCCGCGAGATGGTCATGGCCGAGAAAAGCGGCCCCTGGCTCCGCGTCTACGCCAACACCGACATTGAGGAGGCGCGCGCTAAGGACGCCCCTGTCTTCGGCCACGACGAAACACCGCCCCCCGTCTCCGGCTGGATGGAAGCCAAGGGAATCGTCATCGAAACCACCCCCAACGGCGACCAGGTCCTCATGGGCGAAGCCGCCAACCAGGAGTCGCTGGCCTCCGATCCGCGCGGCCCCGCCAACGCCGCCCGTAGCGCCCGTCTGCTCTACCGCCGCCTCGTCGAGATGTTCCCCAACTCCCCGCTCGTCCCTGAAGCCTCATGGCGCGCCGCCGACGTTCTCTGGCAATTGCAGAAGGCCGACGCCTCCACGCGCCCCTCCGCCCGCGAAAAGGAAGCCTACATGCGCGATCAGATGGACGAAGACGAGTTGAAGAAGGTCCTCAAGCTCTATCCCCACACCCGCCAGGCCGGTCTCGCCGCCTATGAACTCATCGAAAACAAGCTCTGCGGCGACTGGCAAGGTACGACCAAGTGCCCTGAAAAGGAATCCGAGTTCTACGAGAAGTACGCCGCCGAGTATCCCGACGGCCCCCGCACCGCCCAGGCGCTCTACCAGGCCGTCTACCGCCAGGCCGTCCTCACCGATATGTATGCCGCCGACGGCAGCGACAAGAAGGCCGACGAAGCCCACAACCACGCCCGCGAACTCGCCGCCCGCCTCAAAGACAAGTTTCCCCAAACCGATTCCTCCTGGCGCGCCGGGGCTCTGGTGTACAAATTGGATGAAGGAATTCCTGTCTACGGCATTGACAGGGAGTGAACCAACGCAGACGGCGAAAAACTCATTCCAATGAAAGCTACGGGCTGGTAGGCATGGGTTTTAACCCATCCACTTATCCCCTGAGGTATGCTTTATTTAGATTTCAACCCAGTTTTTGGACCTTTGCCGCGACCTCCTCGTGAATTGAGGCGCCGCGCCAATCGCACCACGGAGGCTTTTTGAACCCCTATCTTCAGTCCGTCCTTTTGGGCATTGTGGAAGGCTTAACCGAGTTTCTCCCGGTCAGCTCGACGGCGCATCTGCGCATCTCCGAAGCTCTTATGCACATCCCCCTCGATGACGCCTATTGGAAGATGTACACCATCGTCATCCAGGTGGGCGCCATCCTGGCCCTCGCCCTCCTCTTCCTCAGCCGCATTGTCGAATACATCCGCACCTTTCCCAGGGGCGAAAACGGCGACCGCACCCTCCTCAACCACCCCATCTCCCTCACCCTCATCGCCTTTGCCTGCACCTCCGTGCCCGCCCTGCTCCTCCACAAATGGAGCGAAAAGAATCTGGGCAGCATCACCTCCATGGCCCTGGCTCTGCTCATCGGCGGCATCGTCATGTGGATCATCGATGCCTGGGCCGCCCGCCAGGATCCAGGCACCACCGACATCGAGCAGATGTCCCTCCCCCACGCCATCTGGATCGGCCTCTGCCAGACCCTTTCCGCCATCTTTCCCGGAACCTCCCGCTCCATGTCCACCATCGCCGCCGGTCAGTTGGTCGGCCTCGACCGTCCCACCGCCCTCGCCTTCAGTTTCCTGCTCTCCATTCCCACCATGATCGCCGCCACCGGCTGGGACCTCATCAAGGAGATTCACCCCTCCCAAGCCGCCCTCGCCGCCGGTACGGCCGCTCATGTAGTCATGAGTCCGGAACGCTGGATTGTCCTTCTCATGGGCACCGTGGTCTCCTTCATCGTCGCTCTCGGCGTAGTCGAGTGGTTCCTCCAGTGGGTCCGCAAGCACGGCTTCGCCCTCTTCGCCCTCTACCGCATCATCCTTGGCGCCGCCTTGCTCATCTGGGGAGCCAGATTCATGGCCAGCTGACCTATCCGGAAAATCCAACTCCTGCCCTGGGGTCCACACCAAGGTTCCCCCCGCTCCTTTTTGCCCGGAATCCCCCTCCCGTCCACGGATAATAAAGGCTGCTCTGGGATTGTTTGCCCGCTCCATCGGCTCGCTCGCGGCAGGTTCCGGAGCACCATCGAGCGGGAGCGCCCACGCCATGAAGCCCATTTCCATCGTCCTTATCCCCACGCGAAGCCGCCCCCTGAACGTGTTTCTCGGGCTCATGCTGCTGCTCGCCGCGCTCCTCCTTCTTCTCGCGCTGGCCACCTGGCGCGCCACTGACCCCTCGCTCAACACCGCCACTGACAGCGCCCTCCCCCACGCCGTCCGCAACTGGACCGGCCTCTTCGGCGCCTGGCTCAGCGACCTGCTGCTGCAATCTCTCGGCGTCACCGCCTTCTTCCTCCCCGTCTGGCTGGCCGGAATCGGCTGGACCTGGATGCATTCCCGCTCCGGCGGCTCGTCCCTGCTGCGCTGGGTCGGCACCCTCCTGGCCCTCGTCTTTCTCCCTGCTGTCTTTGGGCTCCTGCCGTGGCACTGGCGCTGGCTCCATGTCCTCCCCGTCGAGGGTGTAATGGGCCGGCTCATCTCGGCTCTCCTCGTCGGCTACATCAACATCCAGGGTGCCTGGCTGGTCACTGTCGTCCTCGCCGCCACCGGTCTCTACTTTGCCTCCGCCATCAGCTTCTGGGCCCTCAAAGAGAGCGTCAAAGACCGCTGGCTCCTCGCCCTCTCCTGGCGCGACCGATTCCGCAACTGGCGCGAAGTCCGCGCCGAGCGCAAAGCCGAACGCCAAGCCCAGCGCTCCCCAGAGTCCGAACCCGACCAGGCCGAATCCGTCCCGGCGGCCACGCGTCCCAGCCGCTTCGCCGCCTTCTTTCGCCGCCGCAACCGTCCGCAGGACCAGAGCCTCTACCCCCTGGACGAGATCCCAGCCTTCCAGCGCGCCCCCATGCCCTCCGCGAAAGAAGGAGCAATCCCCATCGCGGCTCCCGCCCGCAAGCCCAGCCTCTGGGAGCGCTCTCCTGCAGCGCCCGCGCCATTCCCGGCCATCCCCGCCCCGGCTCCGGTCCCACAAAAGCCGGGTACCCCAGAGCCTGCCCTGAGCTCGCCGGGTGCCCCAGAGCCTGCCCTGAGCCCGTCGAAGGGTCTCGCTTTTGAGACCTGGGAGACCACAAGAGCCGACCAACGGGACCCACAGGAAATGCCGCCCCAGCCCACCGCCGCCCGCACCCCCGAACCCATCGCCATCCACGGCCGCGCCGATGCCCAGGTCCGCACCGCCACGGTCGCCCCCAAAAACGTCAGCGGCTTCAAGCTCCCCCCCAGCACCCTGCTCAACAACGGCGAAGCCCCCCAGACCGTCCGCGAGGACGAACTCCGCGAGGAGGCCCGTGTCCTGGTCGAAAAATGCGCCGAGTTCGACGTCCGCGGCCAGGTCGTCCAAATCAACACCGGCCCCATGGTAACCACCTACGAGTTCAAGCCCGAAGCCGGCGTCAAATACTCGCGCGTCACCTCCCTCGCCGACGACCTCTGTCTCGCCATGCGCGCTGAGTCCATCCTCATCGAGCGCATGCCCGGCAAGAGCACCGTCGGCATCCAGGTCCCCAACCACGACCGCGAAACCATCCACCTCCGCGACGTCCTCGAATCGGAAACCTTCGCCCGCTCCAGGGCCCGCCTCACCCTCTCCATGGGCAAGGACATCAACGGCCGCATCGTCACCGCCGACCTCGCCGCCATGCCTCACGTGCTCATCGCCGGCTCCACCGGTTCCGGCAAATCCGTGGCCATCAACGCCATGATCATGAGCCTGCTCTTCCGCACCACCCCCTCGCAGGTCCGCCTCATCCTCGTCGACCCCAAGCGCGTCGAGCTGGGCATGTACGAAGGCATTCCCCATCTCCTCACCCCCATCGTCACTGAGCCCAAGCTGGCCGCCAACGCCCTCCGCAACGCCGTCCGCGAAATGGAGCGCCGCCTCAAACTCCTGGCCAGCCGCAGCGTCCGCAACATCGACCAGTACAACAAGCTTTTTGAAGGCGCGATGCCCTCCCTCTTCGACGACGCCGAAGAAGACAATGAGCCGCTCCCCTTCATCGTCATCATCATCGACGAGCTCGCCGACCTCATGATGCTCGACCGCGCCAACGTCGAGGAATCCATCACCCGTCTCGCCCAGATGGCCCGTGCCGTCGGCATTCATCTCATTCTCGCCACCCAGCGCCCCTCGGTCGACGTCATCACCGGCCTCATCAAGGCCAACATCCCCACCCGCATCAGCTTCCGCCTGGCCACCAAGGTCGACTCCCGGACCATCCTCGACACCAACGGCGCCGAAGCCCTCCTTGGCCGCGGCGACATGCTCTTCCTGCCTCCCGGAACCAGCCGTCTCGTCCGCCTCCACGCCCCGTTCGTCAGCGAGAAGGAGACCGCCGCCGTAGTCGGCTTCTGGAAAGCGCAGGGCGAAGCCGAATACGTTCAGGACTTCCTCCAGTCGCCCAAGGAAGACCGCGCGGCGGTCGACGGCTCCAACCCCGACCCGGACGAAAACGACCCCATGTTCGACGACGCCGTCCGTCTGGTCTTCGAATTCGGCAAAGCCTCCACCTCGCTCCTCCAGCGCCGCCTAAGAATCGGTTACGGCCGCGCCGCCCATCTCATCGACTTGATGGAGCGCGACGGCCTCGTCGGCCCCGCCGACGGCTCCCGTCCCCGCGAACTCCTCAAAGCCCCCCACTGGCTCCACGAAATCTCCGCCATCAACGAATAACGCAGGGGTTTTGCCTTTTATCCTCTCCTATCCACAGAGGCTGGGTGCCCCAGGTCTCGTCCGCCGCGCCGGAAGACCTGGGAAACCACGAAACCCCGTCAGCCGCTCTCTCCCACCAACAAGATCCGGGTACCCCATCCTTTTGATTTTTTCCTGTCGAAAGGGTGGAAGACCACGAACCTTAAAGATCGGGCAGTTTTGAAAGGGCATTGCCTCAGCCGTACCGCAGGACCAATGGTCGTGTGTCAGGGCACGACTTCAGTCGCGCCGAGAATGCAACAAAATGAACGCGGGGCTTTAACCCCTGAGGGAATGGCGGGTTCACCGGAAAAACTTTCTCGGATTTGCATTCGCTTTGAAAGGGCGCGGCCGGGGACCGGGGCACCCTTCAGGGTCGGGGTGCCGCACCGCAAGCGGCCTGCAAAATGAACGGGCTTTAGCTCCAGAGGGAATGCTGGCTGTCAAAAGAACGTCTCGTCCCCTACGACGTCCGCGATAAACTCGTTCGGGCGGTAGGTCGGGGTCTCAACCCCGACATTCCACGGCACCCGAAGAAAAAGGGAGCATCTGTCCGCCGTGGCGGACAGATGCTCCGCCGGTGCGCGGCGCCAGCCCTCCAAGGACAGTGGCCCAGCTTCCGCCACAACCCACCAAACACGCTAACTTGCTAACATGCTATCCCCGCGCCAGCGGGGGCTAACTTGCTGCCTTTGTCCCATCCCCGCCGGGTGCTCCAGGTCTCGCTTCCAGGAATTGGGAAACCACGAACCTCAACGCTCAAAGAGACCGGCCCTGAAGGTCGGGGTTTTAGCCCCCACATTCAACGGCGTCCCCCAAAAAGAAAGGCAATTATCCCCGCACGTCAAGTAATTGACGTCCACGTAGAAACCCATCCCGTGCGACTCATCGAAGAAACCTGACGCTATCGCTGGGAGAGGATACCTATGTCCTCTGAAATCAACAGCCAAATTCACCTAAAACGCTGTCTTGGACAAGAGTGACCAAAGATAGTGATCCCAGTCGGGCTAGCAACCCACCTTCCCATTATGCCTTGCCACGCCCCCCATAGCATTTTTTGCGGCCCGCCGGTTCTCCTCAACCACCTGTTCAAAGATGGGTTTTACCGCGCGGCCCCAGGCATCCCAGTTCAGCCTCTCCTCGTAAGCCATGCGGCTAGACAGCACCAGCCTCTCATAAGTGCCGCTATCCTGCACAATCTCGAGTATCTTGTTTGCATATTGTTTCCCTGTTGCATCCGGCGGCAACAGGTATCCGTTCTCTCCGTCTGTCACCGCGCCTCCGACCCCGCCGGTATTGCGCGCCAGCGAAGACAACCCGTGTGCGCTGGCCTCGCAAAGCACAATCCCATATGCCTCGGCAAGTGTGGGAAACAGGAAGTAATTCGCTTCCAGGAACAACTGCGATAACCGCCGCCGCTGCACCGGATCGGCCTTGCTCAGGAAGGGGACGATCTCAATCTTGGGATGACGATAGCGCTCCGGTGGAACGCAGCCGCAAACGACCATCTTCGCATCCAGACCGCCGCGCAGCAGTTCCAGCAGGCATTCGTATGCGATCACGCCGCCCTTGCGCTGCCAATCGACTCCGACCCAGAGCAGAGCGACCCCTCCCCCAAGCGAATGCCGCAAGGCCGCTTCGCGCGACGGCATTTCTGCATTCTCAAAGTTCGCTCCCGAGGGTATAATGTGCACTTTCCTGGCATCAGCTTTGTAGTGCTCAATCGCCGTTCTCGCTGCCCAGGCTGAGGGATAAACCAGCGCGCTCGCCTTGCCGACGGCGGCAGCCTCGATACGATCCCCTTCCGCGCGAGAGAACTCAAACAAAAATGTGCTGCTCGGATAGTAATCGACCATGTCGGACCAATTCATATCCGTCCGATAAACGATCGGAATACTCGTGGAGAGATTGGCGATTTCCGCCGATGCGTTGGGAGCGAAAATCACGTCGCAGCCGCAATGCGCCAAACGGGGAGCAAACGTGTGCGCCAGCCGCTTCGACAGGATGCGGTGATGATAGGCGGAGATATGGCGGCCGAAAATCGCATGGCTCGTATGATCCAGAACACGTCCTGCGTTCAAGATCGCCCCGGTCAACAAGCTGTCGTCTGGACAAACATAGACAATTTCGCCAACGTGCTTCTCCAGGGCCTTCGCCATAAAGTAAAAAACGCCGGAATGACACTTCACGTCCCGTGCATCTTCGCGTTGAATGATGGCAATCTTGATCATTGAATCCAATTCATTCATTTTACGTTCAGTCTCTGCGGAAGCGGAAATAAGGCTGCCTTCTTCTGGCTCTTCGCCAGTTTTTCCACAGCAGTCCAGAACACGAAGGACCGGCTACCGTCACGCCAGCAATTTTTGAACAAGAATCTTCCAATCGAGTTCAGAACTATGTTTTAAGCAGTTCTCAGAGTAGACGCTCCAATCCCGCAAAACGTCGGCAACTGCGACAGAGAGTGCCTTTGCAGTGGGTTCCGCTACTATGCCAATACCATAGTCACGAACCACGGTTTTTGTGCCATTATCAGGGAAGTCGACCGTTGCGATCGGGAGTCCGCTGGCCATTCCCTCCGCCACCACTCGCGGAAAGCCTTCCCGGCGACTAGGGATGACAAGAGCCTCTGAGCTTGCAAGAAGCCTGATTTTCGTGTCCTCATCAACAAATCCTAGGAAATGAATGTTGGCAGAGAACCGGCTTGATTTACTTGCGGTAGTTAATACGCCTAAAGCTGGCCCGGTTCCTGCGATAATCAGGTCGCCCGGGTAGCCGGCCTCTCTCATCATTTCAAAAGCTTCGATCAATAGCCCTATGTTTTTATGATCAGTGACTCGTCCCAGGTACACTATCCCCGAGCGCCGTGTTCTATCTTCGCAACGGTATTTGGAGGGCCAAATCCCAGAAGGAATGTACTCGACATGGCACCCCGACGCAGCAGCTACAGAGTTAGCCACAGCCAAGCTTACTGCTATATTTCGCCCTGTTGCCCCGGGCAGCCACTTCATCAGGCTGCGGTAAAATTGCCCACTGCGAACCTCGCACCAGTCCAAAACGATCTTCGTCCTGCCGCTCTTTCGCGCAAAGACTACATGAGCCAGTGGCCACTGATTAAAGATCATAACATCATACTTGTCAGGACGCGCCATACGGCGAACCCAGAGAGAATAGCGAAGCAAGGGAATAATTGCTCGTCTAAGAGGCCCAATCAATGGTTGTTTATAGTTTTCCGCCAAAGGGTAGCGGAAAATCGAGACTCCTGCAATTATTTCCCTTGCAGGAACATCAGCGGAGTGTCTGACGCAATAGACGTCGACCGAATGTCCTAGTTGTAAGATGGATGCAGCAAGTTCCGCATAGCGAACCTCTTGGCCACCTACGTGCGGCGTGTAGAGTTCGGTGAAAATTCCTACTTTCATTACTGCCTCTTCATCTGGCAAAACGACCGGTGCTCGCTGCAGCAGCTCCGTGATACCGTAGTGAATGCCAAATCGATGGGTGAATGGCGATCGATGATGCTCACCACGTACAAAGGAAGCTAATGCGGCCGGCGATTCACTCTCAACGCTCTATATGCGCGCCGAAGAAACAAGCCCACCAACCCTTGCCTCAGACAGGATTGCTCGGACCGTCTGAGGACCAGCGGGCTTGGGCACGTAGCCAATCAGGTTTTTGAGACGATTTGTATTTCCACATAAGTTTGCCCTCTCTGCCGCACGCACCTTCTCCGGATCAATGACGACCTCGATATGCCGTCCTGCTTCAGCAAGGATCATCTCGACCATTTGTTTAACTCGAATTGCGACCCCACTCCCAATGTTCACCGTCTCCATTCCATGGATCGAAAACGTGGCATCCACAATTGCGCGTGCCTGAGTCGAGAGGTCCACGAAGTCGCGGGTGGGAAACAGATTTCCAAGCCGAAGCACTGAAGCTCCATTTGCGACTTGACGGATGATGTCAGGCACAAGATGCGGGTTCGTTTCTCGAGTACCAACTGCATTGAATATCCTTCCAATCAGAAGGTTTGTCTGCCATCCCCAATCAACAGTGCCTCGACAAATGCTTTCACCAATCAACTTGGTCCGGCCATAGACATTGAATGGGCCGAGTGCGTCATCTTCCATATGGGGCCGCGGCGAGGGAGCGTAGACATCCGCAGTGGAAGCAAAGAATACTCGTTCAACACCAACCCTGCTGGCTTCGTTTAGCACATTCAGTGTCCCGGAGACATTCAGATCATAAGCTGCAGTTGGGTTCTTGTCACAGAAAGGAATGTAGTGATGTGCGGCGAGGTGAAAAACTGCCGTAGGCTTATGTTCTGAAAAAACTGCGGAAAGAGCCTTCCTGTCCAGGATATCAATGATTGTTATCTGCGGATGGACACCCTGCCCTTGCCAGTGATCACGTCCAGAGAAGAAATTATCGACAACAACTACAGTATGGCCAAGTGACATCAAATAATCGACAACATGGGAGCCGATAAAGCCGCCACCGCCAGTTACAATAACCTTCATTGTTGCTACCTCGGCATAGAGTTTGCGTTGATCTCTGCGCTTCCGAAGGACACGTCAAGGCGATCGTATCAGATCAACTTAATTTGGCGTTGCGGTGCCCCGCCTTGCTTGTAGCAACTATAGTGCGTTCAGCGGGCAAAGTCCATCCCCGCCTCCCGCGCGGCGGTTGTTCTGTTGCAACGGTCAGAGAATATATGACTTCATTTGCTTCGCTGTCAAAGATTTCAAGGATCGCGGCCGTGTGGAGGATTTCCGTTGGAATAGCCAGGCAGTCAAAGGCCCGGAAGGAGTCTGAGGCCATCCGCACTCGTGCGACTCATCGATGAAATACCCCGGTGTGGGCGAATCGGCTCAGCTGTTGATTCGATTTGGGTGTGGATACTCTAGTACCGTGACTGCATGATTTGGAAATGTCGATAAGACAGAATGGGTGCCCAGGTCTCGATTTTGAGACCTGGGAAGTACAAATTCACGTGGTTGTGGTACTAGAACGACGATTAACCCCACATGAAATGAGCAGCTTAGGCTAAAGCAATCGGCTTCTGATGGGGGCTGAAAGACGGGATATGAAGATATCCCCGGTCTTACGATCCGTCGCGGGCGTGGATTGCGTCATCTTGGCCTGATGTCGCAGGACGGTTTCCGACAGGCGCTCCAAGCGGTTCAGAAGTAGCTTCAGCTTTCGATACTCCTGGGAAGCGGCCCAATACACGGGCGTCGTTTCCGGAGTGAGTTTCACATTGACCGTTTTTCCTTTGGCCTTATACGCAGGCAGCTTACCAGCCGGAGCATTGTGATGCGCCCGTTCATCATTGGGGAACTGGCCCTGGGATGGCTCCGGGATCGGGCTAAGACTCTCGCCGCGCCGGACCTGTTGCCACGGGCGCGGGTGGCGCAACCAAGCGAAGTGCGGCAAATGATTGAGGCTTGCTCCTTGTATAGCCAAGGCATCGGCCTGACCGATGCGCACCTGATTGCTTCCATCTTCATCAATCCGCCTACCGTGTTGTGGACGAAGGACCAGCGGCTCCGTGATATAGCCGAAGCTCTCGGCATTCACGCAAATCTTCCGTGAGGGGGTTGCATTCCGGCCGACTCATCCGCGCCCTGGTGTTGGTCAGATCGCAGCATAGGAAGGCCGCAGCCGCAATTCAGGCAGGAAATCCCACTTCGGACTCCCTGACCTGGCCCGCCAAACAGACAGCGCTCTGCGCCCTCAAGCCCCGCCCGATTTCGCCGAAAAGCCGAGCATGGGAGCGAGTGTGAGCTTCCGGATGGGCGGGAAGTGGGTACGGCAGAGCTAGCCAGGATCGAGCGCGGACCAGGCAACGGCAGAGATGCGCGTGGGCGGGATCGCCGTGTCAACGAACGCTTTGAGCTGAACAATGCGCCCGGAAGCCTGATTTACGAGGGATTCAGTATTCCCTGCGAGGTCGTTGACATCAGTCTGAGTGGCTGCTGCGTTCGCACCAGGGAGGCCTTCACGGCCGGGGCTCTGGCTCACGTCCAGGTCGTCGTGCCTATCTTAGGGATGGTGCTGAGCATCTGGGGCATTACCCAATGGACAAGGCGGGAACATCTGATCGGCGTTCGCTTCATCCATCCCAGCACGCGGTCAAAGAACCATCTGGCAGCCCTGCTTACCTGCCTTGTGGATCGTAGCGCCGCCGATTTGGTAAGGGCGGCGGTTGCGGGTGCGGTCCAATCGGGCACCCCGATTATTGTGCTGGATCATCCGCCCGCCCAGCCGGAATCTGGAACGCCCTTGCCAACCGCGGAGAAGGAAAAGTCTCAAGAGCCTCCGGCTGCGCCGCCTCCTCGGAAGAGACCGCGACTGAACGGAGACCACAAGGCGCAGGATATGGAAGAGGGCAAATATCCCGCCGTCGTTCATATTCTGAAGGATGACTCGCAATTGCCAGGCGGCATCGTCGACCTCAGCCAGGCAGGGTGCATGGTCGGAATGAATCAGCCGTTTGCCAGGGGCACGCGTGTTCGAGTGGAAGTGGAGTTTCAGATGCGGGGTCTTCACTTCCGCCTTGGCGGAGTTACCAACGCCATACACGACAAGCGCACGGTCGAGATTCTTTTCCTGGATATGAGCAGGCGCAGACAGGGAGACCTGACGCAGGTCATCAGTGAGCTGATAGGGCTGGAGAATAACCGGCCCAAAGCGCCTGAAAGCGATCACGGATAGAGCCTGCAAGCAGTGTTTCAGGGCGATTGCGGCTGGCTGCAGGCGGGTTCGTGGGCCACGGTTTTGCCGTTGAGGCGGAAGCAGGTGGCGCCGTTGATGTCGGTGCGGAAGGTGCGGACTTTGGCGGCTTCTAGCGCTTCGAGGACCTCCTGGCGGGGATGGCCGTAGCGGTTGTGGAGGCCACAGGAGATGACGGCCCACTGCGGGGAGACGCGGGAGAGGAACTCGGGGCGCGTGGAGGTGATGCTGCCGTGATGGCCGACCTTGAGCAGAGTGCTCTGGAGGCCGGGCTCGGCCAGCATGGCTTGCTCGACGGGGGCTTCGGCGTCGCCTTCGAGCATCACGGAAGTTGCGCCGTAGGTCATGTGCAGCACCAGCGAGTCGTTGTTGGTGGGCTCGGGGCCGGGCTGATAGTCGCGGAAGGGCGCGAGGACGGCGATTTGAGTGGTTCCGAAGAGGAGGGTGTCGCCGGCGCGGAACGAGCGCAGGCGGACTTGGAGATCGGCGGCCTCGTCGAGCAGGGCGTTGTAGGCGCCGAAGCGGGGGTTGTTGCCCACCCATAGCTCGGCGGGACGGAAGTTGCGCAGGACGGTGGGCAGGCCGCCCATGTGGTCGGAGTGGGCGTGGCTCAGCGCCACCGCGTCCAGGTGGCGAATGCCGCGCGACCAGAGGGCCTCTGAGACCACCTCCTCGCCGATGTCAAAATCCTGCGGAGCTTGGTACGGGCCGCCGCCAAAGCCGCCGCCGTCGACGAGCAGGGTCTTGCCGTCGGGGGTGATGAGGAGCAGCGAGTCGCCCTGGCCGACGTCGATGGCTTCCATGAGCAGGGCGTCGCGGGGGTGCTGAATCGGGCGTGGGGCTACAGCTACCAGGGCGGCGAGCAGTAGTGCAGCCCAGGCGGCGCGGCGTTGCCAGCGGGCAGTATGCGTTGGGGACGAAACGGCTCGCGAGGCCAGCACCATGGCTGCTCCGAGCAGCGCGCAGAAGGCCGCCGATTGACCGAGGAGCGGGGAGGGAATGCGGAGATCGCCAAAGGCGAGCGAGCCGAAGAGATGGACCAGGGCAGTTCCGAAGTGGAGTGGCAGGGCGACAAACATGGCTGGAACCGCGGCGGCGGCGGGCCAGACGAGCGCGACCAGCAGGGTAACGAGCGCGGCGGGCATGAGCACCACAAGCAGAGGGAGGATGAAGAGATTCACCGGCAGGGCAAAGATGGTGATGCGGTGAAAGTAGACGGCCATGGGCAGGGTCATGGCCAGCTCTACCACACAGGAGACGACCATCAGCTCGCCGATGCGAAGGACGAAGCGCACTGTCCAGGGAAATACGCGCCTGGCAATGCGTTCGGCAAAGCGGCCCTCGGCGGCTGCCTGCAACGCCGCGGCGGACATTCTCAGCGTGGCGTGAAACAGGGCGAGTTGCGAGTGCATTTCGGCGTCTACGGCGGTTGGGCTGGGGTCGCGGGAGGCCCTGAAACCGGGGTGGATGGCTGTCTGCAAGGCTGTGGCGACCATCCGAAGCGTGACGCGAAACTGGGCTAATCGCGGGTCCAGCTTGGCGTCGATGGCGGTGAGGTGCAGGTCGCGCGTGGCGGTCACGTAGGGGTGGATTGTGCTTTGGAGCAGAGGAGCGGCGACGCCGGCGATGGCGACGACGGCAAGCAGCGTCATCTGCAGGCTGGCGCCGAACAGGCTGCGGGGGCTCAAGGCCAGCAGGCACAGCGCGGCAAAGCCGATGGTGTTCAGCGGGCTGCGCTCGCGGTAGACGAGGCGGGCGAGCAGGTAGAGGGTGACCATCCAGAGCGAGCGCTGCACCGGGGTGGCGAAGCCGGTGAAGAGCGCGTAGGCGAACGAGGCGGCGATGGTAAGGAGCGTGGCCGGAACGCGGGGAAGACGCAGACGGCGGGCTAGCCAAAAGATGCATGCGGCCACGATGGCCAGATGGAAGCCGGAGACGACCAGCATATGAAAGGAGCCGGTGCGCTCAAAGCCGACGCGGAGGGAATGGGTAAGATAGGTGCGGTCGCCGGCGACCATGGCAGCCAGCATGACCGCGTCGTCCTGGGTGAGGCGCAGGAGCGCGGGCAGACGGCGCATGGCCGCAGGCAAGGCCAGGAGGCGCGTGCTGGAGGCGTGCTGCAGACCGCTGAGGCGGCAGGCGAAAAAGAGGCCGGGAGACGAGCCGAGACGGTCCACGCGATCGATGGTGACGGTGGCCGTGGAGGTGATGCCCTCGTCGAGGAGAAAATCCTCGCGGCTCCAGACGCCCGGATCGTGATAGACCTCCGGAGCCAAGAGGCGCACCACGGCGCGGACACGTTCGCCGCATTGGAATGGAAAAGGCTGGGGGCCGGAACGGGCGGGAGCGATGGAGGGCCAGCGGACCGTGAGGCGCACGCCGCCGGTGACAGGAACCTGCGCATCGGCGGCATCTGTGACCACTTCGAGGGTGGAGACGCGCAGGTCGATTCGTTGCGAGGGGCGCTGCTCGACTGCGGCGGCTATGGGCTCATCAAGATTCTGCTCGATTTCGCCGCGCAGAGGACCGGTATCGACGACAGTGCCTTCCACCGTGCGCAGCAAGCCGTCAGAAAGCGTGGCCAGCGCGGGCGCCGGGGCCGGGTGGGGCTCCATCCAAGCGCACCACGCGCCCAGCAGGAACCACAAGAGGGCCAGCGGCAGCCAGGCGATGCGATGCGCGCGGAATGCCGCGATCGCGCACAATACCGCTACCAGAACAAGCGCGATCAGCACCAGACTGGGCCGCAGCCAGAACCAATGAGTGACGGCAATGCCCGCCGCAAAGAGCCAGGCCGCATGGAACAGCGGGACGGCGCTCAGACCTGCCGAGGCAGGACCGTCGAGGCTCTGTCCGAAGGTGGGGGGGTCGGATTGCATCGCACCTGAAGGTTCGAAAAGGTTCTATGGCCGTCAAGCCTATCAGGAGCGGCGCAACTGGACCACTGTTTCCAAATGAAAGGTCTGGGGAAAGAGGTCGGCGAGGGTGATGGAGTGGATGGCGTAGCCCGAGCCGATGAGGGCGTGCAGGTCGCGGGCCAGGGTGGCGGGGTCGCAGGAGACGTAGACCAGGGCGGGCGATGCGATCTCCGCGAGCAGCGAGGTGATCTCCGGGCCAAGGCCGGTGCGCGGAGGGTCGACAACAATAAGATCGGGGCGAGTCAAATCGGGGTTTGCGGGCCTGCGGCTGCGGCGCAGAAAGTCGAGGGTCGCGGCGCGGACGGCGGTTCCCGTTGTTCCGTCTAGGTTCTGTTCGAGCGCGTTGAACGCGGAAGATGCGGACTCGACCGCAACCACGCGTGCGAAGCTGGCGGTCAGGCGGCGGGCGAAGAGGCCGACGCCCGCGAAGAGGTCCCAGGCGAGCTTGCCATTGTGGCCGGCGGCGACACGGTCGACGAGGGCGTTGACAAGCCAGCGATTTACCTGGAAAAAGGCGCCGTGGCCCACGCGATAGTCGAAGCCGGCGGCGCGATAGGCGAGGGAGGTCGCGCCCCATTGCGCGACGGTTCGCGGCGGCTGGCCGGGGCGGCCCTCGGCCACAAGCTCCGCGCCGGTCAGGGCGGGAATCCGCGCGCTGAGCGCATTCGCAAACTCGTCGAAGCGAATGTTTTTCCCGTTGGCTGTGAAGACGCTGGCCAGCAACGTGGTCCCGGCCGCGTCGCAGAAGAGCGCAATCTCAGTGGGGCGCAGGGCAGGCGCAAACTGCCGCGCAACTTCCGCCGCGGCCTGCGCGGCTTCGATGAGGAGCGGCGCGGCGATGGGGCATTCGCTGATGGGAATGACGGCATGGGAGCGGCGGCCGCGGTAGCCGGGGTTTCCTGCCGCATCGAAGGCGAGGCGGATGCGATTGCGATAATGCCATGACTCCGATTGGGAAGCGGCGGCCAGGACAGCAATCTCTTCAGGTGGTTGAACGCCGCCACGTTCGAGGGTCTCGCGGAGAATGGCTTGCTTGAAGGCAAGTTGCGTCTCGTAGCCAGTGTGCTGATAGTGGCAGCCGCCGCAGACGCCGAAGTGGGGGCAATGGGGCGCGATGCGCTCCGGTGCGGCTGAGACGATTTCTTCGGCTTCGGCGGTGGCGTAGCCGCGCTTGTCCTCCTTGATACGCACACGGACTTGCTCACCGGGCAAGGTGAGCGGGACAAAGACGGCCTTGCCCTCGACGCGCGCCAGGAATGCGCCGCCGTAGATGGGCTTGGCGATCTCTACGAACTGGGGTTGCGCGAGGCGGGGCTCTGCGGCACGAGACTCGGCCAGCTTCGTCTTCGTGGGTAGGCGTTTGGCCGGCTTCGGCTTCATTGCTGGCTCATGTAGAAGAGGCTGAGGCGCGGCAAACTGTAGTGCACCAACAGTTGCTTCTGCACAAACTGGCGTTCCACCTGGCGCAGTTGCACGGCGCCCATGCGGCTGCGATAGGGAGCCAGTTCGCGCGCCGCGTGTTCCTTGAGACCGACCAGCAAATCTTCGGGGGCAGCCGCGGTGAGGGCGGCAAAGAGCTTTTCTTCGAGGACGGTGAGCGTCCGCTCCAGGGCTTCCAAATCGTGAGCCTCAGAGCGCACTTCGGAGGCGAGTTCGCGCAGACGGGTTGCGGTTGCAGTGCACGCCTCGGGCGCCACCGTCGCCGCATCCAGCGCAGCCGCAGCTGCTTCAAGGTGCGCGGCCACGCGCTCCTGCTCGAAACCCGACTCGCGGGTCTCACTTGCCGGGTTGGCTGTTCCGGCGGCGGCTTCGTGCAGCTCTTCGGCGGCTTCCATTACCGCTTGCGCGCACCACGCGAGGCCATTGATGCGCCTCATGCGCCCTTTCTTTTGCCGGGCTTCGTACTTGTCGAAGGCGGCGTCGATCCCGCGCAGGACTGCGTCCAGCGGAATTCCGGCCTCGCGCCAGGTTTCGATAAGCGCCCAGTCGAGCGTCGAGAGCAGCAGCAACGTCCCGCGCCGCTGCTGGAAGCGTTCTTCGATCTCGGTAAAGTAGTTGAAGTAGTTGAGCACGGCGTTCGCCCTAGTGCACGCGGGCGCGTGGCCGCGGGGCGCGGTTGCGCTCGAAGAGGATGAGCAGGCCGTCGAGGGTGAGCATGTCGTCGATCTCGGAGACGAAGCGCGAGTCCTCCGCGATTAGCCGCGCCAGGCCGCCGGTGGCGATCACGCGCGGTTTCTCGCCGAGCTCAGCGATGATGCGCTCCAGGATACCGTCCACCAAACCGATGTAACCGTAATAGAGACCGCTCTGCAGGTGCGTTACCGTGTTGGTGCCGATGACCTTTGCTGGCCTCTTGATGTCCACGCGGCTCAGCCGGGCGGCGCGCGCAAACAGCGCATCGGCGCTGAGGCCTAGGCCGGGGGAGATGGCCCCGCCCAGGTACTCGCCCTTGGCCGAGATCACGTCGAAGGTAGTAGCGGTGCCGAAGTCCACCACGATGCATGGGCCGCCGTAGCGCTCGAAGGCGGCGATGGCGTTGACCAGCCGGTCCGCGCCCAGATCGGCGGGGTTATCCTGCAGCACAGGCATGCCGGTCTTGATGCCCGGCTCCACGAACAGAGGCTGAAGGTGAAAGTATTCCTGGCAGACCTGGCGCAGCGTACCCTCTACCGGCGGCACTACCGAGGAGATGATGATGTGCGTCACCTGGCTGGGGGCTAGGCCGTTCATCTCGAAGAGGTTCACAAAAAACACGCCGTACTCGTCCGAGGTCTGGTGAAGATGCGTGGTGACGCGCCAGTGCGCAGCCAGTTCGGGCTTATCCGCATCCAGGCGGTAGAGGCCCAGCACCGTATTCGTATTGCCCACATCGATTGCAAGCAGCATTGTTTCCTCAGCCCGTCTCCACAGCGCGAATGCCGCCGGTCTGCACGGTTACCAGGCCATCGGCAGTGCGCACCAGCAGGAATCCATGCTCGTCCAGTCCGGCCGTAACGCCAGTGCAGGCCTGCGGGCCGTGTACCTCGACCCTTCGCCCGCGCACCCACGTCGAGGCCTTCTCCACGCGGCGGGGAATCGTCTGTTCCGGCGCCGGATCAAGCAGCCCGAGTGTCTCACGCTGCAGCGATTTTAGCAGGGAGACGAGCAAATCCTGGCGATGGATGCGGCGGCCCGCTTCAATATCCAAAGAAGTGGCGGGCGTGGACGCGGCGGCGGCGAAGGCGCGCTGGTGGACGTTGATGCCGATGCCGGCGACGGCGAAGGCGACGGTGTTGGATTCGGTCTTGGCGTCCACCAGGATGCCGCCGGCCTTGCGCGGGCCGATGAGCAGATCGTTGGGCCAGCGCAGATCGACGTTGAGGCCGGATACGGCGCGAATGGCATCGGCGGCGGCCAGTCCGGCGGCCAACGGCAAAAGCGGCAAGCGAGCCGCAGGGACGGGCGGACGCAGCAGGACGCTCACGTAAAGTCCTTCGCCGGCAGCCGAGTGCCAGGCGTGACGGCCGCGCCCACGTCCGGCCAGTTGCTCGTCGGCAAAGTAGACCGAGCCGTGGGGCGCGCCGGCGCGGGCGGCTTCAAGCGCGTCGGTATTGGTGGAATCGGTGAGCGGAGAATAATGGAGCTTGCCGCCAAAGAGGGTGTCAGTGAGCGCGGCTGCGAGCGTCGGCAGATCGAAGATGGACTGGGTCATGGAGTGGATTGGGGCCTGACTCACCCGGCGGCGATGCTCATGGAGATGTCGGCTGCGCAGGCCGAGTGGGTGAGCGCGCCCACGCTGATGAAGTCCACGCCGGTCTCGGCATAGGAGCGGATGTTTTCGAGCACAATGCCGCCGGAGGCTTCGGTGGGAATCCAGCGCTCCAGACCTTCTGTATGCTTCTTGATGCGGTCCACCGATCGCTTCACTTCTTTCGGAGTCATGTTGTCGAGCAGGATGGCTTCGGCGCCGAACTGGAGCGCCTCTTCGAGTTCGTGCGAGTTGCGCACTTCCACCTCCACACGCTGACCCTTCCTGCGCTTTTCCAGGGCTTGCGTCAGGACCGCGCGCAACCCGCCGCCCAGCACGATGTGGTTGTTCTTGATGAGAATGCCGGAGGCGAGATCGATGCGGTGATTGGTTCCTCCGCCGCACAGGACGGCGTATTTTTCGAGGGCGCGGAGGCCGGGGACGGTCTTGCGCGTATCGAGGACGCGGGCGTGGGTTCCGGCGATGGCGTCGACGAATTTGCGGGTCAGCGTGGCGATGCCGCTGAGGTGCTGCATGAGGTTCAGGATCACGCGCTCGGAACTGAGCAGGACGCGGGCGTTGTGGCGGATGACGGCCAGCACCTGGCCACGGTGGGCGCGCACGCCGTCGAACATTTCGGGATGGCTGATGACCTCGAAGCGGCTCTGCGCGGGCGAGCGCGGGTCGAGGCGGGCAAATATCTCAAGAAAGCACGGGACGGCGCCGAGGCCGGCGACGACCAACTCCTGGCGCGCCACGATGGAGGCCGTGGCACGCAGATTGGGGTCGATGGTGAGGCTGGTGGTGGAGTCGCGCGCGGCCTGGTCTTCCACCAGGGCCCGCTCCAGCAATGCGTCGATGTGGCTGCTCTTCCAGTCCATAATTCTTTCTACCCAAAGTCCGCTATGCAGTTGCTTTGAAAAGGCACGGCCTTAGCCGTGCCGTGGAAGCAGCAACCAAACGGGTTCGGCTTTAGCCGCTGAGGGAAGGTCCATAGCTGAAAATACGTTCCCTCGGGGGCTAAACGATCCGGAGGGAGGCGGGGGTTTCAACCCCCGCATAAAGCCAACAGGATCAACGCGGGCTTTAGCCCCGGAGGGACGCTTTTCGCCGATTTCGCACGAAATCCCGAGTTTTTCCGCAGCCTGTAACGCCCGTACCATTCAATCAAAGCCAACCTATGAAGCATACTCTCGATCCGCTATCCGGGCGGCAGTGCGTCGAGGTCGCGGCGGACTTTTTCGAGGAGCAGGCGGGTTTCGGCCTGCTGCTTTTTGAGCCCTTCCACTACCTGCGCCGGCGCCTTTATCAGAAAGCTCGGATTGCTCAACTGGCGCTCGGCTGCTGCTAGACCTTTTTCGTACTTGGCGATGTCCTTTGTCAAACGGTCGCGCTCGGCGGGGACGTCGATGGTGCGCTCGTAGACAACGGCGACGTCGAAATGCACTCCGCTGCGGGCATTCGCTCCGCTGAGCCGCTCTGAGACGACTTGAACGTCTGAAATGCGCGCCAATTTTTCAAGAATGTCGAAGTTGCCCTCTGCCAGCAAAGCCGCCGATGAGGCAGAGTGCAGCCGGATCGCAGCCGCCTCCTTCTCGGGAACGCCCAGATCCTTGCGCAGGGAGCGAACAGTTACGATCAGCTCCTGAAGCGTCTCCATGTCGGCGATGGCAGATTCATCAAACCGCGCATCTTCTGCGACAGGAAAACGAGTGAGTGCGATGGACTTTTGCGGAGGATGCTGGTCATAGAGCGCATGCCAAATCTCCTCGGTGAGGAACGGCATGAATGGCGATAACAGCCGCAGTGCAGCCTCGAAGACCGCGACCAGTTTCTTTAGCGCCTCTGTGCGCGAAATAATGTCGATTTTCTCGTCGAATTCAAGGCGGAGCTTGACGATTTCCAGGTACCAGCCGCAGAAGTCACCCCAGAAAAACTGGTAAACGAGGCTGGCAGCTTCGTCAAAGCGGTTTTCGCTCAACGACGTGTTCACCAATGCTGCGGTTCTGCTCAACCTGGAGAGAATCCATCGCGATTCAACGTAGTTGTCGTGGCCAGCCTTGAGCGCCGCGCTTAGCCCGGATAGGTCGATCTCGATCCCAGATTCTCTTGCGCGGTCGACGTTCATGAACAGGAACCGCGCGGCGTTCCAGATCTTGTTGGCGAAGGCGCGGTAGCCTTCGGTGCGGGCTACGTTGAAAGCAATGTCGGTGCCGGGCGAGGCCATGGAGGCCAGCGTGAAGCGGACGGCGTCGGTGCCGTAGGTTTTGACGATCTCGATGGGGTCCACCACGTTGCCCTTGGTCTTAGACATTTTTACGCGGTTGGCGTCGCGGACCAGGGCGTGAATGTAGACCTCGCGGAAGGGGACGGATTCGGCAAGCGGGCGCGGGCTGCCGTCGGGCGTGGGCACCTCGGCCGAGAACCAGCAGCCGAGCATGATCATGCGGGCGACCCAGAAGAAGAGGATGTCGAAGCCGGTGACGAGCAGGCTGGTGGGATAAAAGGCGTCAAAATCTGCGCGGTTTCCCTTCTCTTCCCAGGTCTCACCCGCCGCGGCGGGTAGACCTGGGGCCCCCAGGATCTTGGGCCAGCCGAAGACGGAGACGGGCAGCAGGCCGGAGGAGAACCAGGTGTCGAGGACGTCGGTCTCTTGCGTGATCTGGGCCGAGCCGCAGTGGGCGCAGGCGGTGGGATCGACGCGGGCGACGGTGATCTTGTGGCATGTGGCGCAGTGCCAGGCGGGAATTCGATGGCCCCACCAGAGTTGGCGCGAGATGCACCAGTCGTGGATGTTTTCCATCCAGTTGAGATAGGTCTTCTCGTATTGCTCGGGGGTGAAGCGGATCGCTTTCTTGCCGTCGGGGCCGGGCTTGACAGCGGCGATGGCTTTGTCGGCGAGGGGCTGGATTTTGACGAACCATTGCGTGGAGAGGCGCGGCTCGACGACCGTTTTGCAGCGGTCGCAATGGCCGACGTTGTTGGTGTAGTCCTTGATGGACGCGAGGAGCTTCCGCTCTTCCAGGTCACGGACTATCTTCTTGCGGGCCACATAGCGGTCGAGGCCGGCGTAGGCGCCGCCTTCGGCGTTGATGTGGGCGGTCTCGTCCATGACGTTGATGGAGGGCAGATGGTGACGCTGGCCCAGGGTGAAGTCGTTGGGGTCGTGGGCCGGGGTCACCTTGACCGCGCCGGTGCCGAAGTCGCGGCTGACCCACTCGTCGAGGACGATGGGGATCTCGCGGCCCATCAATGGCAGGCGGAGCCTCTTGCCGTGGAGATGCAGGTAGCGCTCGTCTTCAGGGTGAATGGCAACGGCTGTGTCGCCGAGCATGGTCTCGGGGCGGGTGGTGGCGACGGTTACGAACTCGCCGGTTTCCTGGCCTTGCGCGTCGAGGACCGGGTAGCGAATCTCCCAAAGATGGCCCTTCTGCTCCGCGTGGACGACTTCGAGGTCGCTGATGGCGGTCTGGCAGCGAGGGCACCAGTTCACGATGTATGCGCCGCGGTAGATGAGTCCCTGCTCGTGAAGGCGGACGAAGGCTTCGCGGACGGCGACGGAGAGATGGTCGTCCATGGTGAAGTACTCGCGCTGCCAATCGACCGAAGCGCCGAGACGCTTCATCTGGCTGAGGATGGCGCCGCCGTAGTGGCGTTTCCACTCCCAGACGCGCTCAATGAAGGCTTCGCGGCCAAGCTGCCGGCGGCTCTTGCCTTCTTCGATTAGCTGGCGCTCGACCATCATCTGCGTGGCGATGCCGGCGTGATCGGTGCCGGGGAGCCAGAGGGCGCGGCGGCCGGACATGCGGCGCCAGCGGATCAGGATATCAATCACCGCGTGCTGAAACATGTGTCCCATGTGCAGGGTGCCGGTGACGTTGGGCGGGGGCAGCAGAATGGTGAAGGGCTCGCCTAGCGGCGCGGCGGCAGGATTCGCCGTTGCATCCGGGGCGGGCGTGGGTTGGGCGAAGAGGTTCTCGCGCACCCAGTATTCGGCCCAGTGATCTTCAATGGCGGTGGGGTCGTAGGCTTTGGGCAGGTCGTGGGGCATGGAGGGTTGTCAACGAGCCCCCGTCGGTGTGCGCCGAGCCCTCTTGCACAGAGGATTTCGAGCGAGGGGACCACCCCTCACTCTAGCAGATGCAGGGCGGGGAGCAATCGGCCACAGAGTTTGGAATCG